>CAZCQM010000019.1:0-24891 GCA_964500785.1 uncultured bacterium
ATCCTGCGTCGTGCAGTAGACGATGTCCAGGCTGGCCGCGTTTGTGCCCGGGGCGATGGACAGCGTCGTGCCTCCGCATCCGCCGCCGCCGCCGGGAGCCGTGATGTCGTCGCCGCAACCTGCCGCGACGAGCAGGCACGCCGTAAGAACGAGACATGGAATGGTCGAACGGTGCTTCATCCTGGCCTCCTGTTCGGGAAAGGAATACACAGGCACGGGCGCAAATGAGCACCGTGCGGCCTACTCAGACAACCGGTGGACGGTCAGAGCGCGGATTCGCCATCGCCCGCGGCGTCGCCGTCGCGGGGTTCCAGCGCAAAACGAACATCTGCCGACTCGACGGGACGGTCAGTCAGGACGCGGAACTCGCAGCAACCGTCGCCGTCCTGAAACCTCCGGATGCGCGTGACGTTGTAGCCGAGCAGCCGGGTGAGGACGTTGACGGTGATACTGCAAAGATACGGACGCGCCATGGCCACGCTTCGGAACGGACAGTTCCGCTCGATCAGGGAGATGTGGCCGTTACGCTCGATGCTCGCGAACGGATCACTCTTTACGTAGTAGTCCGTCAACATCGCCAGGCGCTCTTCCAGCGTCCGGCCGCGAAGCCGCGTCTCCCAGTCGCGCACCCATGCGTCCGCGACCCGCGCCAGTGCCGCCTTGACCGCGGCGGGGCCATAGAGATCGAGCACCGTATCGATGAGCGCGATCGAGAGTTCGTCGTACCGCTTGGGAAACAGGTTCTCGCCACGCTCGCTGATTTCGTACACGGACGCGGGACGCCCGGAGCGTCCTCCGTCTGTGCGCGCCGGCCGGCGCGCGATCCAGCCTTGCCGTTCGAGTCGGATGAGGTGCTGCCGCGCCCCCTCGTCCGATATTCCAAGATGCCTCGCGATCTCTGAGATCGTCGCACCACCGCTCTGCTTGATGCGGAGCAGAATTTCGCGACGCGTCTCGGACATCGCGTCAATCACTGCATTCACGGGTTCTCCTCGGCCCGGCGCGTCCCGCCCAACGGCGGCCGGAGGCGGTGCGGCCAGGCAGCCGGGATGCCTGAATCGTAGGCGGGTTCGCACCCCCCGTCAACCGCTCAAATCGGCGCTCGTTGACCGCGGTGGCACCGACCGTATACCTTGATTCCGTGCGAATCGCCCTCGTCCAGCTCAATGCGTGTGTCGGAGACGTCGACCGGAACGTCGATCGCGTCGCCGACGCGGTCCGGCGAGCCGCCGCCGCCGGCGCCGGGCTGGTCGTCTTTCCGGAACTGTGCGTGAGCGGCTACCCGCCCAAGGATCTGCTCGAGCGATCGGCGTTCATCACCCAGTGCGAGCGTGGCGTCGAACGGCTGCGGGAGGAGTCGGGCCGGCACCGCGGCCTCGGGATTCTCATCGGCGCCCCGCTGCGGACCCGCGCCGAGACGGGCAAGGGTGTTGCCAACGCCGCCGTGCTGATGGCGGACGGCGCGATCGTCCACCGCCAGGACAAGATGCTCCTGCCCACCTACGACGTGTTCGACGAGGCCCGCTATTTCGACGCGGCCGAGTCCACGGCGCCGGTGACCTTCGGCGGCGAGCGGCTGGGCATCTCGATCTGCGAGGACGCCTGGAACGATCCGGCCCTGTTCCGGCGCCGGCCGTATCGTCTGGAGCCCATCGCGATGCTGGCGGAGCAGGGGGCGACGGTTCTCATCAACATCTCGGCGTCGCCCTTCTCCGTGGGCAAGGAGGCGTTTCGCGCCGAGCTGGTCCGAAGCCACGCGCGGCGGCACCAGCTCCCGTTCGTATTCGTCAACCAGGTGGGCGGAAACGACGAGCTCGTGTTCGACGGGTGTTCGCTGGTCGCCGGTGGCGACGGCACCGTGCGCGCGGTCCTGCCGGCGTTCGAGGAGGCGTTCGAGGTCGTCGATACCGCGGCGCTGCCGAGCGCGGTCGACCACGTTCCGGTCGACGACGTGGAGAGCATCCGGCGGGCGCTCGTCCTCGGCACGCGCGACTACTTCGCGAAGTGCGGATTCGACCGCGCCGTCGTCGGCCTCTCCGGAGGAATCGACTCGGCGGTAACGATGTGCGTGGCCGCCGACGCGCTGGGCGCGGAGAACCTGCTTGCCGTCGCCATGCCCTCGCCGTTTTCATCGCCGGGGAGCCTGGAGGACGCGCGCGCCCTCGCGGCCAGCCTGGGGGTGCGACTCGACGTGGTTCCGATCGGCGACATCATGGGCGCCTACGAAGCGGCGCTCGCGCCCATCGTCCGGGAGCGCCCCCGCGATGTGACCGAAGAGAACATCCAGGCCCGCATCCGCGGGAACATCCTGATGGCGCTGTCGAACAAGTTCGGATACCTCGTGCTGTCGACGGGCAACAAGAGCGAGCTCGCCGTCGGATACTGCACGCTCTACGGCGACATGAGCGGCGGCCTCGCCGTCATGTCCGACGTCCCCAAGACCGACGTGTACCGGCTCGCGGCCCTCTACAATCGCGCGCGGGCGGTGATCCCGCAGCGCATCATCGACAAGCCCCCGTCGGCCGAGCTCCGCCCCGGTCAAAAAGATGCCGACACGCTGCCTCCCTACGAGGTGCTCGACCCCATTCTCGACCTCTACATCGAAGACGGGCTGTCCGCCGCCGAGATCGCGGCGCGCGGGTTCGACCGCACCGCGGTCGAATGGGTGGTCGAGGCCGTGCGTCGCAACGAGTACAAGCGCAAGCAGGCCGCACCGGGTCTCAAGGTGACGTCGAAAGCGTTCGGCGTGGGGCGCCGGTTTCCCGTGGCCGCGCGCTATTCCGTGTGAATCCCAGGGAGGTCTGATCCGCGATGGCCGATGCCGGCACGACCGCGCTCCACGTATGGGTGAGGGGACGGGTGCAGGGGGTCTTCTTCCGGGAGTCGACGCGGCGTGAGGCCGCATCTCTCGGAGTGGCGGGGTGGGTGAAGAACCTTCCCGACGGGCGCGTCGAGGCCTTCTTCGTGGGGCCGCGCCCGCTGTGCGAGCGCGCGCTGTCCTTCGTGCGGACGGGACCCCCGGGCGCCCGGGTCGACCGGGTCGAATCGCGCTGGGAGGACAGCCCCGCCCCGCCGCCGCGCACCTTCGAGATCCGCTACTGATCGCCGGCGCGATACCGCGCCACCGCTTCCAGCACACCCTCCGGAAAGCGCCGGGGACGGTTCTCGGCATCGACGCACACGTGGATCGTGAATCCGTCCGCCATCATCTCTTCGCCGCGCAGCACGCGGTAGCCAAACGTCACCGCGCGGCTGCGGATATCGCGCACGACCGTTTCGATGGCGAGGGTATCGTCGTAGTGGACGCCCTTCATGAAGCGCGCGCCGTACTCGACGACGGGGAGCATCACGCCCCCGGATTCCAGGTCGCGATACGCGTAGCCGGCGGCGCGCAACAGCCCCGTGCGCCCCATTTCGAACCAGAGCAGGTAGCTCGAATGGTGGGCCACGCCCATCTTATCGGTTTCGGCGTACCGAACGACGATCGCTTCCAGATGCACGTCCATTGCAACTGTCGACGGTAGCCAACGCGGGGCGCGGCGTGCAAGCCTCAATGCATCGCGCGCGGCGCCGGTGCCCGGGAAAATGCCCGTTTACAGCCGGTGGTCCGGTTGCCTATAGTACAGGACGTACCGAACGAGTGGCCGCGTCCGCGGCCTGCCGGCTTCCGCTACGCCAGTCCGCCGCAAGCCGATAATTTATTGATTCGTAAGGAGATATTCATGTCGACGCCATTCGTCAACGAGCCGTTGTCCGACTTCGGCGATGCCGCCGTTGCGTCCAAGATGAAGGCCGCGCTGGACCAGGTGCGATCGGAGCTGGGGCGCGAGTATCCGCTCATCATCGGCGGCGAAAAGCGCTCCACCGCCCCGCGGATCGCGTCCATCGATCCGTCCAACCCCGACAATGTGGTCGGCAAGGTGGCGCAGGGAAACCGCGGCCACGCCGAGCAGGCCCTGCATGCCGCGCTGGAAACATTCGAGTCGTGGCGCAAGGTGCCTGCGGAAGAGCGCGCGTCCTATTTGTTCAAGGCGGCGAAGCTGATCCGCGAGCGCAAGTTCTACTTCTCGGCGTGGATGGTCTACGAGGTGGGGAAGAGCTGGGTGGAAGCCGATGCCGACGTCGCGGAGACGATCGACTTTCTCGAGTTCTACGGGCGCGAGGCGCTCCGCCTGGCCCAGGAACAGCCGCTGACGAAGGTCGAGGGGGAGCGCAACGCGCTCGAGTACATTCCCCTCGGCGCGGGCGCCGTCATTCCGCCCTGGAACTTCCCCATGGCGATCATGGCCGGCATGACGACCGCGGCCATCGTGGCCGGGAACACCGTGGTGCTGAAACCGTCCAGCGACGCGCCCGTGATCGCCGCGAAGTTCGTCGAGGTTCTCGAAGAGGTCGGCCTGCCCGCCGGTGTGGTCAACTACGTGGCGGGCGGCGGCGGCGAAGTGGGCAATTTCCTGGTCGAGCACCCGAAGACGCGCTTCATCGCCTTCACCGGGTCGAAGGAAGTCGGGCTGGGAATCAATCGCCGCGCGGCCGAGACGCGCCCGGGGCAGATCTGGATCAAGCGCGTGGTCCTCGAGATGGGCGGTAAGGACTCCATCATCGTCGACGACGAGTGCGATCTCGACGACGCCGTCACGGGGGTGCTGGCCTCCGCGTTCGGATACCAGGGGCAGAAGTGCTCCGCGTGCTCGCGCGCGATCATCCATCAGAAGGTGTACGACGAGTTCGTGAAACGCCTGGTGCCGCGGGTCAACGCGATCAAACAGGGTGCCCCGTACGAGTCGAAGGACAACTACATGGGCCCGGTGGTCAACGAGGGCGCGGTGAAATCCATCCTGGGCTACATCGAGGCCGGAAAGTCCGAGGGTGATCTGCTGACCGGCGGCATGCGCGCGTCGGGCAAGGGCTACTTCATCCAGCCCACCGTCTTCGGCAATATCGCCCCCGATGCAACACTCTCCCAGGAGGAGATCTTCGGCCCCGTGCTCGCGCTCATCAAGGCGAAGGACTTCGACCACGCCATGGAGGTCGCGAACAACACCGAATACGGACTGACGGGCGCCCTCTATTCCAGCAATCGTGAACACATCGAGCGCGCCAGGCGGGACTTCCACGTCGGCAACCTGTACTTCAATCGCAAGTGCACGGGCGCGCTCGTCGGAGCACACCCGTTCGGCGGCTTCAACATGTCGGGCACCGACAGCAAGGCCGGTGGACGTGACTACCTTCTGTTGTTCACGCAGGCCAAGGTGATGTCCGAAAAGACACGGTGACCGCTGTCGGTCCCAGGGCCCGGGGACGCACGATCGCGGCGATTGTCATCGTCGCGATCGTGCTTCGTTTCGTATTCAGCGCGTGGGTCGTCGGCCTCGGCGCCATGACCAGGGGCGACGAGGAGGACTACCACGCCATCGCGGCCCATCTCGTCGGCGACGGGACGTTCGCCGGCGGCGACGGGCACGTCACCGGACGCCGCCCGCCCGGATACCCCTTCTTTCTCGCCGGTATCTATGCGCTCGCGGGGCCCGACCCCGTCGCGGGGCGTGTGGCCCAGGTGCTCCTCGGAGGGTTCGTCGTCCTGCTGACCGCGCTCGTGGCGCGGCGGGTCTTCGACGGGGCGACGGCACTCGCCGCCGCGGCGCTCGCCGCGGTCAGTCCCTTCCTCATCTTTGCGTCCGGATACCTGCTCACCGAGAACCTCTACATGGTGTTCCTGCTGGGCGCGCTGTGGGTCGTGCCGCGGGTGCGGGATCTCGAAGCCGCGTCGACCGCGCGCGCCGTCGCCGTCGCCGCCCTGCTGGGGCTGGCGACGCTGACCCGTCCCACCGGGTTGCCCGTCCTGGAATGGACGATTGCGGCGTTGCTGGTACTGGGTGCGTCCGGGTGGCGCCGCCGGCTCGTCCGCGCGGCGCTCGTGGTGGCCGTGTTCGCGGTCATCCTGGCCCCGTGGGTGGTGCGCAACGCCCGCGTCATGGGCGGGTGGATGCTGACGACGCACGGCGGGATCACGTTCTACCAGGGAAACAACCCCGCGGTGGCGAGTGTGGCGGGGTGGCGCGGCGGGGCGGCGCCGCTCGGGGCGCTCCCGCACTTCGACACGCTCTCCACGCTCTCCGAGGTCGACCGCGACCGGATGGCGTGGCAGCTGGGGCGCGACTACCTGCGCGAGAACCCGGGCGAGATCCCCGCTCTGGTGGGCTGGAAGCTGGTGCGTTTCTGGCGCCTGAAGAGCGACATGGGACTGAGCGGCATCCGGAGCGGGTGGTGGTGGAGCAAGGACACGGGGCCGGGGCGACTGGCCGCCACCACCGACGTTGGAATGCTGTACGCGCTCGCCGTGTTGCCCCTCTTCGCGATCGGTCTGTGGATCACCCGTCGCCGCTGGCGGGACCTCGTGCTTCCGTACGGCATCGTCGTCACGCACACCGCGGTCGCGGTGGTGTTCTTCGGATCGCTGCGCGGGCGCCTTCCCGTGGAGCCTGTGATCTGCATCTTCGCGGGTGCGTCGCTGGCAGGGATCGCACGCGCCCTGCGCGCGCGACGCGCGTGGTCATAGACGGACGGCCAGCGAGAGGCGGTGGACGGTCCCGAAGGCCTCTTCGGTATCGAGATTCGCGCCGTAGTGCGCGGTGAGACGTCCGGTTCGCACGCTGGCGCCGAAGGACGGGGCGGTGCGCGCCTCCCCGGTCGAGTAGCGGGTCACGCCGGCGCGCACGGCGAGCAGCCCAAATATGTAAGGGGTCTCGACACCCGCCATCACCCGCGACCATCCCGAGTAGGCGTGAACGGCGTCGACGCTCACCACGGCGAAGGGCAGAGTCCGCGTGGCGAGCCCGATCACGATCTGGCGCTGCTTCTGGTAGTCGCGGCCGTCGCTGTAGGTGTAGCGGGAAAATACGTCGCGTCCCACCACGCCGACGTCCCAGTTCCGGGTCAATGACAGCCGGCCGGCCAGATCGATCCCCGTACCCCAGGCATCGAAGCCGTCCACTCCGCTGCGCGAGAAGAACAGCTGTCCGGCGATGGCGAAGGTGACCAGCGGTTCGGGACAGTAGGCATAGGCGGCGCGCAGGTGGTTTTCCGTGTACGATTCGCCGCCGATGATGTCGGCGGAGATGTTTGTCAACATGATGCCGCCCGCGTGGGTCGCGACGGTCGAATCTTCACTCGACGGGTGCCCGAAGGGTGTCACGAATACCAGCTGCGCCTGCCCGACGCCCGCGCCCGGCACGAGGTCGACGTAGGACGCCCCCAGCGTGCGCGGCGCGAGCGACAGCCGCGCGGGATTCCAGTCCAGCGCGCTCTCGTCGTCGACGACCGCCACCCCGACTCCTCCCATTCCCCAGACCCGCGCGCCGTACGGGGGTGGCTGAAAGGCGCCGCCCTGTGACGACTCGGCGCGGGCGTTCCCGGCCGGCCACAGGGCGGCCGTCACGACGATCGCGATGCCGAGGGCGCGTCTCATTGCGCATCCGGGTTGTAGAGGAACGTGCCGCGGAAGACGTCGCGCGTCCCGTCGGCGTAGTCGACGACCGCCACACCCACCAGCGGTCCCTTGCGCACCGGCTGGTCGCTGCTGTTGCGTCCACTCCACTGGAAGGAATAGAACTGCTGCGGTGTGTCGTCGTTGAAAAACGTTACCAGGTCGCCGTTGATGTCGTATATGCGCAGGGTGGTGGAACTCGCCACACGCGGGGCGTTGACGTCGAAGAATGCGCCGGGCACGAACGGTGCGGGCGCGAAGAATCCGGACCCGGAGTCGAACGTCACCGACACCGTATTGGACAGGGGGCTCTGGTTGCCGGCCGGGTCACGGACGTACGCAACCAGGTCGTTGCGGCCCGCCTCCAGAATGACGTCGGTGCTGAAATGGTTCGAGGTCGTCAGCGTGAGTGAATCGATCCGGGTTCCGTTGCGGAGGATGGACACGATGCCGATGCCCAGGCCGGCCTCGACCGTGCCGGAGAGCGGGTACCGCGGCGCCCGCCAGACGCCGTTGTACGGGTCCAGGGCGGGCGCGGCGGGGGCCGTTTCGTCGTACGTGAATGTGAACGTGAGCGTTCCGACCCGCCCCACCGTATCCACGGCGCGAAACAGAAGCTGGTAACGCCCCTCGGTGAGGAACGAGTCCGCGAGCACCACGGCGAACATCAGCGAGTCGTTGCGCAGCGTCGTCGACGCAACGGGCATGTACGGCGAAGACGGGTAGCGAACATAGAGGGAATCGACGCCGCGGGCGTCGAATGCGGATCCCCGCAGGCTGTCGGGAACGACGCGCAGACTCGCACTTTCGCTGACGTTCGTCGTTCGTATGGACGGGGCCCGCGTGTCGACCTCGAAGTGGTACGTGGACCGGGCCGTGTACCCGGCGGCGTCGTTGAGCGCAAGGGTCACGGTGTATTCGCCGTCGGCGAGGGACGACTCCTGGTCCCGCCCGTCCCACGAGGTGACGTAGCTCCCGTTCGCCCCGGCGTAGGCCGGGCGCGTCACGATGTCGAGCGGCGTCACCGCGGTGCCACCGGGTTCGAGGATCTCCGTGGTCAACTCGTCCGGGACCCGGCCGGGATAGACGGGCGAGGCGTTCGAGATCGTGAACGAGATGCTCGCCGCCGTGTCCGCCTGCGCGACGCCGGGCGCGTAGACGGCCGGAATGACGCTCAGAATCTGGATCGACGGCGGAGTGACGTCGATGAAGACGGGGAGCGACATCGTCGCGCTCTGCGACAGGCCCACCGCGGCCAGCGTGACGACGTACGCGCCTTCGGGGGCAGGAGTGCCGTCCCAGCGCTGTCCCTTCCAGTAGTAGAAGACGTCGCCGTTCGCGCCCGCCGGTTGCGGCGCGCGCAGCGTGTCGACCGGTGTCACCGAATCGGCGGCGAACACGTAGAGTCCCACCGACAGTACCGTGTCGGCGAGGGCGTAGCGGATACGCGTCGAGTCCTGCTTGCCGTCACCGTCGGGCGAGATCACTGTCTCCCGCACCTCGAAGCGAGACACGAGCTGGGCTCGGGCCGGGACCGCCACGAGCACGAGCAGCACGCCCGCGACGAGCGACGCGACGGTAGGGACGGCGAATCGGGGACGCATCAAGACTGCCAGAACCTCGAGCAGGGGAGAGTGGATCCGACGGCGCCGGTCTCTTTCGCCGGCCGGCGGCGGACCGGAACGCTTACTCCGATTATCATAGCACGTCCGTGCGGTCAATCCGTATGACCGCCCCGGCTCGCCTGCAGTCCGGCGACGATGCGCGGCAGGACGTCGCGCGCGCCCCCCGGCACGAACACGTCGGCCAGCGGTGTGAGGGGGGTCCGTTCCGGATTGACCTCGATGACGCGCGCGCCCCCCGCGCGCGCCACCTCGGGAAAGGCGGCCGCCGGGTACACCATTCCCGATGTGCCCACCACGAGGATGGCCTCGCAGGTTCCGAGCGCGACGTAGACGCGATCGATATGATCCGGGTTCAGCAGCTCGCCGAACCACACGACGTCGGGGCGCAGGTACGATCCGCACGCGCACCGCGGTGGTTCGTCGGTGGTGACGGGCGGCTCCGCCGCCGGATGATCCCGGTCGAAGCACTTGTAACGGAAGATGTTTCCGTGCAGCTCGACGACGCCGGTCGAGCCCGCGGCCACGTGGAGGTTGTCGATGTTCTGCGTCACGAGCAGAAAGGGGGAGAACATCGCCTGCATCCGGGCGATGGCGATGTGCCCGGCGTGGGGACGCGCCCGCGCGATCATCGCCCGGCGCGCCGCGTACCATCGCCACACCATCTCCGGGTTGCGCCGGAAGCCGTCGCGCGTGGCCAGCTCCTCGGGGTCGTACGCCTCCCAGAGCGCGCTGGGCGCGTCGCGGAAGGTCGGGATGCCGCTTTCTTTCGACATGCCGGCGCCGGTGGCGACGACGAGGTGCCGCACATCGCGCAGTATCGCGACGGCGTCGTCGACGGGAGATGGGTGCCGGCGCGTCATGTCATGCCTGCGGCCGCGGGAGAATGACGCGCTCGCGGCGACGCGGCGCGAAGATCGTGGCGAAGGACACGCCGGCGAAGATGAGCAGTGTCCCGAGCGTCACGTGCCGCGAGACGTGCTCCCCGAGAAAGGTCCACCCGAGGAACAACGCCAGCACCGGGATGATAAACGTTTGATAGGCGACGACCGTCACGTCGAGATGCTTCAGAACGAAGAACAGGAGCGAAAACGCGCCCACCGACCCCGCACCCGCCAGGTAGAGGATGGCGAGCCACGTCGGCGCGTCGAAGGCGAGCGGGTTGGCGTGCTCGAAACCGACCGCGGCGATCGCGGTCACGACGGTGGCGGTCACGAACGGTATGAGCAGCGACGCCACCGGATGGTATGTCCGGCTCCAGCGTTTGGTGGCCACGGAACCGACGGTCGATGCGAGGACGCTCCCCAGCACGCACAAAGTCCCCGCCGTCTCCGCGGGGCCGACGTGGAGACTCTCGACGAAGATGACGGCGACGCCCGCCATGCCCGCAACGATTCCGACCATCTTGTGCACCGTCAAGCTGTCGCCCAGGGCGAGGCGCGCGAGGAGTGCCACGAACAGCGGCATGGTGGCGTAGAGGACGGCGGCGAGCCCGGACGAGATGCGCTGCTCCCCGAGGTAGACCAGCGTGTAGGGAAGGACGATGTGAAAGAACCCGAGAAAGAGCCCGAGCCGCACGAAGCGCCGTTCCCTGGGCAGCGGGATGCGCCGCGCGCGCAGGATCACAAGCACGATGAGCGATGCGATCGTCATGCGCACCGCGATGCCGGTCAGCGGCGGCGCCCCGCGCAGCCCCACCTTGATGGCCAGCCACGTGGAGCTCCAGATGACGCACATGCCGGCGTACGCGGCGACGACGATGCTTCGCGAGGGGTGCACGGATAGTCTCATTCGGTGGATCGGACCGTTGACACTATCCCATCGGCCCGCCGCGTTCAATCGCCCGCGCGCGCGGCCGAGCCCGGGGGCCTAACCCGGCGGCCGGGCGGGTCTTAGGCGTGCCGGTTGACAGGGCGGGGCGGCTTCGGGTACCATAAGACACGATAAATCAACGGCTTCACGCAAGAGGTTGTCTCAGGAAACTACTGGTAACGGCCCGCCTTGAAACGCCCTAACCCGGGACTCTTCGTGGTCCTCGCGGCGACCGCTGCCGTCCATCTGTCGGTCGCCGCGTTGGGCCTTCCCACGCTCGCGCGCAACGGGTTTCTCTACGACGACAGCTTCTACGCGTTCCAGATCGCCCACCACATCGCGCAGGGTGTCGGCCCGACCTTCGACGGCGTGCACCTCACGAACGGTTTCCAGCCCCTGTACGTCGCGATCCTCGTCCCCATCTTCCTCGTCACGGGCGACAATCCGTCCCTGCCCGTGCACCTCGCGCTGGTGCTGTCGGCCCTGCTCACCGTGGCAACGGCGTATCTCGTGTACCGCCTCGTCGCGCGGCGGGCGCGCGAGAGTGCGGCGCTGATCGCGGCGGGGGCGTGGGCGTTCTCTCCGATCGTCATGCGCCAGGCGGCGAACGGACTCGAAACCGCACTCGCCGTCTTCATGCTTGCCCTGACGACCGTGTACTACGTCGAGCGCGTGCGCCCGGTGACGGATGCGCCGCGGCGGCGCTTCGTGACGATCGGCGCGCTCCTCGGCGCGGCGTTCCTCGCCCGCGCCGATCTCGGTCTGCTGGCGCTCGTCATGTGCCTGGACTATCTGCTCGTGCTGCGCCGGCGCGGGGCGGGCCTGCGCTGGCGCGGCGACGTCGCCGCCGCCGTCGCCGTCGCCGGACTCGTGTGCCTGCCATGGCTCATCTACGGTGCTGTCGCGGTGGGTTCTCCGATACCGGAGAGCGGGCGCGCGACCCGGTTCCTGAGCGTCGCCTATGCGCCCCTGTTCGGACTGGGGCCGGCGTCGATGGTCGAAAACGGACCGACGCTGCCGTTCATCGCCCAGCATCTGGAACATTCGATGGACACGCTGCGCGTGCTCCCCGCCGTGCACCCGCTCTTCCGCGCGGTGCGCAAGATCTCCGCCCCGGGACCGGGCTCCGACCCGGTCGGCGCGGTAACCGACGTCATGGGTATCCTGGCGCTCGCCGGGTTCGCGGTGTGGTGGTACCGGAGGCGGCGCCGGTGGGCGGCCCGCGACTACGACTTCCTGCTCCTCTTCGCCGTCGTGATGATACTCGCGTACTCGACGGTGGTTTTCGGCATCTTCTTCTTCCTGCGCTACTACTATCCGCTCTACTTCGTCGGGATGGTCTTCGCCGGGTTGTTCGCGGACGACGTGATCACGTGGGTCGCCCGGCAGCCCCACGCGGTGCGCCGCGCCGCACTGGCGGCGAGCGGCGTCTACGCGTCGGCGCTCCTGTTCATGGGATACACGGCGGCGTACCGAACGACGCCCATCTACCGGTTCTACGACGTCGCGCGCTGGGTGGCGACGCATACCGACGCGTCGGATACGATCGGCGTCTTCCAGGGCGGCGCCATCGGGTATTTCTCGAACCGGCACGTGGTCAATCTCGACGGCAAGGTGAACGGGGCGGCGTTGCACGCACTGGAGACCGGGCACATGGGTGAGTATGTGCGGGAGGCGGGCATCGACGTCGTCATGGACAGCGAGAACGTTCTGGACTTGTTCTTCGGCCCCTGGTCGGACGCGGAGCGGCGGCGGATCGAGGCCGCCAGCGTCTTCATCGGCGGTGAGCACGGTATGCCGGGCTGGATCGGCTACCGTGTCTCCCCGCCCCGCGTCATGGGCGCCAGCGGCCCGACCCCGTCCGTGGAGTCGCCGCGGGACCCCTAGCCCGCGGCTCCCTCACAGAATCGTCTCGAGCGGCGCGGCTGCTCCGGAAGCGGCGCCGTCCTTGCGGCACAGCACGGGGAGCACGCGCGGAAGGATCGAAAGGTCGAGCGGGGTCTCCCGCCGCCCCAGGTATTCGCCGTCGATATGGATCGGAAACGGGTGCTCGGCCGCGATGCGGATCCGGGCCCCCCGGTGGATCGCGATGCCGCGCCGGTCCAGGTGCGAGCCGTTGAGCGTGCGCGGGAGAATGGCGAGGATCCGCAGGCGCGACATCCGCGACGCGACGCATACGTCGATCACGCCGTCGTCGGGTCGTGCCCCCGGATTGAGGTAGAACCCGCCTCCGGCTCGCGGGCCGTTCGCCACCGACACCAGCAGGAAGTCGCCGCGAACCTCGGTCGCTCCGTCGAGGGTGAGGGTGAAGCGATTGGTCTCGACGGTGGCCAGCGCCTTCATCACCGCGAGCAGGTACAGGGGGAGGCCGCGCAGCCGGCGGATCGTGAGGCTGTTGCAGGTGACGAGCGCTTCGAAGCCGATACCGATGCTGTTGGCGCAGTACCGGTCCCCGCAGTCGATCACGTCCAGGCGGCGCCCCGTGCCGTCGGCGATGACACGGGCCAGCTCCGCCGCCGTGCGGGGACAATCCACCATCGACGCGAAATCATTGCCGGATCCGGTCGGAACGACGACAATGGGGACCGGTTCGGGCATGAGACCATTGACCACTTCACTCACGGTGCCGTCGCCGCCGACGGCGCAGACCACGTCGGACGTGCGCGCGGCTTCCCGCGCGAGCTCGGTCGCGTGGCGCGGCCCCGACGTCCACAGCAGGTTGGCGTCGCCCGGCAGCGCGCCCGCGAGCCGTTCGACGAGGGCGCGCGTTCGTCCGCGTCCGGCGGTCGGGTTGGCGATGAAACTCACGCGCATGATTCCACTCCTGAATCGCCCCGGCGATGTGACGGTGTCGCGGGACCGGTGCCCGAGGCTACTCAACCGCCCGTGGACCGGGAAGCACAAATGCGTCCTCGCGGCGGTTCTCGCCGCCGCCCCGGCGCTGGCGGCCGCGCCCGCGATCCGCGCCGACGCGGAGCCGGCGCTCTGGCACGTCGGCCCGGTGCCGTCGGTTCAGGCGATCTGCCACGCGGGGGACACGCTGTGGGTGGGCACGACGGCCGGCTTGTTCCGCCTCGACATTCGCACCGGACGCCAGGTCGATCGCATCCCGGCGGGGCCCGCGCTGCCGTCGGCGGCGGTGCGCGCCGTCGTGGCCAAGGGCGACAGCGTGGTGGTGGCCACCGACGGCGGACTGTCGATCTTCCGTGGTGGCGACGTTCACGTCTTCACGCCGCGCGACCCGGGGGTCCTGCGGGGTCTGCCGCTCGCGCGCCTCTCCTGCCTCGCGGTCGGTCACCGCGACGAGCTGCTGGTGGGTTCGCGCGGGTCCGGCGTCGGCGTGATCGCCGCCGACGGCGCCTACGCGTTGACCGAGCGCGACTCGCTCCTGGACAACGCGGTGCTGGCCATCGCGGACCCGAAGCCGGTGGGCCCACGCTACTTCGCGTGTCTGGCCGGGCTGTGCGCTCAGTTCGAAGATTCGACGTTCGCGTGGTATCAGGCCGGCGCGGGATTGCCGCGCGGCGAAGCACGGCGCCTCGCCATCGGCGTCGACGGGAGTGTCTACGTGCTCGTGTCGCGCGAGGGGCTCTACCGGTTCAACGGGAGCCGGGGTACGGCCGTTCGTGCGCCGCCGGATATCCCGCTCGGCGATGCGCTCGACATCGCGGCCGGTGTGGACGGGTCGCTGTGGGCGTCGGGGGACGGGTGGATCGCCGTACGCCGCGGACGCAACTGGAAGCGCGTGTCGATGGGTGCGCCGGACGACGACGCCGTCTGGCCGGTCATCGTCGCGGACGGCGCCGGTGCGTTTGCCGGAACCAGCGCGGGCGCGGTGGTGGGGATCGATCGCGGCAGCGCGTTTCGCGAGGTGATGGCGGAGGGCCTGCCGTCGGGCCGGGTCGAATCCATCGCGATCGACCTCAGCGGCAACGCGTGGTTCGTCAACGGCGGGCGCATCGTGTCCGCGAACGCGCTGGTCCAGCGATACACCGTCGAGTCCGGCCCGACCGATGCGCGTGCGCTGGCGGTTTCGCCGGACGGCCGCGTCGCGGTGGCGGGCCGATGGACGGTGCGGCGCCACGGTCCCGACGGCTGGAGCGATCTCTCGCCCGACATCATCGAAACCGATCCCTCGTTCACCGGTGTGGCCGTCGACGCGGACGGCCGGACGTGGGTGGGGATGCGCTCCGGCTCCATGTATCGCTATGACGGGGAGATCTGGCTGCGCATGGCGCGGGGCACCGGTTCGCTCGGCGGCCATGGCATCGTCGACGTGCGCGCGGCCGACGGCGCCGTCTGGGCCATCAGCGGCCGCGCGCCGGTACGATGCACCGGCGGCGGGCTGGAGGCCTTTCCCGGCATCGACTCCTCCGAGGTCGCCGTCGACCTCGAGCGCGCGCCGGGCGGCGAGTGGGTGGTGGTCACGTCGCGGCATCTCTACCGGTTCGATCGCGCCGCGGACCGCTGGGACCGGGTCGAGCCCGGCGAGCTGGCGGGGGACGGCGCGGGGGCGCCGCCGCGCGACGTCGCCCGGCCGCCGGGGCCGCTGACGGCCATCGAGTTCGACCGGCGCGGACACGTCTACCTCGGTACCACGGCGGGGCTCGGCCTGGTCAGCCGCGGCGGGACCCGGTGGATTCGGGCCGACGACGGCCTCGAGGGATCCGAGGTCACGGATCTTCGCGCCGATGATCAGTACCTCTGGGTCGGCTTCGCCGCGGACGGGTTTTCGGTGTTTCGACTCGACGATCTGTGGTAAACGAGTACCAGAAATCCGCACTGGGTCGAAGCGGGGGGCTGTGGTACCATTTCAAGTGCCCCTCAACGGCGCGACGGAGGTTGCGAAGAGGCCATTTGATAACGACTCCATGACACGCGCGTGGCACGAATCGGTGCCGTGCGGTCTGCATCGCGGGTTCTGTTTCGAGGAGTTACGTCATCATGTGGCAGGTTGTCTTCTGGGTTAGCCTCGCGCTTCTCATCTACATCTATATCGGCTATCCCGCGTTGCTCGCCGCGCTGGCACGCGCGTCGCGCCGGCGCGAGCCCGCCCCCGGCGGGGGAGAGACCCCGTCGGTCTGCCTCATCATCTCCGCCTTCGACGAAGAAAAGGTCATTCGCCAGAAGATCGAAAACAGCCTGTCGCTCGACTACCCGCGCCGGCTCGCGATCGTCGTGGCTTCCGACGGGTCCACCGACGCTACCGTCTCGATCGCCGAAGAGTACCGGGACCGCGGGGTCGAGGTGCACCACTCGGATCGGCGGCAGGGCAAGAACGCCGTTCTGAACGACGTCGTGCGGTTGCGCACCGAGGACATCGTCGTGTTCACGGACGCCAACTCGGTGCTGGGCCGGGACGCGATCATCCGACTCGTCGACCACCTCCGCGATCCGTCCATCGGATGTGCGGTGGGCGAACTCGTGTACTCGAACGATCTGAGCTCGGCCGGGCAGGGAGAGAGCCTGTACTGGCGCTACGAGGCGCGGATCAAGATGTACGAGAGCCGTCTGCGAAGCGTGCTCGTCGCCAACGGCTCCATCTTCTCCGTCCGGCGCCGGCTCTTCCGCGACCTCTACTCCGATGTGGCCAACGATCTCCAGGTTCCGTTCGACGTCGCCAGCCAGGGATACGGCATCGTCTACGAGCCGCGCGCTCTGGCGATCGAGCGCTCCGCCGATCTGTGGGAGGAGGAGTTCGGGCGCAAGGTCCGCATCGTCCTGCGCGGAATCACCGGATTCAGGCGCCTGCGCGGCCGCGTGCGGGGGATCCGCCTGTGGCAGTTCGTCTCCCACAAGCTGCTGCGCTGGTGCGTGGGAGCCGTCCTCCTCGTGCTGCTCGCCGCCAACGCGGCGCTGGTGCCGCGCTCGCCTTTCTATGCTGGTTTCATGGTCCTTCAGGTGCTATGCTACGCCGCCGCGTGCCTGGGCTGGATGATGCGTTCACGGCCCGACGTGCCGCGCGTGCTGTACGTACCCTTCTACTTCACGATGGTCAACTACGCCGCCCTGGTGGCGATGGTGCGGTTCCTCGCGGGGCGCCGCCAGGTCGTGTGGGAGAAGGCCGAAAGCACCCGTTCGGCGGTGCCGCCGCTGGACGCGATGCGCCCGGGCCATGAGAAAGTTCGTCCCATCGCGACTCCCGTCGGCAGTGCGGAGACGCGGCGAGTCATCGAAAAGTAGACCCACTCCATCATACGGATGCTCTCTTTCTTCAAGACACTGATCGCGTGGCGGAAATTCATCGTCGCCTGCACATTGATCAGCGCGGTGGTGATGGGCGTGGTGAGCGTCATCCTGCCCAGCTGGTATACGGCCACGACGTCGTTGTTCCCGCCGGAGCCCACGACCTCGTTTCCCGTCTACGCCGAGCTGGTCCAGCAGCTTTCGGCGCCGCTGCTCGGTCCCATGGCGACGGGCGCGGCCCCGGAGACGATCTACATCGAGATGCTCAAGAGCCGGACCATCGGGGAGAAGATCATCTCCGAGTTCGACCTGATGAAGTCATACGGCTCTGACCGCATCGAGGACGCGCTGGATACCTTCCATTCCCACTGCGGGTTCACGCTCCTCGACAACGGGTTGCTCATCGTCACCTTCGAGGACCGGGATCCCGAACGAGCCGCGAAGATCGCGAACCGCATGGTCGAGTTCCTCGACGAAGTGACCCGGGGCCTCAAGGTGTCCCGCGCCGGGCGAACGCGCGACTTCGTGGAACGCCAGCTGCTCGAACGCGAGAAGCTCCTGGCTCAGGCCGAAGACGAATTGAAGGACTTCCAGCAGAAGAATGACAC
Source organism: uncultured bacterium (assembly GCA_964500785.1). GTDB lineage: Bacteria > Krumholzibacteriota > Krumholzibacteriia > WVZY01 > JAKEHA01 > JAKEHA01. The sequence goes on from CAZCQM010000019.1 coordinate 17,715, forward strand.
CGTCGACCTCGACGAGCAGCTGCGTTCGGCGATGGACATCATCACCGACCTGTCGTCGCGCGCGATCTCGCTCGAGACCGAGATGCGGATCATGGCGCACTACACCTCGACGAGCTCCGAGGAGTACCAGCGCAAGAAGACCGAATACAACGAGGTGGTCAGCCAGCTGGAGAAGCTCAAGGGCCACCAGGACGCCGGCGATGCCGACCTCGTGCATTCCTTCCTGCCCGCGCTCGGCGACGTGCCCGACGTTGCCCTCGAGTACATGCGGCTGAAGCGCGCGGTCGAGGTGCAGACCGCCGTCTACAAGATGCTGGTGAACGAGTACGAGAAGGCGCGCATCGAGGAGGCGCGTGACACGCCGGTCGTCCAGGTCCTCGATCGTGCGCAGCCGCCGACGCTCCGGAGCCGGCCCAAGCGCAAGCTGCTGGTGCTGATCGGAGCGGGGGTCGGCCTGGGGTGGAGCGTAATCATCGCGCTCTTCATGACGGAGTGGCGCGCCAACCGGGGACGCTCCGCCGCGGCGCGGGACCTCCTGGAACCGATCGCTTCCGACTTCGCCCGGATCCGGCGGCGGAAGGCGCCGTGACCGGCCACGCCGGATCGCTTCCTTCGAGGCGCGTGACCGCGCTCCTCGGCGGGGTCGCGATCCTGCCCATCCTCGTCTGGCTGGCATTCAAGCTCGCCGGATACTCCTCGCTCCTCAACCTCTTCATCATGGCGCTCGCCGGGGTCGCCGGCGCCGCCGTCGTCGTGTGCCGTCCCCGGCTCGGTCTGTATTTCGTCGTGTTCTGGATCTACTCCGGAATGGGGCGCTACTCGCCCGTCGACGCGGCCCCCGTCGTGGTCCTGATCACGTTCTTCGCCGTACTGCTGTCGCTCCTGCGCGGCGATGGCAATCGACTTGCCGATCCTGTCTTCTGGTACGCAACCGCGCTGTTCACCGTGATTTCCATGCAGTCGGGGTTATTCGCGCACGACCCCGGCCTCACGCTCTTCCAACTGCTCTCCTACGCCAAGTGCCTCCTCGTCATCGGCGTCACCGTGCAGCTGATCCGCAGGCCGGAGGAGCTGCGAACGCTGGCCTTCGTGGCCTTCGCGGGCGCGGTGGCCACCGTGGCCATCGGCATATTTGCGATCGCGACGGGCATGGCGGAAGGCGGCCTGAGCTTCCTCGGGGTCGGGGTGTTGCGGTTTTCGGGCGCGCACCCGGATCCGAACGAAGCGGCGTCGATCATGTGCTCCGCGCTTCCGCTGGGGTTGTTCGCGGTCCGGTCGGGGCGCGGCGTCTACCGCGTGCTGTCGGTCTTCGGCGTGCTCGTGCTCATCGTCGCCATCTTCTCGACGTACTCGCGAAGCACCGTGGTTCCATTCGCCGTGCTTCTGGTGGCGTTCATCGTGCGCGAGATACGCAGCCGGCGCTCGTTCTACGCGCTCGCCTCGCTGGTTGCCACCGGCATCGTGCTGACGCCCCGCTTCTACTGGGACCGGATCTTCGGCCTGGAGGGCGCGTTGAAGGACGCCACACTCGACTGGTCGGTGTACACGCGCCTGCTCGCGGCGAAGACGTCGTGGGAGATGTTTCTGCACCATCCGTTGACGGGCGTCGGGCTCGGCAACTTCATCCAATCGTCGTCGTATCGTCTGTTCGTTCGCATCGTCGCGCACAACACGTACCTCGAGATCCTCGTCGGCGTGGGTATCTTCGGTCTGGTCGCCTTCCTCGTCATGGTGGCGTCCGGGGCGCGACAGTTGTGGTTCGGCGTACGGCACACCTGGGCGCCGCCTTACGAGTGGATGGGATCGCTCAGTTTCTATTTCCTGCTCTCGCTGGTCAGCATCTCCCTGAGTGCGGTTTTCCTCACCTTCCCCTTCCGCTATCAGCTGTGGATTCCCGTGGCCGCCGGGCTCGTCGCCGGGAACCTGCGCCGGGGCGAAACCCCGGCCCCCCGGACTTCGTAGACCTTCCCGACGGCGCGCGCACCGCGAGCCCGGAACCCGGCCCCACGTGGGGTGTAGAATCATGCGGTCGCGCCACCCGGAGCAGCGGGTGTGGGAAACCGAACGCACGATCACCCAAGGAGTAGCTATGAAACGGCTTATGAGTACGAACAGATTCGGGACGAGCGCGCTGGCCGCGGCGGCGGTCCTACTCGTGCTCGCGGCGGGACCGGCCGGAGCGGCCCAGGCGAAGAAAGACGCGCCGAGGGCCTCGCGCGGGTATATCGGGGTCTACATGCAGGACCTGACCGACGGCGTGCGCAAGGGCCTGAACATCGACGTCTCGAAGGGCGTTCTCGTGAGCGGAGTGGAAGAAGATGGGCCCGCCGACCGGGCCGGCCTCGAGGACGGCGACGTGATCGTCTCCTTCAACGGCAAGAGCGTGGAGTCGCCGGAGGACCTGCGCCGGCTGGTCCGTGACGTCGAGCCCGGGACCACGGCGAAGATGAAGGTCGTCCACGACGGGAAATCGAAGACGATCGAGGTGGCGGTGGCCGAACGCCCGGATGATTTCGGCTACGCGTTCGGACGCATGCACATGCCGGACATGCCCGAAGTCGGGCGCGCGCTGGCCATGTTCGGCGGCGGACCGAGACTCGGAATCCGCGCGAGCGACATCGACAGCGAGGACATGGCGTCCTACTTCAAGGTCAAGCCGGGCGACGGCGTGCTCGTTCTCGACGTCGACGAGAACTCGGTGGCTTCGAAGGCGGGCATCAAGCCCGGTGACGTGATTCAGAAGATCGGCGACGACGCGGTATCGAGTGTCGACGACATCCGCAAGTCGTGCCGCGAATTGGAAAAGGGTGACGAGTTCACGATCGGCGTGCTGCGCCACGGCAAGAGCGAGAGCCTGAAGGCCACCATGGACGAGACCCCTCAGGGGTGGGCATTCAACGAGCATGGCGGCCACTGGGGCGCCTGGCGGCATCCGGCGCCGCGCGAGTACATGTCACCGAACGATCGAGACGAACTTCGCCGGGAGCTCGACGAGCTGAAACGCGAGCTTCAGGAGATGAAGGAGAAAATGGGAAACCAGGACGGATAAGCCGAACACCGGCTGAATACGCGAAACCCGAAAGACCGACGCATTCCCCAATCTCCAACGCGGGCGCTCTCAGTTACCTGAGGGCGCCCGCTTCGTTTTCGGTCAGCGACTCGTACAGCGCCGTCAGCACCGAGAGCGCGCCCTCTTGCGAATATCGTTCCCGCATGAGGCGGGGCCCCTCCCGACGTGCCGCCTCGCGCAGGTTCCGGTCGGTGAGGGCGCGGACGATGGCCCGCGCCAGGGCGGCTGGCGATGCGTCATCCGCACACACTCCGGTGGCACCGTCGACCACGATGGACGCCATGTCGCCGACGGGCGGCGCGACCACCGGAATGCCCAGGCTCATCGCTTCCAGCGCCGCGTTGGGAAGGCCTTCGAACTCGGACGACAGAACCAGGCACGCCATGTCCGCCATCGCCTCCAGGGGGCGCTCGACCGCGCCCGTGAACGTGACCGCGTCTCCCAGCCCCGCCCGCACCGCCGCCGCTTCCAGCGCGGGGCGGTTCGGCCCCGCCCCCACGATGCGAAGGCGGGCGCCGGCAACGACCTCGCGCACCGCCGGAAGGGCATCGATGACGCGATCGAATCGTTTCACGTCCGCCAGGCGTCCCACGCATCCGACCACGGGGCGCGCGGAGTCCGGGGGTGCCTCCGGGACATCGGGGACGGCCACCACGTTGGGGACGACGCGGACCAGGCGCGCGGCAACGCCGAGGCGCTCGACGAGAAACGCCGCACCCGCCTGCGAGTTCACGGTGACGGCGTCGGCGTGCCGGTACATCCAGCTGACGACGCGGTGACGCCACCCGCGCATGTGCACCCGGTCGCTGCTCATGAACAGCACGACCGGGCGGCGGACGAGTCGCGCCGCGATGAACGCGTACGCGTTGGAGGCGTCGAGAAAGCCGTGGACGACGTCGGCGTTGCGCACGACGCGCACCAGCGCGACGAGTCGCGCGACGTCGGCACCCGACCGGCGGCGGATGGTATCCACCGGGATGCCCTGCGATCGGAGGGCCGGTCCGTGTGGCTCTTCGATGGGTGAGAGCACGTAGACGTGCGGCAGGAACCGCTCCGTCAGCGCGGTCGCAATGATGGCGAGCTGTTTCTGCGCGCCGCCGTAACCCATGTCGTCGATGACGAGGGCCACACGGAGGGGTCGATGGGGCATGGCACCATTATATAGGGGCGGTGGTGGTTGGACCGCCATAAAAACGATTGGGAGCGGGGAGGCAGCGTGATAGAGTGCCCCGCGAACGCACCGCCGGTGCGAGGGCCGCGTCGATTGCGGGTGACGAACGATGAACGTCGTGTGGTTCGCCGAGATCAAGTGGGATTATCTGCGTACGCGCAAGCAGCAGCTGATCGCACGACGCCCGGACGGTATCGACGTCCTGTTCTTCGAGCCCTACGCGCGCACGCGTCCCAACCACTACCATCTGCGCGAGGTCGACGGCATTCGTGCGGTCACCATCCCGTTCGTGAAGTCGGTGCCCGGCGGCCCGGCCCGCGCCCTGCTCGAGCGCCGGATGGCGCGTCGCTGCGTCGACGCCGCGGCGACCGGCCGCGTGAAGAACGCGCTCCGGACGGCGGGCATCGATCCGGCACACAGCATCTTCGTCATCTCCAACGTCTACGCCGTTCGCGTCGCGTGCGCGTTTCCTCGCGTCCGCCTCATCTACGACTGCAACGACGCACACAGCGAGTTTCCCGGCGCCCCCGAATGGACGCGCGATTACCAGGTGGAGACGTTTCGCCGCGCCGACGCGGTCGTGGTCAGCTCGCGCGGACTGCTGGAAGACGCGCGAACGGTCCGCGGCGGCGACGCCGGCATCCATCTGCTCGGCAACGGCGTCGATTTCGCGGCGTTCAACGCCGCGGCGCGCGAGCCGGCACCGGGGGACGAGGGCGTGCGCGTGGGTTACGTGGGCGCGATCGCGCCCTGGTTCGACTTCGATCTCGTCGCGTCGCTGGCGCGCCGGCAGCCGACCTGGCGCATCGTGCTGGTGGGGCCCGTGCTGGGCGGCGTGGAGGGCGACGTGGCCGCGCTGGCGGCCCTGCCCAACGTCGAGGTGCACCCGGCGGTCGCGCACGCGGACGTCCCGGGGATCCTGGCCGGCTTCACCGTCGGCATCATCCCGTTCCGGCGCACGCCGCTCACGGCGGGCGTCAATCCCAACAAGCTCTACGAATACCTCGCCGTCGGGCTGCCGCTCGCGGCGACTCCGTTCTCGCCCGACGTCGAGCCGGTCCCCGATCTCGTGGCGCTGGCGGGCGAGGAAGGCGCCTTCTCGGAAGCGTGCGCGCGGCTCGCCGCCGCCAGGCAGGATGCGGCGCGGAGTGCTGCGGCCCGGGCGCGCGCGTTCGACCTCGCCCGGAACCACGACTGGAACGCCATCGCCGGCCGGTTCTGGAGCGCCGCCACCGAAGGAGCGCGTTCGGCCTGACGGATCGGCGCCCGGATGGTAGACTGGCGCCTGGCCCTGAAGCGAGAGGAGGCGGTATGAACTTCCTGAACCGACTCGTGTCGATCTTCACCGCGCCGGCACGGGTGTTCGACGATATCCGCGAGCAGCGTGTTGCGTGGTGGCAGCCGTGGCTGATGGTCTCGGTGTTCTACATGATCATCACCTACGTGGGGCTACCCATCCAGCGAGCCGTCCTGGAACTCAACCCGTCCGGGATCCCCACCGATCAGCTGGACAAGCAGCTCGAGATCATGCAGAAGGCGGGGTTCATCTGGGTGCTCATGGCGCCCATCGGGGTGCTGCTGGTATCCGCGGTGGTCTCGGGGCTCACCTACATGATCGTGACCCTCGTGTCCGGGCAGGCGACCTTCAAGCAGTACTTCACCCTGGCCTTCTTCGCCGACCTGATCGCGATGGTGGGGCAGTTCGTGTCCGTGATCGTCGTCCGCGCGCGCGGCCTCGACCAGATCATGGTGCCGGAAGACGCTCGGTTCTCCCTGAGCCTGCGGGCGCTGGCCCCCCCCGACAGCGCCATGCTCAAGGGCCTGTTCGGAAGCGTGGAGTTCTTCAGCCTCTGGAGCTTCGTTATCCTGACCATGGGATTGATGCACGTCTTCGGCATGAAACGGGGGCAGGCGCTGGCGGTGGTCATTCCGATCTGGCTCGTGTACGTGGTCATGCTGATCCTGGGCGAGAAGTTCGGAGGCATGGGGGCGTAGGGCCGCGGCGGCCGCGCGGGCGCGATTGACACCGCGTCGCGGCGGATGCTAGAATGTCGATTTCCAACTCTAAGTCTGCATTGAGGTTGCGGCTCTCGGAACAGCCGCGTGACGGATCAACAGGAGGCTTGTCGTGAAGCAGTTCTCAGCGGCCAACATTCGCAATGTCGCTCTGGTCGGGCACCAGGAATCCGGCAAGACGACGCTTGCCGAGTCCCTGCTCTACACCGCCGGCGCGATCCCACGCCTGGGCCGCACGGAGGACAAGAACACGACCATGGACTACGATCCGGAAGAGGCCGCGCGCGGGATATCCATCCACTCGGGTGTCGCCTACTGCGAGCACGGGGACGCCAAGATCAACATCATCGACACGCCCGGCTACGAGGACTTCGTGGGCGACGTGCTCCTGGCCCTCGACGTCGTGGAAGGGGCGCTGGTGGCCGTCCGCGCCGACGCGGGGGTGGAGGTGGGAACCGACCGCGTGTGGGGATTCGTCGCCGATCGCAAGATGCCGGCCATGTTCATCATCAATCGCATGGACAAGGAGCACGCCAGCTTCGAGAACTGCATGGAGAGCCTGCAGGACCACTTCGGCGCCGGGGCGCGCGCGGTCCAGATTCCAATCGGCACGGGGGAGTCCTACCGCGGCGTCGTCGACCTGATCGAAATGAAGGCGTACGAGTTCGAGCGCGACGGCAAGGGGAGCAAAGTCATCGACATCCCCGGCGATATCAAGGAGCGCGCCGAGGCGGCCCGCCGCGAGCTGATGGAATCCGCGGCGGAAACCGACGAGGCGCTGATGGAGAAGTACCTCGAAACCGAGTCGCTCACCGACGACGAGTTTCGGGCCGGTCTCGCCGCCGGCATCCGGGACGCGGAGATCTTTCCCGTGCTGTGCGACTCCCCCGTGCACAACATGGGCGCCGACCTGGTGCTGC
>CAZCQM010000020.1:0-24354 GCA_964500785.1 uncultured bacterium
ACGTCGTAGACCGACACGTCCACGTCGGTGGGGAGCCGCTCGGGCGATCGGGGCGACCCGCCGTACGTTCGTGGCACCTGGATCGATACCGTGATGTTCCCGTTGGACGGATTGGGCGAGATGTTGGAGACGAATTCGCCCGTCGAAAGCGGGATCATCGCCGTCTGACCGATGATGCCCGATTGCGAGTGGTAGACGCACTCCCCCGCATCGCAGGGCAGCGAGAATACGCCCTCGACGTAATACTGGTAGTCCTGCCCCGGCTCGGTGGTCTTGTCCTGGAAGAAGTACGGCACGAAGCCCGCCACCCCGGGGCCCGAGGGCGGGACGGGAGCGTCGTTGAGCTTCGTCCCCGGCATGCCTTCGCCCGGCCGGAGGCGGTAGACGTCGAAAGCCGCATCGAAGATATTGCCCGCCGTCTCCCAGCTCACGTCGATGCGCTTTTCTTTCGTCTGCGCGGCGAGGCGGCTGTAGTTCACTCCCACGAAGTAGATCGTCTTGCTGGCGGTGGAGGTTCGGAAGCCGTTGGTCACCTTGACGGTGACGCCCGACTGGCCCACCTGCGCGAGCGAGAGCGAGAGCTGGAACTCCTCGACCGTCTCGTCGAAATGGCCGTCGACGGGATCGATGCCAATCTGGCCGAGGCCGCCGAGGGAGACGAACGCGTCCCGAATCGGGGCCGCGTAGCTCACGCGCTCCGAAGCGCTCTGTTGGGGATTCCGGTTGGGGACGGCCTGGGATTCGGCGCGGAAGTGGACGACGACGTGGTTGGTCGTGACGGTCTCGGGTCCCTCCGGCTCGAAAATGATCTTGGGCGCCGCTTCGAAGATGTCGGGCGACCCGTCGCCGTTGTTATCGATGACACCCAGGTGCCCCAGGCTGTACCTGCACCAGGGGCGCTCGGTGCCGATGCGGGTGGCCGAGTGCATGATGCAGGGGACCTCGTCCTCGCACCGGTACGCCTGCCCCGACCCCGTCATGGTGATGTTGCGGTTCGGATAGTTGAGGTAACCCGACGAATTGGTGCAGGACCCGGGCGCGCCGGGGTACTCGTCGAGCGTCCAGAACGTGTGCCCCACCTCGTGCTGGACGATCTTGGAGAACACCAGCGTCTGGCCGATCCCGTTGGGATCCTCTCCCGCCGGGTAGGGTTCGACCATGAACGGGCCGCCGAGCAGCGCGTAGGCCGTGTAGGTGGCCGCTCCCCCACCGAAGCGATGGTTGGGGATGCTATGGCTGTTGGCGATGAAGCACGTGACGACCCACTGGGTGTGATATTGCCCGCGCGTGGTCTCGTTGAACGCGTGCACCATGTCGGTGCTCTGATAGTTCTGCAGGCCGTACCCGAGCGAGCGCATGGTATCGGCGAGCCACATCTCGTCGTTCTGCATCGTGTGCTGGATCGGCTCGAACTGGGTGGGCACGCGCTCGAGCATATTGAACGTCACGCTGATATCCATGGTCGTGAACGACTGCCAGGAAACGAAGGCCTGTGCCGCCCCCGTCCGGGCCTGGAGCAACTGCTCGTCGGTCCAGGTCTCCGTCTGCGGCTCCGCCGAGCCGTCGCTCTCGGGGAAGATGAAGTTCGCGAGGATGCTCCCGCCGAGGAACTCCGAGTTCTGATTGGTCGCCCGGAGCGGTTGCGCGCCGGGCGCCCCCGCCGGCCCGAGCGCCTGTTCCACGTGGCTCTGGATCTCGCGGACCCGCTCCGGGGAAAGCGTGACGACGACATCGTCGAACCCGCCGTCCACTCCGGCCGCATCCGGCGCGGTCTGTTGCGGGTCGACGAGCGCGCGGTCGGCGCGGGAGTACGCGTCCACGATCCAGCTCCAGCGGGGCGGCGCCGCCGCGGAAGACAGCGTCGTCACCTCGCGATCGAGCAGAACGCGAAAGCCGGGCGGCGGCGACATCGACTCCGCCGACGCGGGCGGCAGATTGCAGACGATCACGTTGTCGGGGAGGAACGTATTGACGTTCCACCCTCCCGACTCGTTCAGGTGGTCGCGGAGCGCCAGGACGTCCGCGGTGGATGCCGCCTCGCCGATGAAGAACACCCGCTCGGCGGGCGCGGTCGGACGCGGCCGCACGTCGATCGCCTGCACACCGGCGGCGGCGGCCACCCGGGGACCGGGAAGCACGATTCCGATCGCCGCCGCGATCGCTACAACGGGGATTGCCAACGCGTGTCTCATGTCATTCTCCAGCCTGGAATTTCGTTCAGGGGGACGAAAGCAGCGAGCGAGCGCCGGTGCCGGAGCCAACGAGTATGCTGGTCGTCCGGGACTCGCGCGGGCCGGCGTCCGGAATCCCCCGCACGCGGGGAATCGTCCGCGACTCGCGCACACGCTCGATCTCGCACTGCACCAGATGGAAGATCGGCACCCGCGGCGAGATCCACACGCGGACGCGATCGACTCGCCGCTGGACCAGTTTCACGTGGCCGGTCGGAATCTCTCGGGTCACATCGCTCTCGAATCGGCGCATGTCGCATGAGAACGTTCCTGCCGGCGTATCGATGGTGGTGGCGGGGACCACGGTCCAGTCCTTGTCGGAGGTGGGGGAGACGATCGTCAGCCGGGCGAGGTCGTTGGGGTCGCCCTCCCGGACCTCGCCGCGACCTTTCTTAATATAGATGCGTCGGACGTAACGGGAAAGCGAATCGTCGGGGGCCATCGACCGGACCGCCCCGTCGATCAGGAGCCGGTAGACGTCCCGGTCGGCCTCCCGGGTGCCCTCCGGAGCGGTCTCGATTTCCAGCCAGTAGGAATCCGACTCCGCGTTTTTCTCCCGGCCGACGACGGCGATGTATACAGATGATGAGTCCCGCTCCCCCATGGCCTCGTCGACCACGAGATACCGGCACCAGGCACCCACGGAGAGATCGGCGTCGCGGAGATCGAGGCCGGGGAGGAGGACCGACTGCGTCTCTTCGGCAACGGCGGGCACGGCGCCCGCAAGCGATGCGACCACCCACAGCACGACGCCCCACCGGGGCCTAGTGAGCGATCTTCGGCCAGTCCTCATCGTAATCGAATGAGGGATCGGTTTCTTCGGTGTGGCACTTCACACAGCTCTTGCGGGCCTGCTCCCGGTACGATCCGTCGCGCGCGTGCTCGCTTCCCGGACCGTGACACGCCTCGCACTGGACGTCGACCAGGTCGACCATCGTGCCCCGTTTGCGCACCCCGGTGAATCCACCCGCGTCGCCCCAGCCGACGACGTGGCACCCGACACAGTTGGTGTCGCGGTGGACGAACTGCGCCTGCAGCGTCGCGTAGGCGCGGGCGTGTGCGGTGCCCATGTAGACCTGGAACGCGTCGGCGTGGCACTGCTGGCACGTCCCCACCCCGAGGTAGCGCCCGCCGAGTCCGTCCTCGGAGACGGCCTCGAGCTGCTGTTTCGCGTACAGCTCTTTCTGGATCTTGCGGTTCTCCTCGTCGAACTCCGCCACTTCGCGGGCCACGTCCGGATCGTCGGGATAGGAAGCCAGGAGGATGTGCAGCTGATTGTGCACGTCGGCGACGTGGTGGTCATGGTTGAGCTGGATACCCAGTTCCCCGATGTACTGCCCCTGTGCGGTGGCGCGGAGCAGGCGCGTGGTTCCGACGACGATCGGCGCCCCGAAGGAATGTCCCTGCGGGTCGTGTCCGAGCACCACGAAGTCGATCCCGGGCACTGCGGCCACCAGGCGGCGCGCCTCGTCCTCGTCCATGTGCGCGAGGACGATCATGACGTCGCACTTCGACCGGAGTTCGGGCGCCACCTCTTTGGCCGCGTCGATGGCGTCGCCGATTTTGTAGGTGATGGCTTCGACCGTGGAAGCCGCCTGTGCGCCGGCCGCCGGTCGCACCTTGGTCGCGGGCGAGAGCAGGCCGAGGAATCCGAAGCGCGCCCCGGCGCGCTCGACGATGGTGTAGGGCGGGAACGCGGTGCCCAGCCGATCGGCCGCTTTCGAGGCGGCACCCCCGGGACGGACACGCATGGAATCGACCTTGGTCACGAGGTTCGCGCAGACCACCGGGAGGTGGTAGCGACGGGCGTCGTGCACGAGTGCGCCGAGCCCGAAATTCAGGTCCATCTCGCCGATGCCGACGGCGTCGTACCCCAGCTCACCCATCATGCGGGCGACGAAGTGCGACTTCGGCTCGTTGAACACGTCGGACGTTCCGTAGAAGTCCCCCGCCGTGCACACGAGAACCGGTGCCGGCTCCGACCGCAACTTGCTCAAGAGACCCGCCCGCCGGGCGAGACCGCCAGAGGCGTTTGCGTGTCAGCCGCAGGGCTGGTAGTAGGCGCGCGTGTCCGACTCGTACACCAGGCGCACGTCGGGCTCCGGCGGAGCCTCCGGCTCCGCAGCGGCCACGGTGAGCGCGACGGCCAGAAGGGACGCGGCCACAGAGATACGCTGAAACGTCGACATGATCATCAAATATACCACGCAGCCACCGGAGGTCGCAACATATTGCAAGGAACAAAGTTGGAGGCAGGAAACGGAGCAGGCGGGGCGCCGGTGCGCTCCGCCTGCCGGGAACCTGGCAACCACGAGGGTCCCTATACCTTGACGCGGTCCTTCAACGCACGCCCCGCGGAGAATGCCGGGAACTTGGTCGCCGGAATCTCGATCGTGGCGCCGGTCTGCGGATTCCGTCCCTCCCGCTTCTTGCGCTTGCGGACCTGGAATGTCCCGAAACCGGTAATCTGGACCTTACGACCCGACTTGAGCTCGTTCGCGATGATGCCGTTCTTTGTGGTGGTGCTGAAAATCGCATCGATGACGGTCTTTGAGTCCTTCATCGTGAGCCCCGTCTTTTGAGCGATGCGCTCGACGAGTTCTGTCTTGTTCATGCAATCACCTCCTTCCCGTTCTCACGCGGACTTTATCGACCCGCAAAAAAACGTGTCAACACATATTCCGGGGTTCTTGGCGTGGCGACGGGATTTTCCCGGGGGTGACCGGAACGCGTCCGGCGCCGGGACCTTAGAATTGTCCGATGAGGCCGCTGCCCAGGCCGCGATTTCCGGATTCTCCATAGAGTTCCGGATGCGCCTTCAGGGTGATTCGGAAGTAGTACTGCCACTCGTCTCCCAGCAACTGGCGCGAGAAGCTCATCTCCCAGCAGTGCAGATCGCGCTTGATGCCGAAGTTCTGGCCGGTGAGCGTGCGCTCCTGGACGTCATACACCGTGGAGTAGTCGATGGACCAGTTGTCGGTCAGCTGGAAGTTCCAGGCCACCCGCAACGTCGAGCTGATGAAGTCGTTCGCGCCCCTGGAATACGTCAGCGCCAGGTTGAGGTCCCACGGCAGGCGCCCCTCGCGGAGGGCAAGGTCGCTCACCGGCGACTCGCCCTGGTGGGTCCCGGTGGTCTGGATGTACTCGACACCTCCGGTGTTGAACCCGCCGGTCTGCAGCGAGTCGGCGCTATCCGCGGCGGCCGCGACGTTGAGCTCGCGCACCTCCACCGACGACGACCTTCCGAACGGGTGCGTGCCGCGGAGTCCGAAACTCGCCGTGGCGCTCGTGTACAGAACATCGAACTTGTACGGATCGACGGTGTGGTTGAGCGAGAGGTTCGCACCGGCGATGACCACGTTGAGGCCGCTGTTGATGTTCGACCACGCCCGGTCCTCCGGAACGTCGGGCGTGTACCGCGTGGAGAGACTCCAGTTGACGACGCTGTCCAGCCGGCGCACCGGTTCCTCCGACGACGTGGTGTCCCCGGCCGCCGCCCTGCGCGTATCGGCCACCTTGAGGTCGAGGACGTTCTGCAGGCTGAGGCCCACCCCCTGCTGGCGCGGACGCCCCTTGCGCGGCGGCGAGTACGAGTAGCTGACCGAAGGCGAGACGCGGTGCCGGATGCCGCGCAGCTTGCCGATGTGCGGATAGAACGTCCCGTAGAAATTCGTGGCGGCGCTGGCTCCGAAATTCCACGAGAAGTCGTTCGTCGTCGTCGTCGAATCGAGCGCCGTGACGAATGTCGTGTCCGGCAGGCCGCCCAGAGTGGTGATATTCGTGTACGCATCGCGCGAGTAGGCGGTGCGCCGGGACACGAAACTCGCCCCCACCGACGGGTTGATGTTGAGGAAGCCCGCGCGCTGCGGACTCGACAGGCTCACGCCGGCGGTGCCCGTGGCGACGTCGTTCGTCTCGTAGAGCTTCTCGGTGACCTGGCGGTTCGCCGAGAGCGACGGCGCCAGGCGCGTGTTCCGCAACAGGTTCTGCCACAGCCCTTTGGGGGGACCCTCCAACGACCCGAAGTCGAGCGTCGTGGAGGGGATGGAGAACACGAGGCTCGGGAGCGTCATGTCCACCCTGGTGTCCTGAGGATTCACGATGTTCAGATACTGCGTCCGGCTGGCGGAGGCGCTGACCGCTTTGCTCCCCCAGCTCTTGCGCACACTGACGTTGCTGCGGATGTTGCGGTCGATGTAGCGGTTCACGTTGTCGATGGTATTGACGGTCTGGGGTGCCGCATCGCTGGACACGAAGCGCAGGCTGGCGCTCAACGTGAACTGCGGGCCGAGCGTCTGGCTGTGGTTGCTGTCGAACGTCCACTGGTTGGTCAGGTCGGACAGTTGACGGACGAACGAGAAGTCGACGTTGCCGTTGAGCTTGTAGCGGACCGCGTACCGGTTTCCGAGGTAGAGGCGCAGGCGGCTGTCTTCGTAGAAGTCGGTGACGAACTTGAAATCGGTGTAGTCGTTGGTCGCCCAGTAGTAGCCCACACCGCTGATGTAGCGCCCGCGGTTGCTGGTGATGCCGAACTCGAAGTCGGGGCGCAGGAACCCTGAATGGCGCCCGCGGCTGATGGTGTTGGCCATGAAGGGCAGCCCGAAGACCGGTGTCTTGCCGATGTAGAGCCAGATCGGCCCCGTGAACACCTTGTCGCCGGGGTACACCTTCATCGTCTTGGCGGCGAAGTGGTAGTGCGGCTCCTTGAGATCGCACGTGGTGTACCACGAATTCCACACCTTCAGCTCGTTGTCACCCACCTTGGCCAGGTCCTGTCCGCTGTAGTACCCGGGGCCGTATTTCGTCGACCCCTCCGTCACCAGGCCCGTGCGCGAATCGAGGTCGTAATCCATCCGGTTGCCGAGGAGCTTCTCGTTGTCCTCGGTCAGAACCGGGCTTCCGTGGGCGTCGAGCACCTGGAGCGAGTAGTAGTACGTGATGGTCTCGCCCGTGAGCTCGCTGTTGCGGTAGCGCACCCGGGCGTTCTTCTTCAGGAGGAGCTGCTTCTTCTCCGCGATGTACTGGACGTCCGCGGCCTCGTATTGCACGCGCTCCGCCTGTTTCGGGAACGGCACGTAGGTCAGGTTGGTGTCCGCGACGGCCCGCAGGGTGTCCGACGTTTCCCCTTCCTTGAGATCGATGTAGCGATAGATACCGTCGGCCTTTCCGGCGACGTCGACGAACTGGATGGCCTGGTGTCCGAAGCGGAAAAACATCTTGTCGCCGTGGACGAGGTTGCCCTCCACCTTGTTGGGCGTGGTGGGGTAATACTCGCTCTCCGCGTTTCCGGTGACGCGCAGCGAATCGATACCGTTGCCGTGCAGGTAAATCGTGATGCTGTCGCCCTGGATGCGGCTGTCGCGGTTGATGATCAGAGAGTCGCGCGGGGATTCCGTAATGAGCGAGTTGCCGAATACGTCCACGCGATAAACTTCGTTCTCGTCGTAGTAGGCGACCATGCGGTTGCCCTTCATGACCACGTTTTCCTGCTTGGCGATGGGGCTGCCGAAGAGCTCCACTTTCTTCTGGTCGTCGAAGACCATGGCGGAGTCGCACTGCGTCACGGTGTTTCCCTTGATGATGCGAACCTTGTAGTACGCGCTCGCCCGCGAGCTGTCGGGGTAGACGCGCATGGTGTCGCTGACCACGGTGACCGGTTCGGGATCGCCGGCGCCGGAAATGAGCTCCGGCTCGCGGTCGACGACGCCCTCCGACCGGTTGCGGTAGAAGATGCCGTGTTTGCCGCGGACCACGATCCCCTCCGACGTGTTCATGATTTCGACGTGGTCGAACGCTTCGGATCGCCCCGTCTCGCGGTTGTAGAGCACGCGGTCGGCGTGGAGCACCGAGGTCGAGTCCCTCCCCACGACGTGGCCGAGGAGCCACGCCTCGCCGGTGCGGCGCGAGTAGCGCGCCTCGTCGCAGGTGACGGTCCACCCCCGGTCCTCGATGTGCACACGGCGGCGCAGCACGGCCAGGTCCTCGGCCTGGCGGTACTCGCCTTCCTCGCCCGTCATGGACATGGTTCCCTGGACCACGCGGACGTTCCCCTCCAGCGTCGTCACGTGGCGGTCGGTGTAGGACACGCCGTGGTCCCCGGTCACGGTGACGTCGCCGTGCACGATGCGCACGTTCTGGTCGAGCTCGATGACGGTCTCGCCACCGATGCTGCGGACCTTCGTGTAGTCGGCGGTAACGTCGTAGAAATCGGGCGGCGGAGCATCGGTCTGCGTGGCTGCGGGAGGAGCGGCTGCGGCCAGAGACCAGGCGGCGTAGAGAAACACCACCGCGCCGAAGCGTCGGGTGCGGGCGAGGTCTCTACGCGGATTCATCGGCACGTGTTACACGGGGCGTACGCGACGCGGTCGGGCCTTTCCGGCGGCGCCGCGACGGCGCGAAAGCATGGCCGCTCCCACCAGGGCCGCATCGTTTCCAAGGCGGAAGCGTTCGATCGTCACACCCGCCGCGGATTCGCGGAATGCGCGGCGTCGCACCTCGCGCCGGATGTGCGGCTCGAGTACGTCGAACGCACCGGCGATGCCGCCCCCGACCGTGACGACCGACGGATTCAGCGCGTTCACCACCGACGCGATCGCGATGCCGAGGCTCTCGCCGACCTCCCGCGCCGCCTCGCGCGCCGCGGCGTCTCCGCCGCGCGCCGCTTCCATGACGGCACGCGCCGTGAGGCGGCCGGGGCCGGACCAGCGCCGGCGGCGCCGGCGCAGCGCGGCGCGGGCCAGCCGGACGACGCCGTACGCACCGGCGTAGGCTTCCAGACAACCGCGCGAGCCGCAGTGGCAGCGGGGGCCCCGCGGATCGATCGTGGTGTGCCCGATCTCACCGGCGAACCCGTGCACCCCGCGCACCACGCGCCCGTCGGCCACGATGCCGCCGCCGACACCGGTCCCCATCGTCAGCGCCACCAGGTCCCGCCCGCGCGCTCCGCGGACGAACGACTCGCCGAAGGCCGCGCTGGTGGCGTCGTTTTCGATCACCACCGGCACCGCGAAGTGCTTGCGCGCCAGCCGTCCCAGCGGCGCCCTCTCCCACTCCCTCAGGTTGGGTGACACCCGCAGGACACCGCGCTCCGCGTCGATCAACCCCGCACAGCCGATGCCGACGCCGTCAACGCCGCGCTTGCCCGCCAGCGCGCGTGCCGCCTGGTGGATGCGGACGAAGGCGCGAGCCGGGCCCTCCGCGGAGAGCGTCTCGATCAAGCCGCGCGCGAGGACGCGGCCGCGATCGGAAACGATCGCGATCTTGATGTTCGTACCGCCAATATCGATGCCCAGATACATGCTCACAATTGGAAATCCCCGGCGGCGATCATTCGGGTGGCCACTTCCTCCACCACCCGGTGCGACCCCATGACGACGACCGTCGACGCCGGCGACCGCGCGTCGTCGAGCCAGCGCACGAGGCGGGCCAGCGGATCGTCGTGTTGCCCCGCGCGATTCCACAGCATGACGTTGGTCGCCGCATTCGGCAAGTGCGGAGCGAAGTGTTTCGCCAGCATTTCGTGCGGCGCGTACGCAGGATCGGTGCTCCCCGGGCCGGGGGGCGGCTCGATGAGACACACGCGCGCGAAGGCCCGCACCAGGTGGCGGGGCGAGTCGAACAGCTCCTTGCGGTGCAGGAGGCCAAAGACGAGGGCGCACGCGTCGCGCGACCGGAAGGACGCCACATGGTCCGCGGTGGCCGTGATGGCGGCCTCGTTGTGGGCCACGTCGAAGACGAACGTCCGCCCGCCGCGCTCGATGCACTGGAAGCGGCCCGGGATGCGCGCCGCGGCGACCGCCTCCCCCAGCCGGTCCAGCGCCGGGAGCAGGCGTTCGGCGGCACCCACGGCGAGCAGCGCGTTGGTCACCTGGTGGCGTCCGCCGAAGGGAATGTGCACGCGCCCGTAGTCGGCCCGCGGCGTCCGGATGCCGACCCGGGTGCCGTCCAGCGCGCCCTCGGCGTCGACGGCCGTCCCCAGGTCGTCGATTCCCAGAACCGGAAATCCGTCGCGGTGCGCGCGCTCGTCCACCACGGCGCGCAGGGCGGCCGGGAGCGGACCGACGAGCACGGGGACGCCGGGGCGCGTCACCCCGAGCTTCTCGCGCAGGATCTCCTCCTCGGTGTCGCCCAGGATGCGACGGTGGTCGAGCGAGATGCTGGTGATGATCGACAGCTCCGGGTCGACGATGTTGGTCGCGTCGAACCGTCCCCCCAGACCCACCTCGAGCACGGCGATCTCCACCCCGCGTTCGGCGAAGACGAGGAACGCGATCGCCGTCAACGCCTCGAAGTAGCTGAACGGAATCTCATCGTAGAGCGCCGCCACCCGGGCCGCGGCGCGCTCCATCTCCTCGATGGAGAGGAACTCGCCGTCGACGGCCACGCGCTCGGCCACGCTGATCACGTGCGGGGACGTGTAGCGGCCGGTCCTGACACCGTGGTGGGAGAGGATCGAGGCGAGCAGCGTCGTCACCGATCCCTTGCCGTTGGTTCCCGCGACGAGCACCGACCGGAAGCGCCGCTCGGGATGGCCCAGGCGCTCCATCAACGCGCGGATGTTCTCCAGCCCCAGGGTCATCGCCGAGGGGGAGAGATTGAGGACGAACTGGAGGTCTTTCGGCAGGGGCTCGCGGCGGTCAGGAAACTGCCGGCGACTGCGAGTCATCCTTCACGTCCTGTTCCGATGCGGAGACGACGTGAGCGCCCAGGAAGTCGAGCACCCCTTCGAGCGTGTGCCGCAGCTCGTCGCGCGGGACGATCATGTCGATCATGCCGTGCTCGAGCAGGAACTCGCTGCGCTGGAATCCTTCCGGAAGATCCTGCCGGATGGTCTGCTGGATGACGCGCGGACCGGCGAAGCCGATCAGCGCCTTGGGCTCCGCGATGATGACGTCGCCGAGGCTTGCGAAACTGGCGGTGACGCCACCGGTGGTCGGATTGGTGAGGATCGAGATGAACGGGAGCCGTTCCTCTTCCATGGCCGCCAGCATCGCGCTGGTCTTGGCCATCTGCATGAGCGCATAGACCGACTCCTGCATGCGGGCGCCGCCCGAGCGGCACACGACGATCAGCGGCCGGCGGCGATGAATGGCGTCCTGGGCGGCGCGCGCAAACTTCTCGCCCACCACCGAACCCATGCTCCCCCCCATGTAGGAGAAGTCCATGATGCCGACGACGACCTCGCGACCGCCGGTGGTGGCGAAGCCGGTTACCAGCGCATCCTCGACGCCGGTCTTCTCCGCGTACTCGCGGATGCGGTCCTTGTAGCGCTTGAGATCCTTGAACTGGAGCGGGTCGCCGGAAACGAGACCCGTGTGCGTCTCGCGGAACGAACCCGGGTCGGTGAGGATCTCGATGTACTGCTGCGTCGAGATCATGAAGTGGTTGCCGCACTTGGAGCACGTCCACAACCGCTTCTCGAGCTCTTTCACATAGAGGATCTCCCCGCAGAGATCGCACTTTTTCCAAAGGCCGTCGGGAACGGCCTTCTTCTGAATGGGCTGAACGCCCCTCTTCTCCCTGCGGAACCAGGACATCCTGAAACGACCCTCCTTTGCGGGATGCTCACACTATACGTGCCGGTATTGCGACCGGACAACTGCAAACCCCTCGGCGGGGGCGGCGGGAAGGTTAACTCACACAATGACAACGAGTTCACGGATAAGACCGGCCAGCCGGGCGCTCGCGCGCTCCCCTTCCCGGAGTACCTCGGCGTGGTTCGGAGTCGCGGACGCAATTCCCGTGCACGGATTGGTGACCAGCGCCAGGATTGCGGCGCGTACCGCGTGGGAGGCGGCCGCGGCCAGCTCCGGGGCGGCCGACATGGTGGCGACGTCGCCGCCGGCGGCCTGGAGGGCCGTCACTTCCGACCGGGTCTCGTACGCCGGCCCGATGCCGCATACGACCGTCCCGCGGTGACACGGAACCCGTGCCCGGGAGGCGGCCCGTTCCACCGCCGCCGTCAGGTCGGGGTCCACCCCGAGGCGCTCGCCCGGGGTCGGGCGGCGGTTCTGCCGGTCGAGGAGGGTGTGGACGACGACCAGATCGCCCGGATGGAGCCCGGGGTGGAGGGCTCCGGCCGCGGACATCACGAGGAGGTCCGTCACACCGCGCCCGGCGAGCGAGCCGACCAGCGCGTGCATCGCCTCCGCCTCGCCTTCGTAACCGTGCCGGCGCCCGACCACGAGGACGCAGTCGCGCCCGCCCATGGTGCCGTCGTGCACCTCGCCCGCGTGCCCGTCGACGCCGCACGGGCCCACCCCGTCGATGTCGGCGAAGGACGTCGTGGCGCGAATCGTCATCGCGCGGACGAGCGCGCCCATACCGCTGCCGGCGATCACGCCCAGGCGGGCCGCGCGCCGTACCGGCGTCGGCGTCATCGCCCCTCCTTCAGGCGCCGCGTCATCACGAGCGCGTCTTCGTCGTTGTCGTGGTAGTAGCGCCGCCGGATCCCGACCGGCGCGAACCCCATCGCCATGTACAGGCGGCGGGCGGGTTCGTTGCTCACGCGAACCTCCAGCGTCACCAGCTGGCACGACTCGGATTCCGCGATCCCGAGGACGTGATCGAGGAGACGTCTCGCAAGACCCTGGCGCCGGTCTGGTGCGGCAATGGCAAGGTTGAGGATGTGCATCTCCGAGCGGAGCATCCACGCCACGACGTATCCGGCCACGCGCCCCTCCACGAGGGCGACGAAGGATCGCGACAACCACTTCTCTTCCACTTCCTGGCGGAACATGCCCTCGGTCCACGGCGCCGGGAACGACTCGCGCTCGATGGCCAGGATCTCCGGCACGTGCCGCATCTCCAGGGGTTCGAGGACCGCCTCACTCATCGCGCGGCTCCGGCGAATCCGTCCCGTGGCGTTTGAGTCGAACCCGCTCCGCCCCGCTGGGACGCAGGTAGAGCGGCTCGAGCGCGCGCACCGCGCCCGGGTCGAGGGCCGGCATGCCGCCCGCGATCGTGGCCAGGAACGCGGTCGAGGGGTTCGCGTCGGCGGCCGGGGCGATGGCGGCACCGGGAAAGCGGCGGCGGATGGCATCGCGCGACGCCTCCACGCCGCTGCCGACGAACGCATCGGGGGGTGCCGCGATTGCGGCGAGGAGGTCGCCGGGCGTCTGGGCCCGCGGCGCGAGCACGACGCGGGCCGCCGCGGGATCGTCCGGTGTGGCCGCGCGCTCGTAGACCGCCGCGTACACTTCGCCGCGCCGCGCGTCGATCATGGCGCACACGGTGCGGTGCGCCTGCAGCAGTGGCAGCGCGAGCAGGCGCAGCGAGTCGATCGGAACCAGCGCCGTTTCGCCGGCGGCGTGGAGTCCCTTGGCGAAGGAGAGACCGATGCGCACCCCGGTGAAGCTGCCCGGGCCCACGACGACGGCGATGCGGTCGACGTCGCGCGGCCTCATCCCCGCCGCGGCGAGCAGCGTCTCCACCGCCCCGGCCAGCGCCACCAGATGCGAGGACGGGGTCGCGAAGTGCTCGGTCCCCACGACCGCGCCGTCGCGGGCCAGCGAGACCGATCCCGCCGGCTGCGACGTATCGATGGCGAGCGTCACCATGACAACTCCGAAAGGCGGTCCGCCCAGTCCGGGGTGGCGGTCATCGAGATGATCCGGTCCGACGGCCCCTCGGGCACGATGCGGACGTGGATCTCGGCCGCGGCGTCGAGCGCGGGCGACCGCTCGCCCCACTCGGCGAGCAGGACCGTGTCGCCCCCGATCAGGTCGAAGACGCCGATGTCCTCGATCTCCCGCTCGTGCTCCAGCCGGTAGAGGTCGACGTGTGCGACCGGGAGGCGGCCGTCGAAGGTCTCGAGCAGGATGAAGGTGGGGCTGACGACGCCGTCGGCGACGCCGAGGCCGCGGCACAGTCCCCGCACGAGGACCGTCTTGCCCGCGCCCAGGGGCCCGGTGATGGAGATGGCAACCCCGCGCGCCACGCGTTCCCCCAGCGACGCGCCGACGCGCTCGGTTTCGTCGTCCGAGTGCGTGCGCACCGTGTATACGGCGATTCGATCCATGACGCCGGCCTTATCGAGGCGTCAGCGTGAGGCACGGAAGCATCATTTCCTCGAGAGACACTCCCCCGTGCTGGAAACTGCCTTCGTAGGCCTTCTCGTAGTTGCGGAAGTTGGTCGGGTAGACGAAGTAGAAGTACTCCTTGGCGAAGATGTACGACTTGGTCTTCGACTCCGAGGGCAGACGGTAGTCCGCCGGATGGCGGGAGATGATGGCCTGGCGTTCGTCGACCTTGAGGTTGTCGCCGAACTTGTAGCGCAGATTCGTCGACGTATCGCGACGGCCGTGGACCAGGGCCGCCTTGCGGCCGAGGATCGACCCGTGGTCGGTGGTGAGCACGACCTTGATCCCGGCGCGGGCGAGGTCGGTCAGGATCTCCCGCAGCACCGAGTGCGAGAACCACGTCCGCATCAACGAGCGGAACGCCGCCTCGTCGGGCAAAAGCTGCTGGAGGATCTCGGACTGATTGCGCCCGTGGGTCAGGATGTCGACGAAATTGAACACCAGCGCCACGAAGGGCGAGTTCATCAGGCTCGCGACGCGCTTGCGCGTTTCGTTGGCCTCGGCTGCGGTGTAAATCTTGACGTAGCGCAGCTTGCTCTCGTCCAGCCGCGCGCGCCGCATCTGCTCGCCGAGGAAGAACGCCTCGTACTTGTTCTTGCTCGACTCCTCGTTGTTGCGCTCGAGCCACTTGTCGGGGTAGCGGCGGGCGATCTCGTCGGGGAACATCCCGCTGAAGATGGCGTTGCGCGAGTACGGCGTGGCCGTGGGCAGGATCGACGTGTAGAAGTCCCACTGGACGTCGAAGGACTCGGTCAGGAACTCCTCGATGATCATCCACTGATCCAGCCGCACGCAGTCGATCAGGATGAAGAAGAGCTTCTCGCCCGCCGCCAGGTGCGGGGCGATGAAACTCGGAAACACGTCCACACTCATGGGCGGTCGCTTGTCGGACGCCACCCAGTCGCGATAGTGCGCCTCGACGAAACGCCCGAACTCCTGCGCGCACTTCAGGCGCTGGTCGTCGTGCGTGGATTCCAGTCCGGTCTGGCGGAACTGGTCGAATCCGTGGTCCCAGGTGCACAGGCGCCGGTGCACGCGGAGCCACGCGTCCCAGGTGTCCTCCTGGACGAGACCGTTGATCTCGTTGAACTCGCGGATGTAGTCGGGGGAGAAGCGCTGTTCCTGGATGCGCGGAGCATCGAGGATACGCTTGCACGCCGAGTAGATCTGGAGCGGACTGACGGGCTTGAGCAGGTAGTCGTCGATCTTCATCCCGATGGCGTCGTCCATCAGGCGCTCCTCCTCGTTCTTCGTGATCATGACCACGGGGAGGGATGGATCGGATTCCTTGATCTCGACCAGCGTGTCGAGGCCGCCGCGTCCCGGCATGGACTCGTCCAGGAGCATGATGTCGAACTTCCCGTCCCGAACCAGACTGATGGCATCCGCGCCGTTGGTAGCGGTTTCCACCTGATAGCCCTTGCTCTGGAGGAAGAGGACGTGCGACTTCAGCAGCTCGATCTCGTCGTCAACCCACAAAATGCGCTTGGTCATTCCGTCTGGAGTATACGCGCCGCGGGGAGGCGCAATCAAGCGGAGGGGAGGCGGACGAGGAACGTGGTCCCCTTGCCCGGGCGCGACTCGACCAGGCGGATGGTGCCGCCGTGGTACTCCTTGACGATGCGGCGCGTGAGCGCGAGGCCGAGTCCCCAGCCCCGGCGCTTGGTGCTGAATCCCGGCTGGAAGATCTGGTCGCGCAGCGCGGGAGAGATTCCCCGGCCGGTGTCGTGCACCGTGACCTCGACGTTGCGCCCCGAGCTCGTCGCCCGGATGTCGATGGATCCGGTGGTATCGCCGATGGCGTCGATGGCGTTCTTGATGAGGTTCTCGAAGACCCACTCGAGCAGTTCTTCGTTGCCGAGGACGCGAAGGTCGGCAGCCGTCTCCAACGACAACCGCGAGTTCGACTTGAGACTGGGAATGCGCCGATGGAAATACGCCACCGTTCTCTCCAGCACCGCGCCCAGGTCGATCTCGGCGCGTTCCGGTATCGCGCCGATCTTGCTGAAGCGTTCGGTGACCTTGTTGAGACGCGCGAGGTCGACCTCCATCTCCTCGATCTGGGACCGGATGTCGTCGTAGCCCTGCTCGATGGCGCGGTCCTTGATGACCTGCACCCAGCCGAGCATCGCCGAGAGCGGCGTTCCCAGCTGGTGCGCCGTCTCCTTGGCGAGACCCACCCAGATCGATCGCTGCTCGCTCAGCTTCAGATAGCGAAGCCCCTGGATGGCCACGGCCATGAAGACGAGGAAGATCCCGAGCAGAATGAAGGGCATGTATCGCAGCTCACGCTGCAGAGGCGACGGCCCGTAGTGGACCCAGCCCTGGGGCTCGTCGGTGCCGACGACGCGAATGGGGATGGGCGCGTTTTCCCTGTCGAACTCATGAACGAGGCGCATTACCGTGCGCAGCCGCTCCGTGGGCGGGTCGGTGGGGTCCATCGTCATGAGCGTCTGCCAGTCGTCCTCGGTCCGCTCGTCCACGGGGATGCGGTTCCACAGGATGGGACGATCGTCGAGGACGGTGATGATGATGGGCAGGTCGCTCTCGCGCACCACGGCGCGGAGGTCGGCCAGGCTGCCGTCGTCCGCGACCTCGAAGAGAACGTTGGCGATGTAGCGGGAGAAGAGGTGGCTCGACGCCTCGGCGTGCTCGCGCAGGCGCGAGATGAGGTGGTTGGAGTAGATCAGCATGGCCACGGAGAGAATGGCCACGCCGAGGAAGAGATACCCCTTCAGCCAGAAACGAATGTTGCCGCCGGGCGCAAGCGCCATGGTCCCTTCAGCCGAGGTACTCTCTGGAGCGCATGTACGGCCGGAGCCTCGGCGGAATCTTCACGCGTCCGGTCGGCGTCTGGTGGACCTCCAGGATCGACGCCACCACGCGGGGCAGCGCCAGGCCGGAGCCGTTGAGGGTGTGCACGAACCGGTGCCGGTCCGCCTCGGCCTTCTTGAGCCGGATCCCCGCGCGGCGCGCCTGGAAGTCCTCGAAGTTGCTGCACGACGATACTTCGAGCCACTTGTCGACGCCGGGCGCGTACGTCTCCAGATCATAGCACTTCGCGGCGGCGAAACCGAGGTCGCCCGCGCACAACGCGACCACCCGGTACGGCAGCTCGAGCGCGTCGAGCACCGCGGTGGCGTCGGTAACGAGGCTCTCCAGCTCGTCGTACGAGCCGTCCGGGTGTACGAACTTCACCATCTCGACCTTGTCGAACTGGTGGACGCGCAGCAGCCCGCGCGTGTCCGCCCCGTGGCTCCCCGCCTCGCGGCGGAAGCAGGGGCTGTAGGCGGTGTAGCGGATGGGCAGGCGGTCGCGCTCGAGGGTGGATTCGCGGTGGAGGTTGGTGACCGGAACCTCCGCGGTCGGGACGAGGAACAGGTCGTCCGGATCGCAGCGGTACATGTCCTCCTCGTACTTCGGGAGTTGTCCCGTGCCCGTCATCGAATCCCGGTGCACGAGGTAGGGGACGAGGACCTCCTGGTAGCCCTGGGCGTCGTGGATGTCGAGCATCATGTTGATCAACGCGCGGCACAAAAGCGCGCCGTCGCCGCGGAATACGACGAAACCGCGGCCCGACACGACGCGCCCCGCTTCCAGGTCGAGGATGCCGAGCTTCTCGCCGATCTCCCAGTGCGGCAGGACGTCGTCGAAGGGTTTCGCGGCGTCGCCCCGTGTGAGGACCACGACGTTGGCGCCGGCGTCGGCGCCGTCGGGCGTGGACCCGTGGGGGAGGTTGGGAACGGTGAGCAACAGCGCGTCGAGGGTCTCCTCGATCTCCTTGTTGCGCGCCTCGAGCGCTTTGATGCGCGCCGACGTCTCCTTCATGGCCGCGTGGAGCGCGGAGACGTCCTCGCCCGCCTTCTTCCGGCGGCCGATCTCCTCGGAGGCGACGTTGCGCTCGTGCTTGAGTTCTTCGCTCTTCTGGAGGTTGGCGATGTGCTCGGCGTCGAGCGTGACCAGACGGTCGACGTCGACCGTAGCTCCGCGGCGCCGCAGTCCGTGGCGGAGGCGGTCGGGATCTTCTCGAATGAGTCGGCGATCAATCACGGATCAGACGCGGATCATGGAAAGCGGAACTCCGCGATCACCTCGCGTCCGCCGGCGTCCAGGATTTCATTGGCGAGCGTGCGCCCCAGATCCTCCTCGTTTCCGAGCGACCCCTTCACCATGCACTGGATCTTCTCGCTCCCGTCTGGATACGCGACCATGCCTTCCAGCTCGATGGCCTTCCCCTCGATGCTGGCCAGCACGGCGACCGGCGCCGGGTGCTCGACCCCGAGGTGCTCGAGGAAGGACCACTCCGAGCGCAGCATGCTGTGGGTGGCGGCGTCGTTGATGGTCTGCACGACGTCGCGGAAGGGCTCCTCCGTGGAGCGGATGAGAACCGCCAGCGCCCCCTGCCCCGCGGCCGGGATGCAGACCGAGTTCGTGAGCAGCTCGGCGACGAACTCCTGCTTGTTCAGGCGCTCGACGTCGGAGGCCGCGATGACCGCGCAATCGATGCTACCGCTGCGTACCTTCTGCAGGAGTGAATCGACGCTGCCGTGCGTGCGGGCGATCTTCAGGTCGGGGCGGTAGTAGAGCAGCTGCGCCTCGCGGCAGTGTGTGCTGACGGCCAGCACGGCGTTCTCGCGCACTTCGTCCAGGATGCAATCGTCGTTGGAGATGAGCGCATCGCAGGGTGTGATGCGCCGTGTCAACGCGCCGATGGTGAGGCCCGAGGGCATGTGCGCGGGCAGCATGGCCGCGTCGATGACGAGCACGTCGCACTCTCCGTTGAGCAACTGGCTCATGAGGAGCGCGTTGCGCTCCGGCGAGCTCGGCAACGCCCTGGACTGCTTGAGGCCGGCGGACTCCTGCGGCGTCACGAATTCTATGGCCTGCTTGCCGCCGTTCGCATTGAGAAGTCGGACGACTTCCTCGAGCTGGACACGCGATAGCAGGTCGACGTCGCTGGCAATCCGACACGTCGTTTTAGTAGTCACGCCGGGTCCGTCCGTACAGGGAAGATGCACACCGCCACTTCGGCTCTGTGCGGCGGAACGATAGCACAGCCGTTACGGGAGCGTCAACGGACTTAGGGACCGACGGACGTGCGGCGCTGGGGGATGTTGGTGCTGAAGGACGACTGGAACGGAATCGTGGTCGGAGCCGGATGATGCGGAACCGGAACGGGTTCCTCGCGTCCCTCAACCATGGCGCGGAGGAACGAAATGAACGCCACCGTCACCAGCGCGAGCCCAACCATGACCGGCAGCACCCAGCCCGCCGCCGCAGCGACACCGAGGGCGGCGAAGACGATCTGAATGCCGTACAGCACCAGCAGCGTGCGACGCGGAGACAATCCGGCATCCCGCAGAATGTGATGCATATGCAGGTTGTCGGCTCCGAAGAGCGGCGAGCGCAGCACGACGCGGCGCGCGATGGCGAGCATCGTATCCAGCAACGGGACACCCAGCACGAGGCAGACCGCGGCAAAGGTGTACACCGACGGCGCCCGCATGGTCACGAGACACGCCGTCAGAGCGAGCAGCATACCGAGCAGCATGCTCCCGGTATCACCCATGTAGATGCGGCCGGGAGGGAAATTGAACACGAGGAAGCCGAGACACGCACCGCATATCGCGAGCGAGACCACGACCACGCTCGTCGCTCCGATCATCGACGCGATCACGGCGAACGCCGAGGCGGAGATCAGGGCCACTCCCGCCGCCAGGCCATCGTGGCCGTCGACCAGATTGACGGAGCTCAGCATGCCCACGACGAAGAACAACGAGATGGCGGCGAGTGCGATCGCCGAGGTGTCGAACACCCACATGCCCGTAAAGAGGCGGAAGCCCACCACCACCACCGATCCGGCGGCCAGAATCTGGAATGCCAGCTTGCGTCGCGCCGCGAGGTTGCGCATGTCGTCGACGAGACCGAGTGTGACGATGAGGAAGATCGCCGGCGCCGCGCGGGCGATCATCGAAGCGGGGTGGCCGGACAGCAGATCGCGTCCCATGGCCAGGGCGATACCGGCTGCGATCCCGAAGAACAGGGCGACGCCGCCCAGGTGCGGAATGGAATTGCTGCGGATGCCTCGCCCGTTCGGCTTGTTACCCAGCCTCCATCGCACGGCCAATGACCGCACGACGGGGGTGACTGCAAAGCTTACGAGGAGCGCGACGACGAAGGCGACGAGATCACCGGACCAGATCGAACTGCCAGACAACGGAAAGCCTCCTCCCGAACCCGGTGGCGCGACCCTGTCCACCCGCGTTCGCCCGTGACGGCGACAGGGTAGGTGCAGGCGCGCCGGCCTGTCAAGGTGTTACGCTCTACTCTAGACCTTTACTTTCAACAGGTTACCAACCATGGGCCGGATCTCGGCGGGCCGGATCACACGAAAGGCCAGTACCAGCGCGCCATAGAGCACGACGTGCACCGCCGACAAGACCACCGTCCAGACCCCGGACCCGGAGCCAATCCGACGAACAATCATCCACAGGGCGGACGCCACGAGGGCGCCTGCAAGAAGCGTGCGAAGCCCCGCGCCGACGGCCCGGGCGTTCACGCGCACACCGAAAATCATGAATACTTCCCGCATTCCGAACACGAGCAGGAGGCCGTAGGACACGATCGTCGCCACAATGGCACCCCGCGAGTGCATCCTCGGGATGAGGACGACATTGAGGCCGAAGTTCAGGAGCGCCGCGCCCGCGGTGAGCCATGCGTAGGTCCGGATGCGTTCGGCGGCGAGCAGGGCCGGCAGCACCAGCGCCCCCATGCTCCGGATGATTACCACCCATGCAAACAGCGACATGAGCTGACCGGCGTAGCGATACTGGTCGGTGTAGACGAGCGAGAGCAGCGGTACGGCCAGGGCGACGAAGATCGACCCGAACAACACGCCCGCGATCAGCGACAGTCGCAACGACCGGCGAATCAGCCGCGCGCAATCGGCCGTGTC
Source organism: uncultured bacterium (assembly GCA_964500785.1). GTDB lineage: Bacteria > Krumholzibacteriota > Krumholzibacteriia > WVZY01 > JAKEHA01 > JAKEHA01. The sequence goes on from CAZCQM010000020.1 coordinate 21,267, forward strand.
GCCGCGCGAGAATCGCGCCGCCAGCGCCGGCCGGAGCGTGGTCACCATCGCAAAGGCCGGAAACAGCGACACCTCCATGACCGCCCGGGCGATCGAATACTGCCCCACTTCGGCGAGTGGATCGAAGTAACCCAGCACGAGCTTGTCCATCTGCGAATAGATGGTGACCGAGGCGCTGCTCACCGCCAGCGGGATGCTCATCGCCAGCAGCCGGCGGCGGATCGTTGCGTGGTCCCCCGACGCGGGTGCGGCGTCGGGGAGAAACCGCCGCAGCAGGATCGAAAAGGCCGCGATGCCCACGAGCCACGCCGCGATGTAGCCCCACAGGATCGCCACCACGCCCATGCCGGCGGCGACCACGATGGTCGTCGCCACGACCCGCATGGAGAGCATGAGCGCCCGCACGCGGGACACCGTGGCGTGCCGGTTCAATCCGATCAGGAACTGTTCCTGGAATTCGTAGACGCTCGCACAGAAGATGACGCCGGCGGCCAGCCGAACCGGCCACAGCAGCGCGTCGTTGTGGAACCAGTGGGCGATCAGCGGCGCGAGAAAATACGTCGCCAGCGACGTGGGAAGCGTGAAGGCGAGCCGGAGATTCGACCCGGTTCGCAGGAGCTCGCGCAGCACCCCGGGGCTCCCCACGCCGTATTCGCTGGCCAGGCGCGACGCGCCCAGGTCGAGCCCGAGCTTGGCGAGGATCAATATCTGGGTCGCGAGCGCCATCGCCCAGGAAACCGACCCCCACACGGTGGGACCCGAGAACCGTGCAATGACCCAGGAAACGCCGAAGGCGGAGAAAACGGGAAGCAGGGAGAGGGCGAGGCTCCAGGCGAAGCTGTGCCCGACAGCGGTTTCGTTGAAAGACCAGGAGTTACGACTGCTCATCAAAGAACCCGGCAATCACCTGTGCGATTCGCGGCGCCGCGTTGCCGTCCCACAGGTCCGGAATCCTCGCACCCTTGATTCCGTTCGCGAGCACGTCGCGTGCCTCGCGCGGAAGGTGTGCGGGATCCGTCCCGACCAGACGATTGGTCCCTACCGTAACGGTAATTGGGCGCTCAGTGTTATCACGGATCGTCAAGCAGGGGATACCGAGAACAGTCGTTTCTTCCTGGATACCTCCGGAGTCGGTGAGGACTATACGACTATACTTCATCAGCTTCAGGAAGTCCAGATACCCCACGGGGTCGATCAGCCGCATGGCGCCGCCCTGAACCTGGTATCCGATTCCCTCGACGACGCTCCGGGTGCGGGGATGGACCGGAAACAGGAGCGGGCATTCCCGCCCGATCTCGCTCAGCGCGTCCAGCAGCCGGGTCAGCCCCCCGGGATCGTCGACGTTGCTCGGCCGGTGGAGCGTCACCAGCCCGTAGCCCTTCGGGGCGAGCCCCAGGGACTCCAGGATGGGCGACTTCTCGGCGGCCTCTTCGTAGAAATGAAGGCTGTCGATCATCACGTTTCCCACGTGGTGGATGCGGTGCGGGTCGACACCCTCCCGGTGGAGGTTCTCGATGGCCTCGGGCGAGGTGGTGAAGAGCAGGTCGCAGAGGATGTCGGTGACGATGCGGTTGATCTCCTCGGGCATGGTGCGATCGAAGCTGCGCAGTCCCGCCTCGATGTGCGCCACGCGCACGCCGCGCTTCACCGCGACGATGGTGCACGCCATGGTCGAGTTCACGTCCCCGACCACGATGACGAGGTCGGGCCTGGCTTCTTCCAGCGCAGGCTCGAAGGCGAGCATCACGCGCGCGGTCTGCTCGGCGTGCGATCCGGATCCCACGCCGAGGTGCGCGTCGGGGCGCGGGAGTTTGAGATCGTCGAAGAAGACCTTCGACATGTTGTCGTCGTAGTGCTGCCCGGTGTGCACGAGCGTGAGGTCGAAGTGTCCGGTGCCCGCGAGCGCGCGCCACACGGGTGCCACCTTCATGAAGTTGGGCCGCGCGGCGGCGACCAGGAGTATCTTCCGTTTGTTCGTCATCGTATGTCCGAGGCCGCGCAGTCTCAGCGGCGCGGTTTGCCCTTTGCAAGACGCGCGCCGTAGTGCTTCTCGTAGTAGTCCCGGAACCCGCCGCTCTTGACGCGCTCCCACCACCCGCGGTGCTCCGTATACCAGCGGACCGTCTGCTCCATGGCCGCGGCGAAGTCGGTGCGCGGCGCCCAGCCCAGCGCGCGGACCTTGTCCGCGGCCAGTTTGTACATGCGGTCGTGCCCCTTGCGGTCCTCGATGAACACGATCTTCGATTTCGTCTCGCCCACGTGCTTCAGGATCAGCTCGGCCACGCGCAGATTCGGCTGCGAATTGCCCACCGCGATGTTGTAGACCTCGCCGTCCGCCCCCTTCTCCGCCACCAGGGCGATCGCCCGGCAGTTGTCCTCGACGTAAATCCAGTCGCGCTCGTGCATCCCGTCGCCGTAGAGCGGCAAGTCCTTGCCCTCCATGGCGTTGGTGGTGAAGAGAGGGATGAACTTCTCGACGTGCTGGAAGGGCCCGAAGTTGTTCGAGCTGCGCGTGATGACGACCGGGAGCCGGTAGGTATTCGCGAACGCGAGGCACATCAGGTCGCCGCCGCACTTGCTGGCACTGTACGGGTTCCCCGGCCGGAGCGGCGACTCTTCGGTAAAGTCAGTGCCGTCGCTTGACCCGTACACTTCGTCGGTCGAAATCTGGACGTAGCGCTTCACACTCAGCTCGCGTGCAAAATTGAGCAGCGTGTACGTACCCTGAATGTCGGTTTCGATGAAGCTCGCCGCCTCTTCGATGGAACGATCGACGTGCGTCTCCGCCGCGAAGTTGAATACGGCTTCCACACCCTTCATCGCGTCGCGCACGGCCGCTGCGTCGCAGATGTTCCCCTTCACGAAGCGCACGCGTCCGGCGTCGACGAGATCCGCGATGTTCTCCATGTTGCCGGCGTAGGTGAGCGCGTCGAGCACCGTGATCGCGCACGACGGCTGCTCGCGCGCCATCAGGCGCACGAAGTTGGAGCCGATGAAGCCGGCGCCGCCGGTAACCAGGATGGAGTTGAACGCCATGCGGAAGTCTCGCGGAACGCGCCCGGCCTAGCCGTCCTTGCGGTTCCAGTCG
>CAZCQM010000021.1:0-23768 GCA_964500785.1 uncultured bacterium
AGCCGCGGGGACGGACGATGAGGGTCGCGACCGTCTTGTTCAGCGTGTAGTGCCGGCCGTCGGCGGCGGAGAACTCGATGGTGCGCCGAACCGCGTCGCGCAGGTTGACCTGGCCCTGCACGCAGTTGGTCCAGGTGGGCGAGTTCGAGTCCTCGAAGTCGGCCATGTAGGTACTGGCGCCCGAGTTGAGCGCGTTGATCACCATCTTGCGATCCACCGGTCCGGTGATCTCGACCCGGCGGTCGGTGAGGTCGCGCGGGACGGGAGCGACCTTCCAGCCCGCCTGGCGGATCATCGCCGTCTCGGGGAGGAAGTCGGGGAAGTGGCCCGCATCGATCTCGTGCTGACGGATCAGGCGGAGCTTGAGGAGCTCATCGCGGCGCGAGGTGAACCGACGGGCGAGTGCTGCCACGAAGCGGACCGCGTCGGGCGTGATGATCTCCGCCTGGTCCGACGTCACCGGACGGGTGATGACGATGCCTTCTTCGGTCAGGGACGGATTGAGAACCGTACGGATGGAAGCCATCCAAGCCTCCGGTCGGATTGCGAGCGGCCAGCGGTGAAACGACGTCTCCGGGGACTGCAACGGACATACCAGAGATCGACACCCGGTCGGCGCGTGACGGCGTCCGTTGCAAGTGATTAACTCCCATGCGATTGAGCGCTCGGGCCGACGTGGTACGGGGGCGTCCGGTCGGCGGGACCGCCCCGTCCGTGGGGTATTTGACCCGTCCGCACGCGGGTTTCGACGGGGTTGGCGCAGGGACCTCGCGTCCGGTAGCCCATGAGGGCGGGTGTCCACCCGGGCTCCCGGCCGTCCCCGGAGGGCCACTTTCGGGCCCTCGGCGGTTTTCCGTTGACACCGTGTGCGCGCCCCGCTATTTAGCAAATCCGTCCCTCCTGAGGCCCCCCGCAGGGCGGCTCCGGGGGGGGAGGCTCAACATCCGGGAGAGGATCCGCAATGGTAAACTGCGCGTACTGTGGCGAGAACGTGGGAGACGACGGCGTGTTTGTCGACGACGAGGTTTTCTGCTCCGAGGAGTGCCTGCGCGATTTCGGTGCGCGGGACTCGTATGGCGCAGACGATGACGACGACGACGATTTCGACGAGGACGAGGATGATGATTTCGACGATGAGGACGACGACGGAGACGATGAGGAGGACGACGAGTTCGACTACTGACCAACCGGCGTAGGCTGTTCGGGGCCTACCTCAAGGAAAAAGCCGCCGGGCAGGACCTGCCGGGCGGCTTTCTCTTGTTGCGGCTGAGGGCAGGGCGCGGTTACGCCGCGGGAACCCCCTCCTTGCGGTCCGCCATGGGAACGTAAGGCACGTCGCGTTTCCCCTGGTAGACCTGCGTGGGGCGGAACAGGCGGTTGTGCCGCATCTGCTCCATCCAGTGCGCCGACCAGCCCGCCACGCGCGATACGGCGAATATCGGGGTGAACAGATCGGTCGGGATCCCGAGGCTGCTGTAGACGATTCCGGAGTAGAAATCGACGTTGGGATAGATCCCCCGCGGTCCCAGCTTCTCGTTGGCGTGCTTCTCCAACTCCGTGGCGATGTCGTAGAGCGGAGAACTCCCGAATTTCGCGAACAGCTCGCTGGCCATTCCCTGGAGAATCTTGGCGCGCGGGTCCTTCGTCTTGTAGACGCGGTGACCCATGCCCATGATCTTGCCCTTGCTCTCGAGCTTCTTGTCGAACCACGGCTTGACCTTCTCCGGCGATCCGATCTCGCCCAGCATGTGCAGCACCTCTTCGTTGGCGCCGCCGTGCAGGGGGCCCGACAGGCTCCCGACGGCCGCCGAGATCGCGGCGGCCGGCTGGCACTCCGTCGATGCGGTCACGCGTGCGGTGAACGTCGACGCGTTCATCGTGTGATCCGCATGGAGGATGAGGCAGACGTCCATCGCCCGAGCCTTGTTGGTGTCGGGTTTGTCGCCGGAGAGCATATGCAGGAAGTCGCCGGCGATAGGCAGCGACGGATCGGGCTCGACAATGGGCTTGCCGATGCGAACGCGGTGAATCGCAGCCACCAGCGACGGAAATTTCCCGATGAAATCGATGGCGCATTCCTCGCGGACCTTCTCTTCCTTGATGTTCCGATGGGCGGTCACCATGCCCACGGCGGCAACGGCGGTCTGCAATGCCGACATGGGGTGTGCGTCCTTCGGGGTGCACTTGACGACGTTCTGGAGCTCTTTCGGGAGCACGCGCGCCGCAGCGACACGACGGCTGAACTCCGTCAGCTGGCGCTCGGTCGGCAGTTGCCCGTTGAGCAGAAGATAGGCGATCTCTTCGAACGTCCCGTGTGTCGCCAGTTCTTCGATGCGAATTCCACGGTATTCGAGAATGCCCTTCTCGCCGTCGATGTAGCTGATAGCGGATTCTGCGGCCGGTACTTTTTCCAGTCCCGGAATATACTCAATCATTGGGCTCGCTCCTTCACGGTCTGACTACATCTGAAGTTATACTATAGAACCCGCCGACGCACAAGACCGAGTTCGGACCATGCCGGCGCCCCATGAGGCCGTGTCAGCACGACAGGTCGATGTCCGGTTTGCAGACCTTGAGAAAATTGCAGCGCAGGCAGCTCTCGCGGCGTGCCACGCGCACGAACCGGTCCTCGCGGGCGACGTTGCGCTCCGGATCTTCCAGCAGTCCGCGCATGTCCGCCACGCTCCCGCGTACGTAGTCCAGGATCTCTCCCAGCTCCTTCTCCGTGATGGTTCGCTCGTGGACCGTTCCCTGCGACAGCTCGAAGCGCTTCATCCTCACCCGGTGGATCGGGACGCCGTATGCCTGATGCAGATAGAAGGCGTAGCAGGCCAGCTGCAGCCGCGCGGTGGGACCCTCGCGTCGCCCGGTCTTCCAGTCCCACACGGTGACGTGTTCCGTCTCCCTCGTCGCGCAGTCGAGCTTGACCGTCACCTCGATCCCGTCCAGGACGAAGCCCGAAAACTTCTCGATCTCGAGAAAATCGGCGGGGGCCGTGTCCTGCAGCTGCCGCCAGACGTCGGACGCGTAGAACGTGACCAGGCAGCGGTCGACGGTGTCGGCCGCGTCGCGCCATTCTTCGTCCGTGACCGGCACGCGGTACTCGTGCTCGAACAGTCCGCACGCGCCCCGGGGGTCCTGCCGGTGCAGGCCGTCGCGGGACTCGCGGAAGTCCTCGCGCATGCGGTTGCGGGTGATCTCGCGGATACGATCGACGGGAAGGACGGGGACGCTCCGCGCGAGGTTCTCGATCGAGTGGCGGATGCAGTCGTGGACCACTTCACCGATCCACGTCGGGCGCGCCTTGAGGGATTTCAGCGTGTAGATCTCGCGCGTACGCGGGTCGGCGTCGTACTCCCACCCGCTCCAGTAGCCGTAGTAGTTGAACCAGTACTGGCGCGGGCACTCCCGGAAGGTCCGGTCGCGGGAGACCGACCACCTGAAGTCGTTGGTGCGGGCCTGTTTCATGGTCACAATATACCACCTGTGGTAGGATGATCCCATGTTTCGGATCGAGAGCCTCACCGTTGGGCCGTTCCAGAGCAACTGCCACATCGTCGTGTGCGGCGAGACGGGCGAGGCGGTCATCTTCGACGCGGGCGACGAGCCCGAGCGCATCATCGCTACGGCGCTCGCCCTGAACGCGAACGTGAAGGCGGTCGTCAACACGCACGCGCACCTCGATCACGTGGCCGGCCTGGCCGGCGTCGTGGAGGCGCTGCGTGTCCCCGTCTTCATGCACCGCCTGGACCTCCCGCTCTACGAGGAGGTCGGGCCGCAGGCGCAGATGTTCGGTCTGCCGGCCCCGCCGACGGTGCCGATCGAGCGCTTCCTGGAGGAGGGGGACGTCGTGCGGGTGGGGAATCTGTCCGGCAAGGTGATGCTGATGCCGGGGCACACGCCGGGGCACATCATCGTCCACTTCGAGGACGCGACGCCGCCGCGCGCCGTCGTGGGCGACGTTCTGTTTCGGGGGAGTATCGGCCGCACCGACCTGCCGGGCGGCGATCACGACGTGATGATGAAGACCCTCGAGCGCTTCCTTCCCATGGCCGACGACACCATCGTCTACTGCGGCCACGGTCCCGCCACGACCATCGGCGACGAGAAGCGGCAGAACCCGTTCCTCGCTCCGCTGGTCCGTCGCAGGTAGGCGTCACTCCTCGCGAAGCTTCGCGAATTCCTTGAGCCCGAGGTGCACCTTGAAGCGCGTGGCGCGGTTGTCCCAGCCGGCCTCCGGATTCGTGTACTGGAAGGCCCACGACGAGCCGCCGTATCCGCTCCGGCGCTCGTAGCCGATGACCGAGAAACGGTAGAGCATCTCGAGCGCCTCGTCGGAGGTGCTGGTGTTCTCCTTCGAGCGGCGCCGTTCGTATTCCTCGGCGAACTGCTCGCGCTGGAACGTCATGGTGCTGATGGCGGAGCACGCCTGCAGGGCTTCCTCCCACTGCGGCCAGTGGGCCATGATCTCGTCGTCGAGCTCGGCCTTCAAATAAGACGAGTAGGCGTCGCGCGCACCGATGATGTCGGGATTGCTCAGCACGAGCGGCTCGTCATCGCGCGTGCGCGCCTGCTTGAGGGCGGAGTTGAGGAACTTGATGACGTCGCGCGGCCGGAGGAACGACCGCGCCACGATGAAGCTCCACTTGCTGTGCGAGCCGCGGAGCTGCTCCGGGCTCGTCACCGTGTCCCAGCGCGCCGACGGTCCCAGCTTCGCGCGCAAGCGCGCGGTCACCAGCTCGAGCAGGGACTCGGCGTCCCACTCCAGGCGCAGGGCCAGGCGTTCCGTGATCTTGTTCTTGTCGGAGAACGAGAACTTGTCCCACAGGTCCGACCGCAGGTAGACGACCGGCTTGACGGGGACGCCGTCCTGGCCGCAGGCCTTGCGCACGGCGCGTACGGCGAGGACCAGGCCCGCCAGCATCTGCGCGCGTTCCGGCGTCAGCGTCGAGATGCCCTGGTCCAGCTCGTCGAAGTGGAGCATCAGGGACCTGGCGCCGACTTTGCGCGCCAGCGTGACCGTGGCCGTGAGGAGCATGTCGGAGAGGGCGTCCAGCTCCATCCCCAGGCGCTTGTCGCCGGCGTTGCGGTCCAGGGCGATGCCGCCCAGCTTGCAACCGAAGACCATCGGCTCGAACGACATGCTCGAGAGGCGCAGCCTGGTGGGGCGCAGCACGTCGTCCAGCTGGAGCGCGTCGTTGCCGTAATTGTCGATGAGGAACTGCCGGATGGCGCGCGCACTCTCGTCGCTGGTCCCGCGGGCGCGCGCGGCGGCCATCGCCGCCATCTGCACGGCGATCAGGTAGCGCCACGACGACACGTAGGCTTCCACGTCCGACGCCCCGCGGTCCATCCGCTGCGCGTGGACCTGCCACGGATAACCGGCCAGGTTAAGGGACCGCGAGAACCCCTTGCTGTTTCCCTCCGCAAAATGGCGGACGAGGGCGGTCTTTCCTGCGCCCTTGCGTCCCAGCACGAGGAACGCATCACCGTTCTTGATGCGGGTGACGGCGTCCGTGGTCAGGAAGTAGTCGAGAACGGCGTCGTCCTCGGCGGCGACGTCACCGAAAGAGTCCAGGTCTCTCAGCGAGACCGTTTTCGTGGCAGCCATGGCAATTCCTCGCAGGTTGAAGGCGATTGCATGGGCTGCAAGGGACGTGCCGCGGGGAGGGCGCGCCTCGAACGCACGCGTCGGGGTGGGTCGTGTCCGGTCGTTCCGCGGGCGCGTGATGGCAGTCGCAACGTGCCGCGTCGCCCCGGGAGCGGCGGCCGGCTACCGGTAGAGCGCCTTCACGCGTCCCCAGGTGGACGGCTCGACCGGCGTGGTGCAGTCGTAGCAAGGCGACCCGCTGGGTCCCAGAGAGAACGAAAACGCGCCTCCGGTCGCGGGCGCCGGTTGACCGGCGCAGTCCACGGCGATGACGTCCGTCTCCCCGGGGTAGGGCACCACCGAAAGCTGATAGCAATCCGTGACCACACCGGTGCTGAAGAAATCGAGCCGGTAGACGACGACGTCTCCGGCCTGACACGAGCCGTAGCCCAGTTCCACTCCCTCGTACGGGTTAATGCCGGCGATCTCGAGCTGGCCGGTCGAGTAACCGACCGATACGACCGGCCCGGCCACGAGATCGAGCTTCCATCGGCTCCCCGTCGTCCCCGCGCTCAGGTGGTGGACGACGTAGATGCTGGTCGGGAGGTACTGAACCAGGTCCATCGCGCAGACCAGGTTGGTCCCGCTCAGGTAGATGCCGATCCGGTCGGCCGGGGTGGGAGAGGCACTCGCCGTGAGGACAAAAAGGGTAACGAGAGCAGTGCGTTTCATGGCACCACCTCCTTCACCGAGTAGTTTACACGTGGGAGGGCGCGCCTGCAAGCCCGGCGTGCGGTGGCCTCGCCGGCGGTCAGCGGCAGGCGCGGGCCGACCGGGCGTTGTGCGCGGTCTCGAGCTGCTGCTTCGCGTGGTAGGAGCTGCGGACCAGGGGGCCCGATTCGACGTGGCTGAACCCCATCTCCAGGCCGCGCTCGCGGATGTGGGCGAATTCCTCCAGGGAGTAGTAGCGATCGAGGGGAAGCGCCGCCTTCTTCGGCGGCAGGTACTGCCCGACGGTCATGATGTCGCAGCCGGTCAGGGCGATGTCGCGCATGGTGTCGAGCAGCTGGTCCATCGTCTCCCCGAGTCCGACCATGACGCTGCACTTGACGCTCATCGCGATGCCGTGCTGCTCGCGGTAGAGTACGGCGTTCTCCAGCACCTTGAGCGTGTTCTCGTACACGGCAACGGGACGGACGCGCCGGTAGAGGTGCGACGCCGTTTCTATGTTGTGGGCGAGGCAGTCGGGGCGGGCGTCGAGCACGATGTCGAGCAGCTCGCGCCGGCCGTTGAAGTCCGGGATCAGCACCTCCACCCGGCAGTCGGGCAGGCGCCGCCGCACCGCCTCGATGGTGCGCGCAAAGTGACCCGCCCCCTCGTCCGGGAGGTCGTCGCGATCGACGGACGTGATCACCGCGTACTGGAGGTTGAGGCGTTCGATGGCCTGCGCCACGTGCTCGGGCTCCAGCGGGTCCACCGGGCCCGGGCGGCCCTTGGCCACCGAGCAGAAGCCGCAGTGCCGCGTGCAGACGTCGCCGAGGATCATGAACGTCGCCGTGCCCTGTCCCCAGCACTCGTAGATGTTGGGACAGCGCGCCTCCTGGCAGACCGTGTGCAGATTCAGTTTGGAGACGAGATTGTTGACGGCGCCGTACTCCTCGTTGGTCCGGAGCCGGATCTTGAACCACTCGGGGCGTTCGGGACGGCGCGTCTCAGTGGACATGGACGATCGACTCCTCGCGCATCTCGCGCCCCATGACGGCGCCGAAGTGGGATGTGACGCGCGCGCGCACCTCGCTCATGGGAACGGGCGAAAGGATTTCCCGCTCGAGAGAGGTCATGGTGCAATCGGGGATGCCGCAGGGGTTCATCAGTGAGAAGTAAGATAGGTCGGTCGAGACGTTGAGCGCAAACCCGTGGCAGGTGACCCACCGCGAGATACGGATCCCGAGTGAGGCGATCTTGCGGCCCTCGACCCACACGCCCCGGTGTTCCGGGTGCCGGCCGGCGGAAACGCCGAAGTCGGCCAGTGTGTCGATCAGGACCTGTTCGAGGTCGTGCACGTAGCGCCGGATGTCACGCCGACCGGGCTCGAGTCGGAGGATCGGGTAGCCCACCAGCTGCCCGGGCCCGTGGTAGGTGACGTCGCCGCCGCGGTCGGTGGCCACCACCGTGGCCCCGCGGGCCTCGACCGTCCGGCGATCCGCGATGATCGCGGCTCCCGTCGCGTTGCGCCCCACGGTGATGACGTGCGGATGCTCGACGAAGAGCAGGACGTCGTCGCCGTCGCAACGCTGCAGCCGCTCCACCTCGCGCTTCTGGAGCCGGAAGGCGTTGTCGTAGGGGAGCGTCCCCAGGTCGATGGTGCGGCAGAGCCGGGTGCGGGGAGGGATCGTCATCGGCCGGTTACACCTGCCCCGGTTTCTCGAGCTCGCGCTTGACCACGGTCAGGAAGCGGGCGGCGTCGGCGCCGTCGATGATGCGGTGGTCGTTCGAGAGCGATACGTAGTCGATGGGCCGGATGGCGATGGCGTCGTCGATGACGACCGGGCGCTTCACGTTGGTCCCGATGCCGAGGATCGCGGCCTGCGGCTGGTTGATGATGGGCAGGCCCACCACGCCGCCGAACACGCCCACGTTCGTGATCGTAAACGTCCCGCCCTGCACGTCGTCCGGCGACAGGCGCTTGGTGCGCGCGCGCTCGCCGAGGTCGGCGGCGGTCCGCGCCAGGCCGAGCAGGTTCATCTGGTCGGCGCCCTTGACCACCGGGACGATGAGTCCGTTCTCCAGCGCCACCGCGATGCCGACGTTCACGTTCTTCTTGTAGATGATGGTGTCGGCGTCGACGCTCGAGTTGATGATCGGGTACTCCTTGATGCCCCGGATGCACGCCTCGATGAAGAAGGGAAGGAAGGTCAGCTTGACGCCCTCGCCCGCGAACTCTCGCTTGAGTGCGTCCCGGCGCTTGACCACTTCCTGCATGTCGATCTCGAAGATCGTGTATACATGCGCCGAGGTGTGCTTGCTCATGACCATGTGCTCGGCGATCTTCTTGCGCATGATGCTCATCGGCTCGCGCACTTCGTCCTGACCCGCGGCGAACACCTGCGGGCGCGGTGCGGGTGCGGCCGGGCGCGGCGCCGGCGCGGCCGACGGGGCCGGAGCCGGCTGCGGGGCGGCGGGCGCCTGCGGTGCCGGTGTCGGCGCGGACGCGGGCACGCCCGACGTCGAGGCCGACGCGATGTAGTTCATGATGTCCTTCTTGGTGACCCGGCCGCCTTCACCGGTCCCCTCGATGAGAGAGACATCGACGTTGTGCTCCGCGGCGATCTTCTGCACCACCGGGGACGAGCGCACGACGCGTCGGCCGGCGTCCGCGGACGGTTTCGGCGCCGGTGCCGCGGGAGCGGCGGGCGCCGGTGCGGGCGCCTCCGGCGCCGCCCGGGGCGCCGCTTCCGGCTCCGGAGCGGGAGCGGGCTTCGACGGCGCGGCCTTCACGGCTTCGCCCGCTTCACCGATGCGACCCACGACGGTGTTGATCTCGACCGTCGCACCTTCGTCCACGAGTATCTCGAGCAGCTTGCCCGCCGCGGGCGACGGGATTTCCGCATCGACCTTGTCGGTGGATATCTCGAAAAGGGGCTCGTCGCGATCGACCTGATCGCCGACGTTCTTTAGCCACTTGACGATGGTCCCTTCGGCGATACTCTCGCCCATCTGCGGCATGATCACATCGACACTCATCGTAAGATCCTTTCGATTTCCCTGTGCCGGTCCCGCGCGTCAGTACGCGACGAGGCGCCGGGCTTTCTCGACGATGTCCTTTGTCTGCGGGAGGAACGCTTCCTCCAGCGGAGGGCTGTACGGAACCGGCGTATCCGGCGGCGCGATGCGCACGATCGGACCGTCGAGGTACTCGAACGCCTTCTCCGCGATGCGCGCCACGATCTCGCCGCCCGGGCCGCCGGTCATCGTGGCCTCGTGCAGCATGATCACCTTGCTGGTCTTGCGCGCGGTGGCGAGGATCGCCTCCTCGTCGAGGGGAAGGATCGAGCGCAGATCGAGCACCTCGACTTCGATGCCGTCCTTCGCGAGCTCCTCCGCGGCTTCCAGCGCCTTATGGACCATGGCGCCGTAGCTGATGATCGACAGATCCTCGCCCTCGCGGCGCAGGGCGGCCTTCCCGATGGGGACGACGAAATCGTCCTCGGGCAGGTCCTCCTTGATGCGCCGGTAGAGGAACTTGTGCTCGAAGTACAGCACGGGATCCGGGTCGCGGATGGCGGCCTTGATGAGGCCCTTGGCGTCATACGCCGTCGACGGGCACACGATCTTCAGGCCGGGCACGTTGAAGAAATACGCCTCCACGTTCTGCGAGTGGAAGGGTCCGCCGTGCACGCCGCCGCCGCACGGCCCGCGCACCACGATGGGCACGCCGGCGCCCCAGCGATACCGGCACTTGGCGGCGAAGTTGATGATCTGGTCGAAGCCGCACGAGATGAAGTCGATGAATTGCATCTCGGCGATGGGGCGCATCCCCACCAGCGCGGACCCGATCGCGGCGCCGATGATGGCGGACTCCGAGATCGGTGTGTCGATGACGCGCATGGGACCGAAGTGGTCCAGCATGCCCTTGGTCACCTTGAAGGCGCCCCCGTAGATCCCGACGTCCTCGCCGAGGATGTACACGCGGTCGTCCTTCTCCATCTCTTCCCAGATGCCCTGCTTGATGGCATCGACGTATGTCGTCACGGCCATGTGGGTCTCCCTGTTGTGTTCAACGTGTCTCCGTCAGTCATGTTCGCCATCGGGCCTCGCGGGGGCTCCGATTCGATGCCACCCGCGTGGTCGTCACCACCAAACTTCAACCTTCGTAATAGACGTCCCGGGTCACTTCCTCCGGTGCGGGGTAGGGCTGCTTCTCGGCCCAGTCGACCGCGTCGTCGATCATCGCCACGCACTCCTGCTGCATCTCGCTCAGGCGTTGCTGTGTCACCGCGCCCTCGTCGAGCAACCGCTTCTCGAAGCGCAGGATCGGGTCCTTCTTCTGCCATTCTTCGAAGAGCTCGGGCGGGACGTAGCCGGCGTCGTCGTGCGCCGAGTGTCCCGTCATGCGGAACGTCTTGAACTCGACCAGCGACGGGCCCTCGCCGGCGCGCGCACGGTCGACGGCGCGCCTGGCGGCGTCGTAGACGGCCAGGATGTCGTTGCCGTCGACGATCTCACCGGGAATGCCGTACCCGGGGGCGCGAAGCGCGACGTCGGGAATGGCCATCTGCAGCTCCATCGGCGTCGAATACGCGTAGGCGTTGTTGTTGATGAAATAGACGACGGGGAGCTTGTGGATGGACGCGAAGTTGATCCCCTCGTGCCAGTCGCCGCGCGAGGTCGCTCCCTCTCCGTTGTAGCACAGCGCCACGCGCTTCTCACCGCGCTGTTTGAAGGCGAGCGCGGCGCCCGCGGCGACGGGAACGTTGTCGCCGAGGTGGCTCACGAAGGCGATGACGTTGTAATCCATGTCGCCCATGTGCATGTTGCCGTCGCGGCCGCGCGTCAGTCCCGTTTTGCGCCCCATGTACTGGGCGATGATGCGCCGGGCGGTGATGCCGCGCATCAGGAACACGCCCATGTCGCGGTGCGACGGCGCCACCACGTCGTTCTCCTCCATGTGGATGGCCGTGCCGACCGAGATCGCTTCCTGCCCACGGCCGACGTACACGCCGCCGACGATCCGGCCCTGGCGGTAGAGCTTGCGCTCGATGCGGTCCTCGATCTCGCGCGTGAGCTTCATGAAATGAAGCATGTCGAGCTTCGTCTTGTCGTCGGGCGCGTTCGTGAAATGCGTGTTCTTCGCCGGTGCAGCCTGTCGATCAGCCATAGACATTCTCCCTGGCAATGGAAGGATCGGGGAACGGAGCGGCCAGTGCTTCGCTCGCAGCGTCCTCCAGTATAGCAGTTATCTTTGCATCGATCTCGTCGATGTCCCGCAACGAATCCACCACGCCCCGGGCCAGCAGGAAACGCCGGTACGCGTCGAGCGGGTCCTTCTTCTCCCACTCCGCGCGGAGCTCCTGCGGCACGTAGCCCGCGTCATCGTGCTCGGCGTGTCCCTTGCGCCGGAACGTCCTGGCCTCGATCATGACCGGGCCGTCGCCCGCCACGCAGCGCGCGCGCGCGCGGCGCACGGTGTCGAGGACCGCCAGCACGTTGTTGCCGTCCACGCTCTCGCCGTAGACGCCGTAGCCCCGCGCCCGCACGACCAGGTCGGCGACGTTGGCCTGGCGGGAGACGTGGGTGGAGTACGCGTACTGGTTGTTCTCGACGATGAGGATGAGCGACAGCCGGTGGATGGCCGCGAAGTTCAATCCCTCGTGAAAATCCGTCGTGCTCATGCCTCCGTCGCCGATGTACGTCAGGGCCACGTTCTTCTTTTCGTGCATCTTCATCTCCAGCGCGACGCCGGCCATGACCGGAATCAGGGCGCCTACCACGCTGATCGGCGCGACGAGCCCGCGGTCGACCCATCCGAAGTGGAGGTTCAGATCCTTGCCCCGCGTGGGGGAGATCGCGCGCGCGCAGTACTGGGCCATCACGTCGATGGGTCGCACCCCGCGGACCAGCAGCGATCCCAGGTTGCGGATCATCGGCGCGAGGAAGTCGCCGCGCTCGAGCGCGTATGCGCTTCCCACCGAGCACGCCTCCTGACCGAGGCTCGAGTAGAGTCCGCCCACCACCTTGTTCTGCCGGTAGAGCTTGCCCAGCCGGTCCTCGAGCTTCCGGTTGAGCGACATGAAATAGTACAGCTCGAGGTAGCCGGTGCGATCGAGCGACAGCATCTCCGGCACCATGATGGTGTACGTTTCAGATGTGGATGGCTTCGCCGTAGACACCGTGTGCGGCCTCCAACATGGCTTCGGTCAGCGTCGGGTGCGCGTGGACCGTATTCACGATTTCCTCGACCGTCGTTTCCAGCTTGCGTCCCAGCACCGCCTCGGCGATGAGGTCGGTGGCGTGCGGGCCGATGATGTGGACGCCCAGCACCTCGTCGTACCGCTTCTCCGCGACGATCTTCACGAAGCCGGTCGTGTCCCCGATGATCATCGCCTTGCCGAGCGCGGAGAACGGGAACTTGCCCACCGCGACGTCGTAGCCGCGGTCGCGGGCCGCCTTCTCGGTCAACCCCACGCTGGCCACCTCGGGTTGCGAGTAGGTGCAGTTGGGCACCGTCAGATAGTCGATGGGCTGCACCGGCTTGCCCGCGATGTGGTCGACGGCCAGGATGCCCTCGCGCGTGGCGACGTGCGCCAGGGCGGGCGTGGCCACCACGTCCCCGATGGCATAGACGTTGGGGACGTTGGTGCGCATGTACTCGTCGATTACGACGAAGCGCCCGCTCATCGCCAGCCCGATGGCCTCGTGGTTGAGTCCGTCGAGCACGGGGCGGCGTCCGACCGCGACCAGCACCTTCGCGACGTCGAGGGTCGATGTCGACTCGCCCTTCTTCAGGGTCAGCGCCGCGCCGTTGCCCTGCGCACGGATCTCGGTGACTTCGGTACCCGTGTAGCACTGCAACCCGCGACTCTTGAGCGATCGCTCGAGCTGCTTCGAGCATTCTTCGTCCTCGATGGGGAGGAGCCGGGGCAGAAGCTCGATCAGGTGCACCTTCGACCCGAACGACGCGAAGACGGAGGCGAACTCGGTGCCCACCGCCCCCGACCCAATGACGGCGAGGCTCTCGGGGACGTCGGTCATGGCGAGGATCATGTCGCTGTCCAGGATCGCTTTCCCGTCGGGCTTCATCGACGGCGGATACGCGGGCGCGGAGCCCGTCGCGACGATGACGTGGCGGGCGCGGATCGTCTCCGACTCGGTCGGGCCCTGCACGCGAACCGTGCCCGCATCCACGAAGCTTCCGAGACCGGTGAACACCTCGACCTTGCGCTTCTTCATCAGGAACGCCACACCTTTGGCCAGCTTGTCGACGATGGCCTGCTTGCGCTCGTGGATACGCGGGACGTCCAGGTAGGCGCCCTCCACGACGATTCCAAACTCCGCCGCCCGGCCGATCTCTCCGAAGAGCTCCGCCGTGTGCAGCAACGCCTTGGTGGGAATACACCCGCGGTGCAGGCACGTGCCGCCCAGGAAGGGGTCTTTTTCGATGATGGCGGTCTTCAGGCCCAGGATGCCGGCCCGGATGGCGGCGACGTACCCTCCCGGGCCGCTGCCGATGATGGCGACGTCGAACTCTTTCAAGAGCGAAACTCCTCTCAGGTGCCGCAGATTGGGGCGCGCCGGGAGTCCCGACGGATCACGGTATGTTGGGAATCCGCGGGCGGTGGGCTGAGGCGACGCCGGCGCAGCGGTGCCGTTCCGAAGTAAGCCATCATACGGGCTCTGTCGGCGGCCGCGCAAGCGAAACTGCCGGTCAGCGGTAGTTCGACGGCGTGTCGCCGATGGCGACGATCGAGCAGGCGAGCACCGGTTCCAGACCCAGCTCCCGCGCGCGCGCTACGACGCGCTCGTCTTCGCTCCCCGGGTTCAGGAACAGCGTGCCGGGCCCCTTGCGCGCGATGTCCGGGAGCAGCTCCCGCGTGGTGTGCGGGGGGACGTAGACGAGCGTGGCGTCGAGGTCGGCGGGCACGTCGAGGATCGAGCGGAACACCGGCAGGCCTTCGATCTCGTCTTCGTGCAGGTTGACGGGAAACACGCGATGACCGTGGGCGAGGTACGAGCGCACGGCTTTGTTTCCGAACTTGGAGCGGTCCCTGGAGGCCCCGATGACGGCGACGTTCACGGCGAGGCGCCGGTCGCGGCCGAGGCCACGTAGATGCTGCGCTTGAGCGTCTGGCCGTCGGTCAGGCCGTACGGTCCGGTGAGGACGGCCCGCCTGCGCCCGAACGTGCGCGCGTCGGCGAGGTTCTCGAACCAGATGTCGGCGCGCCGCTCCCAGCGGCTCGCCATCGAGTCCTCGACGATGAAGTCCCCGAAACCCGATACGTGGATGACGTCCCCGAACTCGAACGGAGCGCCGGGCGTGTAGCGCCGGAGCAGGTCGCGCGACAGGGCGACCACGCCGGGCCGCGTCCGCGTGTTGGCGGCTGTGATGAAGGGGGTGTCGTCGGTTTCGCACGGGCGGCTGGTGTACCCGGTCAGGGTGACGGACACGGCGATCTCACGCCCGTTGACGGTGTAGTCCCAGTGTCCCTCCTCGCGCTGGCGGTAGTAGCGCTCCAGCGGGCCTTCCAGCGAGGCGGCCTCTCCGACCGGCCGTCCCTCGACGATGCCCGTCCGCGTGGCCACCCGGGAGGACCCGATGCCCTGCGCCAGCCAGAGCACCGCCGGCAGGCCGACCAGGAAGGCGACGGCGACGCCCATGGCCCGCCCGCGGGGACGGCGCCGGGCGGCCGGCGTCACCACCGAACGGCCGAGGGTGGAGAGAAGGCGCTCGACCCCGCCCGCATAGAAGGCGAAGGCGCCCGTTCTCAGATGCCACGCTGCGCTGGACCATCCAAGCCGTTTCTTCATCGTGTGCTCCGGTCTCCAACCGGGGCCCGGGGTGGCCCCGGACCTAGAAAATCGGCCCGACCGTAACCGGGCGGGCCCAACCGATTGTGGTTCTGCTACCCCTTAAGGCTACCCGCCGCCGGCTCCCCCTGTCAAAGAAAATTCCGACCCGGAAAGCCGGGTTTGGCCCGTCCATAAGCCACAAACTGCTGTTTTTGAGGGGGTTGGCCCGCCCGCCTTCAGGCGGCTCGGGAGGCCCTGTCTCCAACCCCAAGGGGTTGTGGCGGGTGTCAGGGGCCGGTTGCCCCGGACGATCGGGGAGTGAAGTACGGATCCGGGGTATCGCCGAAAAAATCGTCGAGAAACGCCTCGGCCCGGGCCTCCGTGAAGCGCAGGTAGACGGGAACCCCGGTGTCGGGGTCGACCCGGCTCTCGAACGGCACCGCCCCCTGCATCACGATTTCCAGTTTCCGGGCCGCCATGGAGCGGGCCGCCGACTCGACGATCACGTCGCCGGTGTACCCGGCGATCACCACGGTCGGGGTCAGGGAATTGCCGAAGAGGACGTGGTAGGTGTCCGAGACGCGCGAGGAGGTCCCCTGGCGCAGCGCCAGCAGCACCTCCAGCTCCATCACCCAGTCCTCGAACACGATGAAGCCCCCCGGCTGCTCCAGCTTCCGCGGGAGACGCTGATCATCGCGCTGGATCCATCCGATCGCCGAATCGCCCCGCAGGGTGACCTCGCTCGCCACCGGCAGGCCCCCGCGGGTTCCCTTCATCGAGAACCGGCGAGTGACGAACGTCCGGGGATCCGCCTCGGTGCGGCACGAGAGGTCGATCTGTCCGCCCGCCAGCGTAATGTGCGTCCTGGACTCGAACACGAGGGCGTCCGGGCTGCGGGTGACGCGGATATCCGTGCGCCCCACCGGTTTTCCATCGATGTAGAACGAATAGCCCAGGCGGGCCGGCAGCTCGCCGGCAACGGCTCCGGTCGCCGCGGCCGAGAGCAGCCCCGCGGCCAGCAGGATGGGGATGGATCGTGTCAACAGACGCATAGGTAAAGCGAGTTTCCCCAGTTTGGCGCGTCCGCATGCGGGTTCCGCGCCCGGCCGGGTTCGTAAGTATAGCACATTACCGGGGCTGTGGGACCGGTCCGGATTCGGGCGCCGTGGTACCGGAGTTGCTACCCTTTCCGGGGGGGTGCCGGAAAGGGGTGGCTGGACGCGCCGAAACGGGCGGATTACCCTCGGCGCCACGAGCCATGAAACGCTTCGCGGTATTGATGTACCACCGGATTGAGTCCGACGGTCACCCCGTCGACGACCCGGATGAGCGCCCCTGGGCCGTGTCCCTGCCGGAATTCGTCTGGCAGATGGACCGCCTCCGGGAGGGCGGGCGCGTGGGCGTCTCCATGGAGCAGATCCACGCGTCGCTGACGTCCGGATCCCGCGTCCCGGACGAGTGGGTGGCTCTGACCTTCGACGACGGCAACTCCAGTGACCACGGCCATGCGCTGCCCGTGCTGGCCGAGCGCGGCTTCCGGGCCACCTTCTTCGTGTGTGGGCGGCGCGTCGGGGCGTCCGGGGGACTCACCCGGGAGATGATCCGCGATCTGCGCGCCCGCGGAATGCACGTCGGGTCCCACGGCATGACCCACCGGTTCCTCACCACGCTCGCCGGCGACGACGAGCGCGGGGAGCTGGCGCAGTCGCGGGCGCTGCTCGAGTCGATCGTCGAAGAGAGCGTCGATCACTTCGCGCCTCCCGGGGGGCGATGGTCGTCGCGAACCGCGCGCTTTCTCCGCGAGCTCTCCTACCGGGCCGTTTCGACGTCGGCATTCGGATACAACTCGACGCGGCACCCGCGCTTCGCGTACCGGCGCATCCCGATCGTGAAGGCGACGACGCGCGACCGGTTCGACGCCATCGTGGGCGGCGAGCGCTGGCGGCTCCTGCCGAGCTATGCCCGGGCCGCCGGGGCCGCGCTGCTTCGCAGGACGCTGGGCGAGGCGGCGACGGCGCGCGTGCGCGAGGTCGGAAGGGGGAGCGCGGCATGAAAATCCTGTTCTTCGCGAGTGTCGCCGTCATCCTCTACGCGTACGTCGTCTATCCGATGGTCATCGTGTTCTGGGCGCGACTGCGGCCGCGCCGCGTGGAGAAGCGATACCGGCACATTCCGGTGAGCGTGGTGATCGCGGCCCGCGACGAAGAGAGCAACATCACGGCGCGCATCGAGAACCTCCTCGAACAGGAGTATCCGCCCGACCTGCTCGAGATCATCGTCGTGTCCGACGGTTCCACCGACCGCACCGCGGAGCTGGCGCGCCAGTTCACCAACCAGGGGGTGAAGGTCGTCGAGTGCTCGTCGCCGGTGGGAAAGGCGGCGGCGCTCAACATCGGGGTCGCGAGCGCGTCGCACGAGATCGTGGTCTTCGGAGACGCGCGGCAGCGGTTCAGTCCCAATGCCGTGGCCGAGCTCGTGTCCGCGTTCCACGACGAGAAGGTGGGCGCGGTCAGCGGGGAGCTGATCCTCCTGTCCGGGGATGACACCGGCGAGGTGCACGACGGAGTCGGCCTGTACTGGAGGTACGAGAAGCTCATCCGCCGCAGCGAAAGCGCCGTGGCGTCGGTGGTGGGTGCGACGGGCTCGATCTATGCCGTGCGCCGCAGACTGTTCATCCCCATGGCGCCCCATACGCTGCTCGACGACTTCCTGGTCCCCATGCGCATCGTCCTGGCCGGGTACCGCGTGATCTTCATCCGCGCGGCGCGGGCGTTCGACGTGTCCTCGCCCACGGCGGCGCGCGAGTTCTCGCGCAAGGTGCGGACCCTGGCGGGCAACTTCCAGGCCGTCAGCATGGAGCCCCGGCTGCTGAGCGCGCGCGAGAATCCGGTGATGTTCCAGTTCGTATCGCACAAGCTCGCGCGGCTGGTGGTTCCGTACTTCTGCATCACCGCGTGGGTGTCGAGCGCGCTCGTCCCGGGATCGTTCTTCGCGGCGGCCTTCGCGCTGCAGACGCTGTTCTACGCGCTGGGCCTGCTCAACCTGACGCGGCTGCGGACGGCGCCCGGCGCGGGCCTGCTCCGCATCTCGTGGACCTTCATGGTGCTGAATGCGGCGGCCGTGATGGGGCTGTGGGTGTTCGTGACCGGACAGGAACGAATGGTGTGGCGGAAGACGTGACGGCCGCTCAGGCGGCGGCGCCCGCCACCCCCTCGAGAAACCGAAGCAGAAGATCGACGCCGTAGCCCGTCGCGCCGCGGGACTGGTAGCCGGGACCGTCGCCGTCGTTCCACGCCGTCCCCGCGATGTCGATGTGCACCCAGGGCGTCGACTGCGCGAACGCGCCGATCATCGCGCCGCCGGTGATGGCCGAGGCGTTCCTCCCCCCGTAGTTCTTGAAGTCCGAGATGTCGCCTTTCATCATGGCGTTGAAGTAGTCGTCGAGCGGGAGCGGCCATACGCGCTCGCCCGCGCGACGCCCCGCCTCTTCGAGCGCGCGCATGTGCGGCTCCGAGGTGCCGACGATGCCCGCGATGCGCGTGCCCAGCGCGATCAATACGCCGCCGGTCAGCGTGGCGATGTCGACGATGACGTCGGGCTTATAGTGAGCGTGGGCGTGGGCGACGGCGTCGGCCAGGATCAGCCGCCCCTCGGCGTCGGTCGTGAGCACTTCGATCGTCTTTCCCGAGCACGTTTCGATCACGTCGCCGGGGCGGAAGGCACCCCCTCCCGGCATGTTCTCGACGCAGGGGACGAGGCCGACCACGCGCAGCGGCAGCCTGCGCGCGGCGCACGCCGCCAGCGTCGCGACCACCGTCGCGCCCCCGGCCATGTCGCCCTTCATCTCACCCATCTTCTCCCACGGCTTGATGGAGATGCCGCCGGAATCGAAGGTGACGCCCTTGCCCACCAGGCATACCAGCGGGAGATCCGGCTTCTCCATGTTGTGCTGCATGACCAGAAAGCGCGGCTCCTCGCGGCTTCCCACCGCGACGCCGAGCACCGCACCCATGCGCGCCTTCTCGATGTCGCGGCGGTTCCACACGCGGCACACGACGCCGTGGGATACGCACAGCGCCCGGCTCTCTTCCGCGAACGCCGAGGGGGTCAAGAGGTTGGCGGGAGCGTTCGCCCAGTCGCGCACGCGCGCGATCATGTCGGCGACGAGACGCGAACGCCGGATCGCCGGGGCGAGCGACCGGGCCGAGCGTGACGTGACCACCACGAGGCGGGGCAGCGACGCCGCCCGCCGCCGCGCCGTGACGGAGTAGGAGTAGTGCGCCAGCGCGAAGCCCTTGACGAAGGCGTGCAGCGTGTCGGCCGCTTGCGCCGCGGTCGCGCCGTCCGCCGCGTCGTCCAGCAGCAGGGCAGCCGAGGCGGCCCGGCCGGGGATCGCGCGGGCGGCGGCACCCACCGCCGCGGCCAGCGCTTCCGGATCGGCGGCGTCGCGCGCGCCGAGGCCGGCGAGCACCACGTGGATCAGTCGGCGCGCCCGTCTCACCGTCGCCGTACGCGTCTCGCCCCGCCGGCCGGTGAACTCCCCGGCGAGGAGTGCCGCCGCCGCGCCGTCGAGATCGCGGTCCACCCGGGCGGCGGCGGGCGGCAGCTTCCGCGTCCCCGAAAAGAGCGGAACGATAACGGCGTCTTCCTGGATGCGCGCGCGGGGTGCGCGGACGCTGACGGACCGAAGCATGGCTACCTCACCGGAGAAGGGGGCATTGCGGGAAAAACGGCGTCTGCGGTCAGAATGCCCACAGTACGCCGACGGCGACGTAGAAGCCGGTATAGTCGATGACGAACCCGACCTGCTCGGGATCGCCGACCTCGTTCGGCGTCTCGAGCTGGTCGAACCGGCTCTCCATCAGTTGAACGCGTGCCTCGCCGTTGATCGCAAACGTGTTGGTCAGATAGTAGTTCAATCCGAGCAACGCGTGAACGCCGGCGCTCACGTCCCATTCCGACAGGTCGAGGTTGGTGCCGTACGGCTCGCCGGTGTCTTCGTCGGTGTACGTCTCGGTATAGACCTGATGCGGGAAGCCGACGCTGAACCCGCCTCCCACGTAGGTCTGGAAGTCGTTCACGGCGGCGTTGGAGAAGAAGTAGATGCCCGACGCCTCGAGCACGAACAGGTCGACGTTGAACTCGCGGTGGTACCGGAGAGCGGGGAGCGGGATCGAGTCGGGAACCCCGGGAACCTGCGACACGAAGTTGCCCGTCCCGTCGGAGCGCAGCCGCGAGTAGCTCGCGTCCAGCCGGACGCCGAACTGCGGGTGGGGCTTGCGCACGTAGGCGGCCTCGACCATGAAGGCGTTTCCGAAATCCGAGCTGATGGCTTCGAACGGGGGTTGGACCCGCCCGTCCAGGAAGTCGACCATCTGCGTGTTCTCCGCCCCCCCCAGCATCCCGACGCGGAGGGCGAGGGACGACTGGGGGATGGGGCCGTAATACTTGTGGGGCTTGAGGATCGGCTCGGCGGTTGCGAGCGTAACGTGCAGCAGGACACACGCGCCAAGGAGCGCGGTCGCCGGTCGAAGCATTCGTAAGCCTCCTGAAGGGTGCGGCGTGGGGAATCGTCCTCTTTTAGTCGGAATCCGTTGCAATGTCAACTCGTTGTTTGTATCGTTGCGAACGCCGGAAAGGGCGCAATACGGTGCGGTATCGTGCGTTGCCTCCCCGCAGCGGGTGTGGTCGGGCGGGGATTCCGGAAGGCGGGCTTGAAAAAGATCCTATTCGTCTGTTCGGGAAACACCTGTCGGAGCCCACTCGCGGAAGCGATCGCGCGGCAGGTCCTTCCGGCCCGTTTCGGCGAGCCGGCCGAGGTCGTCTCGGCGGGCACCTCGGCCCTGGGGGGCAGCCCGGCCTCGGCATTCGCGATCGAGGTGGCGCGGGCCCACTCCCTCGATCTGTCGCAGCACCGCTCGCGCCCGCTGGAGGCCGCATTGCTGCGGGACGCAGACCTCGTGGTGACCATGGGGATCCGGCACCGTGAGGCCGTCGGCGCCCTGGAACCGGACGCGCTCGAATATACGTATCTGCTCACCAACTTCTCGGAGCACCACCACGGCGACATCCCGGACCCGATCGGCGGCTCCCTCGAGACCTATCAGCGGATATACGGCGTGATCCGGGAGTGCGTCGAGTCGATGGCCGACCAGTTGGACCGTTTCGACGGGTGGAAACCGCGCCCGGGCCGGCAGTCGTGAGGACCGCCCGCCGCCGCCAGAAAGGATCGCCGTGAACGACCTGTTTGCTTCTCTGGAACGTACCGATCCCGAAATCGCCGCCGCGCTTCGCGGCGAGGCGCGACGCCAGCACGGAACGCTGGAGATGATCGCGTCCGAGAACTTCGTGAGCCCGGCCGTCCTGGCGGCGATGGGCTCGGTGATGACCAACAAGTACGCGGAAGGGTATCCCGGCAAGCGGTACTACGGCGGCTGCGAGGAAGTCGACAAGGCCGAGAACCTGGCCCGTGACCGCGCGAAGCAGCTGTTCGGAGCGGAGCACGCCAACGTCCAGCCGCACTCCGGCAGCCAGGCCAACATGAGCGCCTACTTCGCGTTCCTGAAGCCGGGCGACAAGATCATGGGGCTTTCGCTCTCGCACGGCGGCCATCTCACCCACGGGCACGCGGTCAACTTCTCCGGGATGTTCTTCCAGGTGGTCCCGTACGAAGTGGACCGCGGGACGCGCGTCATCGACTACGCGGCCCTGCGCGACCAGGTGCTGCGCGAGCGTCCCCGGATGCTCGTGACCGGTGCGAGCGCCTACGCGAGAACATGGGACTTTCCGGCCTTGCGCGCGATGTGCGACGAGGCGGAGTGCCTGCTCATGGTCGACATGGCGCACTTCGCGGGACTGGTGGCGGCGGGGCTCCACCCCAGCCCGGTACCGTACGCCGACGTGGTGACGAGCACGACGCACAAGACGCTGCGCGGCCCGCGCGGGGGATTCGTCCTCGCGCCGGAGCGGAACGCGGAAGCGGTGGACAAGATCACGTTCCCCGGGCTCCAGGGCGGCCCTTTCATGCACATCATCGCGGCCAAGGCGGTGTGCTTCAAGGAAGCCATGACCGACGACTTCCGCGCCTACCAGCGCCAGGTGGTGGCCAACGCGAAGGCGCTCGCCGCGCGCTTCATGGAGAAGGGGTTCGACGTGGTGAGCGGCGGGACGGATACGCATCTCTTCCTGCTGGATCTGTCCGCGCGGGGCCTGAGCGGCAAGAAGGCGGAAGCGGCGCTCGAGGCGGCCGGCATCACCGTCAACAAGAACACGGTACCGTTCGACACCCGCAGCCCCTTCGTCACCAGCGGCATCCGGGTGGGCACGCCCGCGCTCACCACGCGGGGCATGAAGGAGGGCGAGATGAAGACCATCGCGGACCTGATGATGCGCGTGATCGAGAATCCGGGCGACGACTCGGTGTCGCAGGAGGTCCGCGCCCGGACCCGCGAATTGTGCGACGCCTTCCCGCTCTATCCGGAGCTGCGGTGAGCCCGTGAAGTGCCCGCGCTGCGCATTCGAGGAGGACAAGGTCGTCGATTCGCGGACGACCAAGGAGGGCGAGGCGATCCGCCGTCGCCGCGAGTGCCTCAAGTGTGGCTTCCGGTTCACGACCTACGAGTACATCGAACGGGCGCCGTTGATGGTGGTCAAGAAGGACGGCCGCCGCGAGCACTACAGCCGTGAGAAGCTCCTGGCGGGCCTGCTGCGGGCGTGCGAGAAACGGCCAGTTTCCCGCGAGCAGCTGGAGAAGGTCGTCGACGACATCGAGGCGATCATGTTCAGCAAGTTCAAGAACGAAGTGCGGAGCGCGGAAATCGGCAACCTCGTGATCGACCGCCTCCAGGCGCTCGACGAGGTCGCCTACGTGCGCTTCGCATCCGTCTATCGTCAGTTCAAGGACATCAATCAGTTCATGAGCGAGGTCAAGACCTTGCTCGATCGCCAGAACAAGACGCGCTCCGACTAGATCGTGGAGCAGCGAGGAGGTAGGACGATGGCGAAGCGGCTGGTTCTCCTTTCGATCGTGCTTGCGTGCGCCGCCACGGCCCCGCCGGCGACGGCGGAGGATGCGGTGATGTTCCGCTATCACTACGATGCGGGCGCGAGCAGCCGTTACCGGGTGAAGTTCAATCAGGAAGTCGACTACGGGGGCACGACCATGGGACAGATCGCCGACCTCGAGGTGACCCTCAAGTGCACGACCTCCACGGACAGCGTGTGCACCATGGAGATGACGTTCGACAAGGCCGACATTTCGCGCCAGGCGCTCGACAACATGACCGACGATCCCATGGCCCAGACGCTGCCCGGGCACTCGGTCACGTTCACGGTGGATGGGACCGGCAAGGCGGACGGGGTCAAGCCCACGACGTACTTCGACGGCTGGGAGCACGCGCAGCAGTTCGTCGAGTCTCTGGTCCGCGGCTGGTACGCGCATCTCCCGGGAACCAGCGTGGCGCCGGGAGGCACGTGGGCGGAGAAGAACCAGAAGAACAAGGGCGTGGGAGGAATGGACGTCACGACCAACGCCGAGTACCGGTTCAAGGAACGCAAGAAGGAGAAGGGACGGGAATGCGCGGTGGTGACGGGCGACGTCAAGACCACCTTCTCGGGCAAGTCGGTGAACGAGATGGGGACGTACGAGGTGGCGGGCGGCGGCAAAGGCGAC
>CAZCQM010000022.1:0-11597 GCA_964500785.1 uncultured bacterium
CGCACATCGTAACGATCGACGAAACCTTCGTACGCGAGCATTCGCAGCGCGTCGTCCCAGTAGACCTGGGCTCCGGTGCCGTCCGCGCCGTCGACATACAGCGCGCTCCCACCGGCGGGCAGACACGTGAACTCCGAGGGGTTGGATGCCGCTTCCTCGATGTCGTTGCTCCGCCGCCCCAGGTTCGACCCGAAGGCGCAGGTTTCGACACCGTTGTTGTTCTTCGCAACGTAGAAGAAACAGATCGTGTCGCCCGGTACGAAGAGGTTGTCGTTCAGATCGACACAGAACGTGTTGTCGACCGGCACGCCATGGTCGTAGACGCTGTCCGCACGCACGCGCGTCCACTCGACGCCGCCCGCATCCGTGAAGCTCCCAACCACTGGCCAGCGCGCGGCATTGTCGGTGAGGCCCGCGCCGAGCTTGCCCGGCTGCCCCTGCGGCCACACGGCCACGTAGCAGTACACCGCCGGGCCGCCGGACGGGTCCGTCGCGAGGCCGTAGACGGGATCCATCGCCGCGACGATCGAGGAATCGCCGGGCAGGATACCCGGGTGCACGGGCGAGAGGATATCGTCCGCCATGTCGGCACGGACAGTCCCCGTCGTCGTTCCATCCGCGGCGAAGTTGTCCTGGAACTGGAAGCGGTCCTCGATGCTCAACGAGGGACCCGGCACGTCGACACGATACATGCGGACGTTGTCGAACAGCGGCGACTGACTGTGGCAGGGTGTGAGGAACGCATTGCAGTAGAACGGACAGATATCGATGGCCTGGAGTCCGATTTGAACGGCCGTCGCCCCCGGACTGATCAGGTCCTCGACGGATTCCACGTGCCGGAACCATTCCTTTTTTTCGCCAACGAGGAGGCTGTTGCGAGCCTTCCACGGACCGGCACACCCGTTCGTCACCGACCGGACCCGCCAGTTGTACGCCAGCAGGTTGTCGAACTTCAGATCGCGGTAGACGCTGAACTCCAGCACCACACGGTTGCCGATTCCCGTGAGCGGGATCTCCGGCGAGATGATCGTGTTGTCGAGATACTGGCCGTAGCTGTTCTGGTACGGCACCGCCACCTGCTCGGGATGGCCGCCGCACGCGTAGTTTGCCGTCGATCCTTCGAGGAACGCCCACACGCAGGTGATGTCCTGGACGCACGGATCCTCCTGAAGGATCGCGCTGCCGCGTCTGACGCCCGCCGTGACGCCGTACGCGGGCCCGACCCACGCCTCCCAGTCGGCGGAGGATGTCGCGCCCACCGCTTCGTCTTCGAAGTCCTCGAGCGGCAGGCCCTCCACGGCGAGGTTGTCGACGTGGACGGCGCCGTTGCTTGCCCACCGCCCGTCCTCGTCTGACCACGCCGTGTCCGATTTGAAGCGGATCCGCACCCGGATGGAGTCCGTGGTTCCGACGTTGAACGCGCCGTTGATCACCGTGGGCGAGTCCATGGGCATCGTCCCCGGCACCAGGGACCAGCCCGTTCCACCGGTGCAGTCGGTGGTGAACTCGATCGTCGTGAAGTCGTAATCGGTCTCAGAGTCCGCCCGCACGATGAGCCCGAGGTCGAGCAGGCCGTCGCCCGAGACGGGCAGGCACGCCTTCGTGACCCACGCCTGCTCCCAGTTGTTGCCGTAGCCGGGAAGCGTTGCGTAACGGCACAGGTCGCCCGTGTCCTCGACACGCGCACCGCACCAGAGCGACTGCGCGCCGTCGAGCGGATAGAAATCCACGGGGTTGAGACCCGCGTAATCGTCGACGTGGAAGAACGTCCCGAGCTGGGCGGTGGGGTCGAACCCGGTCCAGCCCTGCGGATTGCATATGCCACCGGTGTCGAACGTCGCGGTATACAGGACCGTGGTGTTCGCAGCCGCACGGGTGAAGGGGACCCGAAAATCGCCGCGCTCGACGACGGCCGCCGGGGCCTGCTCTCGGACCGCGTGTGCGCCACGCCGGGATACGCGTGCATTCGCCGCGTTGAACGGAACCAGAACGCCGGTCAGCACGACACCTGAAAGCACCCATAATGCTCGGGTCATGCACATACCTCCCGGATGTTGTCGGATGAATTGTCGTCGGTCGGCGTCGAGAATACAGACTATTTCAATAGCACCATCTTCCGCGTGCGCGTGAAGTCCCCCGCGACGAGCCGGTAGAAGTACACCCCACTCGAGACCTCCCGCCCGGCGTCGTTGCGACCGTCCCACACCGTCGTGTGCGCGCCCGCCGGCATCTCGTCGCTGACCAGCGTGCGCACGCGCTCCCCGCTCACATTGTAGATCACCAGCGTGACGCGCGCGCGGGCGCGCGTCGAGTACGCGATCGTCGTCTGCGGATTGAAGGGGTTGGGATAGTTGGGTTGCAGGGCATTGACCGCCCCGGTTGCGGCACCCGTGGGCAGGTTCGGCGTGTTGGCCAGCCACACGATCGTGTCGCGCAGGAACAGCGACCGATCCGTGATGAGGTCGTCGTCGTCGTCGAGGACGGTCTGGAACCCGAACCCCGCCAGGATCACACCGACGTCGGCATTGTTCGGATTGACGGTCATCTTGCTGATCACCGCGTCGTTCTGGCCGTCGCTCGGGCCGTAGGTCACCTCGGACACCGATCCGCCGCCGGCCTGCATGACGTCGAAGTCGTTGAGCAGCGGGCAGGCGCCGTAGATCCAGAACGAATCGTCGTAGCAGAGACCGCCGACAGGCGTCCCGATCGTGGCCACCTGGCCGGTCAGCGAAGGGAGGTTGCCCGAGATCAGTGTGAACGGCAGATACGAGCCGGGCGCGTGGAATGCACTCGC
The DNA here is from genome assembly GCA_964500785.1 of uncultured bacterium. Classification (GTDB taxonomy): domain Bacteria; phylum Krumholzibacteriota; class Krumholzibacteriia; order WVZY01; family JAKEHA01; genus JAKEHA01. The sequence goes on from CAZCQM010000022.1 coordinate 2,795, forward strand.
CGCTGCTCCCGCGTAGCCATCGAGCTGCTCGGCCACGTCGTCGCCGCACAGGAAGACCCCGCCGGGGTTCTGGAGGTTATCGAGAAACGCCGTCAGCAGCGCGTAGTCGTCGGTCTTCTCCGGCGTGCCGGTCCCGTCGCCCAGCGTGATGGACTGGCCGGCGCAATCCCACAACATTCTCTGGTAGCTCGAGAGCTGCGCGAGAGGGTCGACCACGCGACCCGCCGGGCGGTTGGACAGCGCCGCCGACGGCGCGCGCACGTCGTATCGGTCGACCGCGACGCCGTACTGAATCGAGCGCAGCGCGTCCTCCCAGTAGAGCTGGGCGCCGGTGCCATCCGCACCGTCGACGTACAGGTCGACCTTGGTGCCGCTCGTCGGGAGACACGTGAACTCCGACGGGTTGCTCGCCGCCTCCTCGATGTCGTTGCCCCCCCGTGCCAGGTTGGAACCGAAGGCGTAGACCTCGGTGGCGTCGTTGCTCTTCGCGGCATAGAAGAAACACACCGTGTCGCCGGGCGTGAAGAGGTTGTCGTTGAGGTCGACGCAGAACGTGTCGTCGACCGGCTGGCCGTTGTCGAACACGGTGTCGGCGCGCACGCGCGTCCACTGGACGCCGCTCGCGTCGGTGAAGCTCCCGACGGCCGGCCAGCGAGCGGGATTGTCGGTCAGGCCCGCGCCGCTCTTGCCCGGCTGTCCCTGCGGCCACACGGCCACGTAGCAGTACACGGCCGGTCCCCCCGCTACGGGGTCGGTGGCCAGACCCGACACCGGGTTGCGCGCCATCACCACCGCCGAGTCGCCGGGAAGGATGCCGGGGCTGGCGCTCGGGAGAATGTCGCTCGCCATGTCGGCGCGCACCGTCCCCGTCGTCGTTCCATCCACGGAGAAGTTGTCCTGGAACTGGTAACGATCCGGGGCGTCGAGCTCCGGTCCGGAAATATCGACGCGGTAGACCCGCACGTTGTCGAACAACGGCGACTGGCTGTGGCAGATCGACATGCCGGCGCAGTAGTAGCGACACAGATCGACGACGCGCAGCCCGATGTTGATGGCCGTGGCACCCGGGCCGATCAGGTCGTCGATAGGCTCCACGTGCCGGAACCAGTCTTTCTGGTCGCCGTAAAGGCTCATGTTGCGGTCCTTCCAGGGGCCGCCGCACCCGTTGGTGGACGCCCGGACCCTCCACATGTAGATCACCAGATTCTCCGCGGCGAGATCGCGATACACGTCGAACTCGAGGACGATGCGATCGCCGCTTCCGGTCAGCGCGATCTCGGGGGAGACAATCGTATTGTCGAGGTACTGTCCGCGGTCGTTGTGGTACGGCACCGCCACCTGCTCGGCGTGCCCGCCGCAGGCATAGTTGAAGGTCGACCCCTCGAGGAACGCCCACAGGCAACTGATGTCCTGGACGCAGGGGTCCTCCTGGAGGATCGTGTCGCCGTGCCGCAATCCCGCCGCCACGCCGTAGGCGGGCGGCACCCAGGCCTCCCAGTCGTGCGTCATGGTTGCGTCGAGCGGCTCGCCCTCGAAGTCTTCGAGCGGCAGGTTCTCCACCGCAAGGTTGTCGACGTGAAGCGCTCCGTTGGTGTTCCACAGGCCGTCTTCGTCCGAGAACGCGCCGTCCGAGGCGAACTCGATGCGTACCCGGACCGAATCGGTGGTGTGTATGTTGAAGGCGTCGTTGATGCTCACCAGGTAATTGGATCCGTCCAGACGCGGAATCCCGGGAACCATCTGCCAACCCGACTCGCCGGCACAATCCGGGGTGAACTGAACACGCGAAATGTCATACGCCGGCTCGGAGTCGATCCGCAACTCCATCGCGATATCCAGCAGGCTGTCGCTGGAGACAGGAATGCACTTGCGGGTCACCCACGCCTGGTACCAGAAGTTACCGTATCCGGGGAGCGCCGCGTACGTGCACAGCTCGCCGGTGGCCTGCGGCCGTGCGCCGCACCAGAGCGATTGCGCGCCGTCGAGCGGATAGAAGTCGGCCGGGTTCAGCCCGGCGTAGTTGTCGATATGGAAAAAGACACCAGGTTGCGCCGTGGGATCGTCGACGGTCCACCCCTGCGGATCGCACATGCCGCCGGGTCCGTCGAATGTCGCGGTATAAAGGACGGTGGTGGTGGCAGCCGCGCGGGTGAAGGGAACGCGCGAATCACCCCGCAGGATGACCGACGCGGGTGCCCGTTCCTCGACGACCGGTTCCGCCCGGCTCGCGGTCTGACGTGCAACCGAGGGGCCCGACTGGAACAGAACCGCAACCACCATGCATCCCGAAAGGATCCATGTAGCCCTCGCCATGGCAGGACCTCCTGGCTGGTTGTCGCTGGTTGGCGGGGTGAGTATACACCCGCACGGGGGGTGCGTCCACCCTCCTATTAACATCGTGCGTATCAGCGACGTGGGCGCGCGGAGTCCATGGCGGCTCGAAGGCGGCGCGACGCGATCTCGACGTGGTCGAGGGTGAAGTTGGGCGGGAATACGTCGCCGCCGACGCCGACCGCAATGGCACCGGCGGCGATGTATTCCGCGATGGTCTCGGCGGTGATGCCGTTGGTGGGAACGAGCGGGATGTCGGGAAGCGGGCCGCGCAGGGCGCGAATGTACGACGCCCCGCCGAGCACGGCGGCCGGGAATACTTTTACCAGGCGCGCGCCGGAACGGTGCGCCGCCAGAATCTCGGTGGCGGTGGCCGCCCCCGGGACGGCGAGCAATCCCAGGCGGTGAGCCTCGTCCACGACCCCGGGGTCAAACACGGGCGAGAGCGCGAAACGTCCCCCCGCATCCGCCACACGGCGCGCATCCTCGGGTGTCAACACCGTGCCCGCGCCGGCCACCACGCCTTCCTCCTTCGCCATGATCTCGATGGCGCCCAGGGCGCCCGGCGTGGTCAGCGTGATCTCCAGCACGGTGAGCCCGCCGCGCACGGCGGCGCGGCAGGACTCCACCAGCGGCCCGTCGTGTCCCAGCCGCACGCACAGGAAGACGCCGTCCGCGAGGACGTCCTCGAGGGTTTTCTCGATCGACTCAGCGGGTGCGTGCGTCTTGCTCATGCGCTCAACCGTTCTTCGTCTTCTCTTCCGCGGCCTTCTTCAGCTTGTCGTTGGCGTAGATGGCCACCTCGACGCGCCGGTTCTGCGCGCGGCCTTCCACCGTGTCGTTGCTGGCGATGGGCTGGTCCTCGCCGTATCCCATGATGGTAAAGCGCGTCTCCATCACCTGCTGTCCCGCCAGGTAATTGGCTACGGACTGCGCGCGACTCCGAGACAGCTCCATGTTGTGCTCGGCCGTGCCGGTCGCATCCGTGTGGCCTTCGAGCAGGATGTTGGTGTCGGGGTACTTGTTGAGGATCACAGCCAGATCCGTGAGGTTCGTCTTGCTGGCCGGCTTCAAGTCCGATTTGTCGATGTCGAACAGGAGCCCGGAGTCGAACGTGATCTTGATGCCTTCTCCGATCCGCTCGATTTTGGCGCCTTCGAGGTCACGCTGCATCTCGGCCGCCTGCTTGTCCATGTAGTTGCCGATGTACGCCCCGGCGGCGCCACCGACGGCGGCGCCGATGATGGCGCCGACGGCCGTGTTGCCCGTCTGATGCCCGATGACGCCACCGATGACGCCGCCCGCCGCGGCTCCCGTGGCGGCGCCCTTCTGGGTACGGCTCATCGACGAACAACTCAACGTGGGAACCACGAGGGCGATGGCCAGCCCGTATACGGCGAGTCTTTTCATGTTTTCCTCCCTGGTCGCAAACCTGTCTGACTGAATTCTGCACCGACCCGCGAAATCTCGCAGGAAACACCCGCCGGCGCAAGCATCATAACTGCCGGAAAAATCGTAAGAAAGGAGCGGACGGGGCGCAAATCCGCGCGCCCTACCAGTCCAGGACGACGGCGAAGATCAGGGGCGCGACGATGGTGGCGTCGGACTCGATGATGAAGCTCGGCGTGTCGACGTTCAGCTTTCCCCAGGTGATCTTCTCGTTGGGAACCGCTCCGGAATAGGACCCGTAGCTGGTGGTGGAATCGCTGATCTGGCAGAAATATCCCCACACGCGCGTGTCGCGCTCCAGATCCTGGTGAATCATGGGAACGACGCAGATGGGAAAATCTCCGGCGATACCCCCGCCGATCTGGAAGAAGCCGATCGACGTCGTCGCGGCGGTCGTCTGGTACCACTTCGCGAGGTCGACCATGTATTCGACGCCCGAACGCATGGTCGTCGCCTTCTTGACGTCGCCGCGGATGATGGAAGCGGCGAACATATTGCCCAGGGTCGAGTCTTCCCATCCCGGCACGACCATGGGCAGGTTCTTCTCCGCGGCCGCTACCAGCCACGAGTCCGCCGGATCGATCTGGTAGTGTTCTTTGAGCGCGCCGGACCGGATGACCTTGAACATGAACTCGTGCGGGAAGAAGCGCTCACCGGCCTTGTCGGCGCGCACCCACTCGTCCAGAACGGCGGCCTCGAGACGGCGCATCGCCTCTTCTTCGGGGATGCAGGTGTCGGTTACCCGGTTGAGGTGGCGGTCGAGCAGCTCCTTCTCCTGCTGCGGGGTGAGATCCCGGTAGCCGGGAATTCGCTCGTAGAAGTCGTGAGCGATGAGGTTGTAGACGTCCTCTTCGAGGTTGGCGCCGGTACACGAAATGGCGTGGATCTTGTCGCGGCGGATCATCTCCGCCAGCGAGATGCCCAGCTCGGCGGTGCTCATCGCCCCCGCGATGGTGATCATCATCTTGCCGCCGCCTTCGACATGGCGCTTGTAGGCGTCCGCGGCGTCTATGAGAGTGGCCGCGTTGAAATGCCGGAAATGGTGGCGAAGGAATCCGGTGATCTGGGACTTGGCGAGGGCCGGCGGTTTGCCCGACTTGACCTCGGTCTCCGATTTCATGATCCGGATACTAGCACGCGTCCGGGACGTTGCCAACCCCCCCGTCAGCGGCCCCGTTCGATGGTGTAGAGGATGTCACTTCCGGTGTGACTGCCGCTCTCGCCCTGAAGCGTCCAGTGCTCGGACAGCGTGTAGCGGACGCGGAAGTAGTCCGTAGCCCCGAACAGGCCCGCGACGTAGCTGACGAAGAGCCTGGGCGAGACGTACTTGCCGGCGACGAATTGCGCTTCGCCCGCCGTCGTGCCCGACTCGATGTACGCCTCGTCCAGTGAGAACTGCTTCCCGAAGGTCTCGGCCATCTGGTTTCCCTGATACATGCCGAGCAGGAGCGCCGCGTTCGTCAGTGCCGTCTGGTCGCTTTCCGATCCCGTGTTCAGCGGCCTGCCGAACATCAGATACGACAGAATCTCGGAGTCCGACAGCGGCGGTTTGGAGTAGAGCGTGATCTCCGGACGGCGCAGGGTCCCGGTCAACCTGACACCCACGACCTCGTTGGAACCGGTCATCACGTTCTGCGAATCGAGGTTGCGGTAGGCGCGCACGTCCAGACCCGGGTTGTCGATGGGCCCGCCGCCGAACACGAAGCGACCCGGATCGATGCTCAGGTCGTTGCCGTACGCCCGGTACTTGCCGTCCATGAGCAGGATCTCGCCGGTGCCCATGGTTGGCTGGTTGAAGCGGTCGACGACGAGCACGCTTCCCGCCAGCCGGGCGCGGAGCCCCAGCCCGCGGAAGGTGACGCTGTCGCCGAGTGCGACGCGCACGCGCGCGGTGGCTTCGATCGGCGCACGTGTGGCCAGCGTATCCTCGACGAACACCACGTCACCCGACGGGCGGACCGCGCTGGCAGGAAGCTCGGGAATCACGATGCGCGCAAACGGCACGCGCACGTCTCCCGAAACCTCCGCCTTGCGATCGGCAACGCGCACGCGAACGTCGGGCGACACGAACACCCGGGCATCGGCACGGTCGAGAAGCAGGAAGCGATCGCCGGTGACGGAGAATGCGCCGTTCGCAAGACGTCCCTCGCGGCTTCGCGCCGACTCGGCTTCGAACGTCAGGCGGCCGCCTCCCGACGTCGCGCCGCCGGTCAGGGTCAGGTTTCCCGCGCCATCGGAGACGAGCGAGAGCGATACGTCACGCAGGGGCGTTCCCGAATCGGGGAGATTGAGGCTCCCGTGGTCGAGATCGACGGTGCCGGCAATATGGAAATCGGTGGCGGCGCCGCGCGCCGAAAGACGCGCGGTCAACGTTCCTCCCGCCTTCGAGCAGCGGGGAGCGACGAGCGCGACGACCGGGGCGACGTCCGCGCAGTCCGCGTGGAGGTGACCGGTGAGGGGCTGATCGCCCAGCGAATCCCGGCCCGCGACAAAGCCCGCTACCGATACGGCTGCCTCGATGGTCGCCACGGAATCCCGGTCGCGGAGCAGCGCGAATGTCGCCGCGGCGGATACACCGCCGGAATCGGCGCGGGCCTGGACGCGCCCTCCGTACCCGAGCGTTGTCCCCAGCACGGTGATGTCGCCCGGGCCGGGCGTCAGCGCGGCGCTTCCCGTGATGGCTCCGCGCGCGTCCCGCGTGGCCTGCACGGAGCCGTCCAGCGTGCCGGTCACGCGGCTCCCCGGGGGAAGGAAACGCTGGATCCCCGACAGGGGGTACCGCGCCAGGACGACCGACGCGCGCGCCGTGTCGCCCCGCGCCCACGTGCCGCGAATGACGGCACGGGCGCCGTCCGAGGCGAGCACGAGGGAATCCACCGCTCCGCCGTCGCGGGACACCTGCACGCCGGCGGCACGCTCGCTGTGCCAGGACCCGACCAGCCGGTGGCGGACACGCAGCGAATCGACACGGCCGCTCCACGCCGAGTCGCTCAATGCGCCGCTGGCATCCAGGGCGATGCCCATCTCCGGCGCCGATGCCCGCAATGAGATCGCGTGATCGGCGCGTGTGCCGGTAAGATCGACATGAACGGAGTCCACCAGCGTGCCGTCGATGTCCATGCCCGTGGCGCGAAGGTGTGTGTTCGCCGGGGCGCCGGCCTCGAGGTCCACCGCGACACGACCTCCGATGCGATCGACGCGGTACGCGCGGAAGCGGACACTGTCCGCCTCCACGGTCACATCCACGGCGGGGCGCGCACGGCTGCCGCGCACCGTGCCGTCCAGGCGGACGGCGCCTTGCACGCCGGGCATCAGCCACGACACGTCGGGAGCGTTGAGGTGCGCCGTCATGTCGAACGCCTCGCCCAGGTGGCCGTCGGCGCGCACCTCCGCGTCCCCCCAGATGATATTGATGTTCGACGCGTCGATTCCCTCACGCGTCATGTCGACGACACCGTGCGCGCGGAGGTCGCGATCGCGCACGGTTCCGGAGAGCGAGGTGACGTCGGCGTGTCCGGTCACGCGTCCACCCGCGCGGCGTCCCGACGTCCTCGCGCGCAGCGTCACCGGCCCCGAGAGCTTCCACGCGGGCGGTGTGACAAGCGACGTCTCGAAATGATCGGTGCCGACATCGAGATCCCACGCCACGGCTCGTTTCCACGTCACCGAGCCGGTGGCGTGGGCGCGTCCGTCGTCGGCGCGTATGTCGAGCCGCCGGATGTCCGCGCGCTCGGGCGCGTAGTCCTGGGGCCCGCTGACGGCGGCGTCGATCACGCCGTCGAGGTCCGGCACCCGGAAAGAATCCACGCGCACACCCGTCGTGCGCACGGTGAGCGACCCCTCCAGCGCGCGCGGCGTGCCCGACACGCGGCCCTGCACGTCCAGCGATCCCGTCGCACGCGGGAGAATCTCGTCGACGGAGGGCACGGTCGCATTCAGCGTGACGGCCACGGCGTCCGACAGGGTGCCGGACCATCGCGCACTCGCCCGTCCCCAGTACACCTCGGCATTCGATGCGCGGATGAGGTCATTCTCCATGGCGACGTCCGCGTGCGCTCGGAGCACCCGGCCCCGCAGCATGCCGGTGAGCGATTCGAGATGAACGGCGACGCGCGTCGAGTCTCCGCCCTGGCTCCCCGTCGCGTTCGCGCGCAGGGATACCTCCCCGACCCAGTCGTCGGGGGCGTCGGTCACCATCGCCGGCCGCAGACTGTCGGCCGCGACCGATGCGCGCCACGCGAGGGCCGGATCCCAGCGCAGGAAGCCCGAGCCCCGGACGACGCCGTCGATCGCCTCGACGGTCAGGGTATCGAGCGTCGCCGCCCCGCGGTTTCCGGAGACGTGGGCGCGAAGGACCGCTTCGCGCACGCGCCACGCGCCTCCCGAGGCCGATACGTCGGCGCGGTAGCCGTCCGGTCCGCCGCTTCCCGTGACCGAGATGCCGCGCACGCGGACGTCTCCGGGTGCGTCGACCGCGCCGTCGCGCACCTCGAACCGCGCCACGTCGATCTTCCAGGCTTTCGCGGTGCGTGCCGGACCCGCCGTCGATACGACCGACGTGTCCGGCGCGGCGCTCCCTACGCCGACCTGGAGACGAACGCCACGCACCTCCACCCGATCGACGGCGACGTGCCGGTGACGCAACGAGAGCGGGCTCCACGTGACGTCGACGGTATCCGCGCGCACATCGGCCGACTCCGTTCGAAACTCAACCGCTCGCAGGCGGAACGTGTGCGCCAGGCGCCCGTCGAACTCGCCGATCCGTACCGGCAGGTCGCGCGCATTGACAATCGCGACCGCCACCCGTGCGCCCGGCGTCGTGAAGAGAACGGCGCATACCAGCGCCGCGCAGACGGCGCACACCAGCGCCGCCGCCACCGCCACCCACCGGACGATGCGAAGGAGGGAATGCATCACAGGTCCGGTCCCATCGTGACGTGGAGCTTCCACCCGTCGTGGTCCACCGGGAAGGCGAGGTCGACGCGAATGGGGCCGACGGGAGACCGCCAGCGCAGCCCGCCAC
>CAZCQM010000022.1:11607-22757 GCA_964500785.1 uncultured bacterium
CTTGCGATCCGATCGCGTGTTGCAGTTGCGCATTTGCTGCAATTCCGCCGGAGGGCGGTGCGGCCCGTTGTGGGTCGCGACGCCGGAGTTTCGTGCAGGAGATTTGCAGATGACGACTCAAACCGCCACCCCCGCCACCGACGCCCTCTTCGACTTGCCCGCGATCCAGCGCCTGGAACGCGTTGCCCGCATCGATGAACGCCGCGGCGGCGAACTTCCCGAACAGGGCCGCCTCGAGCTCGATCGATGCAACGAGCAGGTAGTCACCGCCGATGACGTTGCCGTCGGCGTCGGTCGGTCCCAGCGATTCGTAGTCGTATCCGCGGATGCTGTTGTCGCCGCCGGCGAAGAAGCGGATGGTCGGCGGCAGATTGCGAAACGTCGAGGTGAGCGTGCGCCCGCCCTCCGCGCGGCCCAGGAACCGGTAGCGTCCCGCCGACTGGACCGTCTTTGCGTCGAGCGTGAACGAGAGGAAGCTCTGGGACGAGAGCATCCCCGAGTGTGAGCCGCGCAGGCCGGCGCCCATCCGGTAGCCGTGGCGCGGGAAGGTCTCGTCGTCGGCGCGCTTGCGCCGGTACTGGACGCCCGCGATCACGAGGTCGGTGATGCCGTTGTCGAGTCCGACCGTGTAATCCTCGCGTTCGTAGGATAGACGGAGCGATTCCAACCATCCGAATCGCGGTTGCGACCGGGTGGCGCCGACGGCGACGCGATTGGTGGTGTAGGCGACGGGATCGAGCTTCGCGATCTCGGAGCCGAACGAGTAGGCGTGCTTCTGCGGATACCGGCTGGGGATGAAGTACTCCGCATTGAGCGACAGCTCGATCTCCGACCAGTTCACGCGGCCGTCGAAGCGGTGCCCCGCGTGGTTCAGCAGGCGGAACTCGGTATCGAAGCGCGCGCGCGGGCCGGTGTCCGTTCCGTAACCCGCGCCGACCTCGTAGCGGCGCGGGCGGCGCGGCGTGAGATGTACGATGATCGGAACCTCGAGGCCCGTCGCCATGTCGCGACGCGGGGCGGCTTCCACGCGGTTGAAATACGGCGTTCCGCCGAGAGCGGATTGGAACGCGAGGAGCTTGTCGTAACGAAACGGTTCCCCCTGGTGGAAGGTCAGGTAGGAGCGCAGCACACGCTCGTCGACTCCCGACGAATCGAATTGAACGGGACCGAAGAGATAACGCGGTCCGGTGTCGAAGTGGAGCGAAATGTCGGCGCGGTTCCGGTCTTTGTCGATCAGTATGGTGTTCGTCTCGAACTGCGCATCCAGATAGCCGCTGTCCGCCGCGGCGGTCGCCAGCGACGACTTGAGCGCGCCATATGCGCCTTCATGGAGAACATCCCCCCGATGGAGCGCAAAGTCGGCCACGAGCGTGCGGAAAGGCTCGCGGTTCCTGCCCGCTCCGGCCACGGTGACGTCGACGCGATCGAGGCGAACGGGCAGTCCGGCGTGGACGACGTATCGCGCCTGGAAGCGATCGTTCTTGCGCTCGGTCAGCGTTGCGTCGATCGTGGGGTGATAGTATCCGAAGGGCTCCAGCGCACGGCGGATCTGTAAGGGCGCTTCCTCGTGCATCCGCCGGATGTCATCCGGCGCGAGCTTCCTCTCCCCGGACGCCTGCTTGATGGCGAGGGATATCTCGACGTTTCGCAGCGCCTCTTTGTCGTCGATACCCTGGATACTGGTGGATACCGTGGCGCTCCACGCCGGGGCCGTCCACAGGATCGCGACGACCGCCAGCCAGAGCGTGCGCCGGAAGCGGCGTGGCTGGCTACTACACGTCCTCACCTTTCAGCCACCGCGTCGCCCGCGTGGAGCTGCGAAATACCCGAACCTGGAACGGCATGCTCTGGGCGCTCATTTCGAACAGCGTCGACATCCCGAAATCGGGGCTGCCCGCGACGAGAATCGCCACGCGATAACCGGTCCCCCGATCCTCCTGTCGCGCGCTGATCATGCGTAAAATGTCCGGGATCTGTTGCGCATACACGCCGATGGATGCCTCCCGCATGTCCCAGAGGGCGTTCAGTCCCGGCTCGAACGACGGGTCCTGGAACATGGCGCCGTAGGCATGCTCGATATCTCCGAGCACGACGGTGCCGGCGCACTGGAACGTGACGAGTCGGTCTTGTACATCGATACGCGTGGATACGGGCATGCACCGTCCTTCCGCCGGGGAGACTGATCGTAGCGTATCGACGCCCGGTTTGTCACGTGCGACTGCGCGCTCACGGCCCCGCGGAATTTCCGCCGCGCGCGACCCGAGCCAATCGCGGGCGCCCTTCATTTGACCCGCCCCAGGCGGAACGCGAATCGCCCGGGCCCGGTGAAGAATAGCGCGATGTAGACGATCATGAGCTCGATGGCGTGGGAGGCCCCGGTCCAGCCCGACGTCGGGTTGTCCACGGGCAGGCTGAGGTGCCGCAGGGCGGCAATGAGCATGTTGAACGCCAGCAGGAGGGTCGCCGTGCGGAAAAGCGGGCCCAGAATCAAGAGGATCGAGCACACGAACTCGGCGAAGCCGGCCATGAAGCCCCAGAACACCGGGGCAAAGGTGATGCCGACGAGCGACATGTTCGCCCCGACCGCCGACCACAAATCCGTTCCGCCGGTGATCTTGCCGTAGCCGTGAAGCACGGCCATACTCGTGCCGATTCCGACTCGGAGCACGAGCAACCCGAAATCCTTCGAAACCGCTTCGCTGGATGCGATTTTTCCAAACATGGACATCCTCCCTCTAGATCCACATGGACTCGATCCACGTTACAGCCGGTTCGATACGTACGTTGTTCGCAAAGTCGATCATATAGTCGATCCTGTCCACAGCGTCCATAGGAACCGACGTGCCCGCAGGAAAGACGGGAGCGAGACGATGATACCGGTCGCCCAGAATTTGTGAGCACTGATAGTCCGCGATTCCAGCGACACCGTCCATTATCAGGCTGACGAGCGGTTTGGCCCAGCGCGCGTACCCCCAGTCCAGCCGCTTTCCCTTGATGAAGACGCGTGACGCTCCCGTCCCCAGCGAGAGCAACGACACCTCGTCGAGCGCCGGTGGCCGCGATTTCGACCGCCGGTCCTGCGTCTGCGCCAGCGCGCACATACTGGGATTGTTGGCGTATACCCCGCCGTCGATGTATCCGTCGACGGAGGGGAAATACGTGGGCGCGGCGCTCGTGTAGAGCGCTACCCGGTATGCGCTCATGCGCGCGTCGCTGTCCTTGCCTCCGTAGTTGTGAAAGATCTTGGGCTTCCACATCCGCTGTTGCGGCCCGACCGGATGGGCCCGATCGTCGCCGTTGTCCAGGTCGAACGCCGTCACGAGAACGCGGCGGCGCAGATCGCCGAGTGTCGTGTTTCCGAAGATGCGCCGGAGCTCGCGGGCGAGGTTCTTGTTGTCGTACTCCGCACCGGCGATGCGCCCGAGGTCGAGAACATCGTCGATCCACGAATCGTCGAAGATGTCCTTTCCCTTGTCGACGTAGAGATCGCGAATCGCATCGAGGTCGAGACCGTGCGCCAGGGCGAGCGCCAGGATCCCCCCCGTCGACGTGCCGGCGAAGAGGTCGATATCGTCCAGCCATCCCGCGATGCGCGGGTGGCCGTTCAAACGCTGGAGCACGATGACGGTGATGAGACCGCGGATTCCACCGCCGTCCAGGGAGAGAATGCGCCAGCCGGCCATCGGGTCGGCTCGCCTAGCGGCGCAGCCAGTCTCCGTACAGCTCCGGACGCCGGTCGCGGAGGAAGAGGGTGCGGGCCGGCGAGCGCTCGACGGCGGACAGATCCAGCTCCGCCGTGAGGATCTCCTCGGTGCCGCCGCCCGCGCGGGCGAGCACGAGGCCGGTGGGATCGCACACGAACGACTCCCCCGCGAAGGTGAGGCGCGGCTCCTGGCCCACACGGTTGACGAGCGCGACGAAGTAGCCGTTCTGGAACGCCGCCACGCGCATCTCCGCTTCGTAGAGCCCGTCGGGCCATTCGCCCACCGAACCGGCCTGCGGTACCACCACCATTTCCGCGCCGTTCAGGGCGAGGGTGCGCATGTACTCCGGATAGTGGCGGTCGTAGCAGATCGCAACACCGATGCGGCCGTGCGCCGTGTCGTAGACCGGCGCGCCGTGGTCGCCGGGCGCGTAGTAGCCGCGTTCGTGGAAACACGCGTAGTCCGTGATGTGAACCATGCGCGTGACGCCGAGCAACCGTCCGTCGGCGTCGATCACGGGTGACGCGTCGAACGCACGCGCTCCGGCATGCTCATACAAATTGAGGATGATCACGACGCCGAGCCGCCGGGCGAGTGCGCAGAACGCCTCCGTGGTGGGTCCCGGGACGGGCTCCGCGAGTGCCAGCGTATCGGCGCCCGCGGGATTCTGGGGGTAGAAGGGCTCGAAGGCGAGCTCGGCGAAGGCGACGACACGGGCCCCTTCGGCGGCGGCGCGCTCGACGGCGGCCAGGCCGCGGCGGCGATTGTCCTCCCGATCGGCGCCGGCGCGCTGCTGAACGAGGGCGATTCGAACCGGGCGTTCCATCATGTGCGACCGGCTGTCATTTTCCGTTCCACGTCATTTCGAGACGGCGATGGGGCGACGCCCCAATTCGTGGGCCACCGCCCCTAGAGCCCGAACAACATGCCGACCAGGATCCGCACGTCCGGAGCGTCGCCGATGCCGAATCGAACTTCGCCGGTATAGGCGTTCCCCCCCGTTCCCGCGCCGAAGCGGAGGCCCGCCACCAGCGACAATCCGATCTCAGTGTCGTTCTTGACGTTCTTGAAGTCCCAGTAGGTCAGCGTGGGACCGAGGCCCGCGTACAGGCCGCCGCGGCTGTCCGGCGGACTCAAGACCAGCAGGAAATCGAGATTACCGCAAATCGTCGTGACGTCGTCGCCGAAACCGAAGTCAAGGCTCGGGGCCAGATTGAACGCGGCGAGCTCCTTCTTGTTCATCTGCCCCTGGAGACCGACGACGGCCTGATCGGGATCGATCCCCAGACCGGCGCGAACCCCGAATCCACTCGCCGCCACCTCCCCCGCCGTGAGGCAGAGCGCGCACAAACCCACTACAATCGCGATATTGAACTTCATTCACGCACTCCTTTCGTGCGTCGCCTCTTCGATCCCCCGGTCCGCCGCCGCAGGAGGAAACTCCCTGACGATCTCATAGAGCGTCGTGCGCTGCGCGGGCGCAAAGCCCGCGTCGCGGATGAGCGCGACGATCTCGTCGACCGTCGTGCGATTGAAGAAGCCAGCCTCCTGCATCACGTTCTCGTCGAAAATGGTGCCGCCGAAATCGTCGCCGCCGAAACGGAGCGCGACCACGCCGGTCTTCTTGCCTTCCGAGAACCAGGACGCCTGCACGTGTTCAAAATTGTCCAGAAAGATGCGTGACACCGCCATGATGCGAAGGTAGCGATTGGGGCCCGCCTCCGTCTTGACCTTGCGCGCGAGCGGATTCTGGTCGCGCTTGTAGCTCCAGGGAACGAATGCGGTGAATCCCTTCGTCTCGTCCTGGAGCGCGCGTACCACGTCGAGGTGCTCGATGACGTCTTCGTCCTCCTCGACGTGCCCGTACATCATCGTCGCCGTCGAGCGCATGCCGGCGCGGTGTGCGGCGCGGTGTACGTCCACCCAGTCTTTCGTGGTGGCTTTGGGCCACAATTTGGAAATGTGCGGCTTCACGCGATCGGAGAGTACCTCCGCACCGCCGCCGGGGATCGATCGCAGGCCGGCGTCGTAGAGGCGCGCGAGCACGTCGTCGAGCGACAGGCCCGACACTTCCTTCATCTTCATCACTTCGGGAGCGGAGTAGAAATGAGGGTGGATCCCCGGGAAGCGCCGTCGCGTCTCGCGCACGAGATCGAGGTAGTAGTCGAACGGAATGGCATTGTTGAGCCCGCCCTGGAGGAGGACGGTGGTGCATCCCATCTCGCCGGCGCGCGCAAACTGCGTCATCATCTGTTCGATGGAATACGTGTATTCGCCCTGTTGTCCCGGCGTTCGATAGAACGCGCAGAACGTGCAGAAGGCATCGCACACGTTCGTGTAGTTGAGATTGGTGTCGATGACGAAGGTGATGCGCGGGTCGGGATTGTGCTGCCAGCGCCTCGCCATCGCCAGGGGTGCGAGCTCGAGCAACGGAGCGTCCCGAAGGAGGTAAAGACCCTCTTCTCGGGAAATCCGATCTCCAACGGAGACCTTGCGTCGAACGGCGTCAAGCATGGGGACCAGTGTACCTGCTTCTCCCGCGCCGGTCAAAGATGCCTTGACGGCGCCGCGCCGCGAACCCGTACAATGGCGTGCCAACCGAGGAGGCGAAATCCGTGTCACGCGACTTCTTACGTTCGATTCCCGTCGGGTGCGCCGTCGGTCTGTGCGTGGCGAGTATCGACGCCTCCGCCGGATTCGTCGCGGCCGGCTCGCGCTTCAGGTCCCTCCCCTTCGCCGTGACGGGCGTGGCCGGCGTCTTTCTCCTGACGCTCGTCCTGTTCCTCCTCGTGCGCTGGCTGTTCGCCCCCTTCCTGTTCCGGGGCGCGCGCGTCGACGCGACGGCCCTCTCGGTGGCGGCCGCGACGGGGACGGGGGCCGCGGCGATCGCCTACCACGTCGGGTCGTTTCGGAACGTCGTCGGCGGCCTCTTCGAGCTGACCGTCGTGGGCCTGGTCGGCGTCGTGACCGCGCTGGGGGCGTACGCCCTGACCCGGTCGGCGGCGCGGTCCGCGGACAACGAGGCCGGGGCGGGGTTCATCGGCTTCGCCGGCCGCGCGCTGCCGCTCGCTCTCCTCGCCGCCGTCACCGCCGGGTGGATCGGGTTCGTCGGTATCGGCGACGTGACGTCGGTCCGCTTCATCCTCGTGCTGATCGGTCTGCTGGTGGCGGTCGTTGTGCTCGCGCGGGTGGTGTCGGCGTTGTCGTATCGGACGTGGGTCAGGGTCGTCCTCTCGGCGTCCGCGCTGTTGTTGCTCTGCGGCCTCGCCGGAACGTACGCGCTGCGGACGAACCGGTCTCCGCTCGGGGGCAATCATGCGCGCGGCACCGTCAAGCGCGTCATCTTGCTTTCGGTGGACACGCTACGGCGGGACGCCGTCTCGTGCTACGGCTCGACCACCGTGTCGACACCCAATATCGATCGCATCGCCGCCGACGGCTGCCTGTTCCGGAATACGATTACGGCCTCCTCGTGGACGCTACCCGGGTTCGCGTCCATCATGACCGGCCTCACCACGCGCCAGCACGGCGTGGCCCTGTCGACGGCAGTTCTGCCCGATACCCTCGACACGCTCGCGGAGTGCTTCCGAAACGCCGGATATCTGACGAGCGCGTATGTCACGAACCTGATTCTCGCTCCGCATCGGGGATTTGCGCAGGGCTTCCAGGAATTTCACATGCCGGCCATGCCCATCGCGCCGGTCAGCTTCTGCGAAGAGGTCGCGAAGAGGATTCGCGTCGAGCCGCTCACCGTCGCCGGGGCAACCCGCGACCTGACGGATGCCGCCATCGCGTTCACGGAAAAACACAGGGACCAATCGTATTTCCTCTGGGTTCACTATCTCGATCCGCACCTGCCGTACACGCCGCCGCCGGAGTACGTGGAGAGGATGAACGTGGACGATCAGCTGGGACTCTCGCTCGACATCGACTCGGCGACGCGCCCCAGCATGGACCTGTTCGGCGACCCCGCCCGGCGGGCGTGGGCGCGGTCGCTCTATGACGCCGAGGTGCGCTACGTGGACACACAGATCGGGCGCTTTCTCGACCGCCTGCAGGCCGCCGGCCTCTACGACGACACGCTCCTCATATTTGCCGTGGATCACGGCGAGGAATTCTGGGATCACGATGGCTTCGAGCACGGGCACGTGCTCTACAACGAGCTCGTCGACGTGCCGCTGATCATCAAGCTCCCGGGCTCCCACCAGAGCCGGGTGGTCGACGACTACGTGTGCGTCGCCGACGTCACCCCGACCGTCCTCGACATGTGCGGTCTTCCCCCGGTGGACACGCCCAATGCGATGTCCCTGCGCGGGTATCTCGAGGGAACGTCGGCGCCGTCCACGCCCGACCGCCTGATCTACTGCGGGGGTACGCTTTTCCGATCCAATTTCGATTCCGTCATCGGCGATGGCTGGAAGTACATCCGCTCGGCCACGACGGGCCGCGAAGAGTTGTACAATCTGCGCGAGGATCCCGGCGAGCGACGCTCGCTGGTGCTGGACCGCCCAGAAGTGACGGGTCGTTATCGCAAGCTTCTTGACGACTACGAACGCACGGTGACGCAGTATCGCCTTGCACGCGGCATTCAGAACAAGGAGCTCAAGCTCGACGAGGAAGAGATCGCGCGACTGCGCGCGCTGGGCTACCTGTAGACCGGCTTCCCGTGAGCGTCACGCACCGTCGTCGTCGTCGGGGGGCTCCCACAATTCGATCTTCCGCCCCTCCGGGTCGATGATCCAGCCGAACTTGCCGTAGGAATACTCTTCGACCTTTCCGATCACGTGCACGCCGGCGGAGCGTAGCGCCTTGAGCAGCGCGTGCAGGTCCGCCACCCGGAAGTTCAACATGTAGGGGAGCTCGCTCGGTTCGAAGTAGTCCGAGTCTTTCGCGAACGGGCTGAAAACGGTGTGACCGATCCGTTCGCTGTCGCGTTCGTCCCGCCAGCGGAACGACCACCCGCCGGCCGGGTCGAAGTCGATCCCCAGATGCCTTCGATACCATTCCATGAGTGCCTGCGGGTCGTCGCTCTTGACGAAGAAGCCACCGATGCCGGTGACGCGAACCAGTGGTGTGACGCCGGCGCGAGGCTTCGCCGCCCGCGACCCGGTCCCGGCGGGACCTTTCTTCCTGCGGCGTTCCGGGCTCATACGCGCGGAACGCCCGGAGCGGTGCCGGCTTCGCGCAGTGCGGCGTCGAGGTCGCGAAACCGGCGCACGGCTTCGTGCTCGGCGTCGGTCATGCGAAACCGGAATCCCTCCAGGTACTCTCTCATTTCGTCCACGGTCATGGTGAGATCGTGCCCGCGCGGTGACACGACCCGGTCGAAGTGGGCCCACCCTTCCTCGATGGATCGGTTCAACATGGCGATGACGCGCGTCCGATCCGACTCCGGCACATCGCGGCGAACCATCCAGCGCGCAAAGACGAAGGGCAGTCCGGTCCACGCGTGCCAGACCTCTCCCAGGTCGGCGACGTGCGGATAATCCTTCACGCCGCGCCGGTGCATCAGGGCCTCGTCGCCGATCAAGAGGAATGCGTCGTTGTTGGGCCAGTCGAGGTGCGTGAAGCGCGCCGGCCGCGCGCGCCAGGTGTGTGCGAGCAGCACCTTGAGCAGGCGGACGGACGTCGACGTCTCATTGGTAATACCGATCTCCGCGCCGTCGAGGCGATCGAAGGGCCGCTTGGAGAAGAAGAGAATGCTCCGCGCGCGGTCGATGGTGGAAATGCAAAAGGCGTCCAGCGGTTCGAAACGGCTCTCGATCTCCCACGCCGTCACCAGCGGGACCGGCCCGGCGTCGACTTCGCCCTCGGCGGCCGCGCTCGACAGGGCGCGCGGCACGAGCGGCTCCAGCTGGATGCCGGCCTCGTTCTCGAGGCCGTGGAAGAACAGCGCACAATTGAGAAAGGGTATCTTGCCGATGCGAATCATGGTCTGGAGGTCCCCCGCGGCGTTGTCACTTCAGGATGTTCTGCAGCTTCTTCTTGGCCGCATCGGTGGCGGCGTCCTTCGCGGCGTCCACGGCGCGGCTCTCGACTTCTTTCGATACGACGTTCACCACCGTTCCGAGGAACGCCTTCGTCACCGTTTTCCCGATCCCCTCGGGCGTGTCGCCGTTGGGCGCGCCGACATTGGACAGAACGACGGGCGGCAACTTGGCCTCCATGCTTCCCCGTCCCAGCGCGGTTGCGTCCACCGCGACGGCACCCTCTTCGAAGCGGAACGACTGGATGAGAAAACGCTTCTCGTAGCCGCTGTCTTCCTTGCTCGACGTCGACTTGCTCGATCCACCCTGTGCCCGCTCTGCGTTGTCCTTGATGACACCGATGTTGCTCTTCCCTTTGTCATTGAGCTCCGCGCGCACTTGAGGATCCATGATGCGGACCGTCTCGATCACGATGGGATCCTCCCTCAGAGAGGCCACCTTGATGTCCACGGTGATCTCGCTCAGGCGGAACGCCTTCTCGGAGCTGAATCCGTCGGGGTTGTCGACGACCAGGTCGCGGATGGTTCCGCGTCCCGACTTGAGCGAGATGTCGACGGACCCCACGTGCACGCCCGTTCCGAGAGTCGCGGATCCATCCTTCTCGATGGCGCTTTCGACGATGGAATTGATGTTGTTGTACAGATAGACCGCTATTCCGATGATCGCGATCACCAGGATGGCGGCGCCGACGATGACCACGCGTTTCATGTCGTCACCTCACGTTTCGCTCGAGGGGCCGTCCGGCGCGCGGCGATTCGCGGCTGCGCTGCACCGGGCGGTACGTGTCGTCGACGACCTCCGCAACGGCGTCGGCGTCGTAGACCTTGACTTCATTGTACAGGGCGTCCCGCTCGACCGGCGTCTTGCCCGCGTCCCGGATGAGCCTCACGAGCGCCTTGCGCGTCAACCCCGCGGGGCTGCGGGCGTCCGCGGCGTGGGCGATGCGCTCCTTCGAAATGGTGCCGTCCACGTCGTCGGCGCCGAAATTCAGCGCCACTCCGGCCGTCTCCTCCTGGAGCATGATCCAGTAGGCCTTCACGTGCGGGAAGTTGTCGAGCAAGAGGCGCGAAGCGGCGATGGTCCGGAGATCGTCGAGCGCGGAGGCGTGCCGCGGGACGATCTGCTCCACGCTGACCTGATATTCCAGCGGAATGAAGGCGAGGAACCCGCCGCTTGCATCCTGCTGCTCACGCAGCAGGCGCAGATGCTCGACACGCTCCGCGTAGGTCTCGATGTGCCCGTACAGCATCGTCGCGTTGGACGGAATGCCGCGCGCGTGCGCCATGGCGTGGATCTCGAGCCAGCGCGCGGCCTGGGCCTTGCCCGTGTAGCGCAGCTCCTTCGCAACGCGCTTCGAGAACACCTCCGCGCCGCCACCGGGCATCGAGTTCAACCCCGCGGCCACGAGGCGGTCGAAGATCTCCTCGACGGAGAGCTTCCAGCGTTTGGAGAAATAGTC
>CAZCQM010000023.1:0-22749 GCA_964500785.1 uncultured bacterium
CATGAGTTTCTCGATCTCGGTGGTGTCGTGGAGCGAGAAGACGTGCCTGCCGAAGCCGGTGGCTTCGGGGTTGATGTGCTTCCCCATCGCATTTGCGAAGACCTCGAACAAGGGAGGCGTCGGCCCGGGAACGTTCACGAAGGCGCGCCCGCCGCTTTTGAGGACACGTCGCATCTCCTTGAGCGCGGCGCCCGGGTCGGGCATGAACTGCAGCCCCATCTGGCAAAACGCCGCATCGAATGTCTCATCGGGCAGGGGCATGGAATCCGCGCTCGCTTCGTGCCAGTCGATCGACAGGGTGGACGGCGTGGCCGACTTCGCCACTTCGAGCATTCCCGGGTGCAGATCCAGACCCGTGACGCTGCCCTCGGTGCCGACCTGCTCGGAGGCGAGCCGGGCGACGACGCCCGTCCCGCACGCGACATCCAGGACGCGCTCTCCCGTGCGGAGCGCGGCGACCTGAACGAGATTCGTGGCGAGCGGCCGGCCGATGGCGGGGACGAAGAAGCGTTCGTAGTTCTCGGGTGGGTTCTTGCTGAAGGTCTCGTCAAAAGTATCTTTCGACATTGGGTCACCTCCTGATCGCCCGCGCCGGGCGCGGCGATATCGTTGGTGGTTTTGTGGTTGCCTCCCTGGGGCCGGGAAAGGTGGATCCGGCCGCCTATCCATCCAAGTTCTCGCGGATGGCGGAATAATGCAAGGGGCGGCGGGGATTTTCTCGGTCAGGGCTCAGAGCGGGCGCGCCGCGCGAGGAAGACCAGCCGGGTTGCGAGCGCGATGACGAAGAGCCCGATCGCCGGCCCGACGTCCACCAGTCCCCGATCCGCCGGAGGCCAGGGGAAGGTGGCGGCATTCAAGGCGATGAGCATCGCACCGAGGAGCACGGAGATGAACGCCCAGATGGGCCCGAAGCCGCTGCGCCGGCGCAGCGCGAGTCCCGAGAAGATCAACGCCATCCCGATCAGGATGTCCCACGCCACGTCGAGCCCGTGGTCTATCAGGCGCAGACCCCGCCGGAGCGCGTTCGATGTCTGCGCATCCAGCCCCGCGCTGATCTCGTCCATACCCGCGCCCACGGCGAGTTGCACCACGATCATGGAAAGCACGGTGGCGAAGGCGGCGACGGCGAACACGAAGCCGAGACGGTTGGCGGTGCTCCGCCGCTCCGCGGCGATGTAATCGTAGAGCGCGTAGCTGTACACGATACTCAGGATCGGCCATGCACTCACGACCAGCAGCGACGTCACAACACCGGTCTGTGTATCCGGCCAGGGGAGCGTAATGGCGAGCGTGTAGCAGATAACCGATACGATGCCCGCGATTCCACCGCCCGTCCACAGAGCTCGATTCGGCATGCGCACCTCCTGCAATGCGATTTCCCTGCCTCCGTCAGCGAGTCTACCACACGCACTCATCACGGCACACCGGTCACTCTCCCATGACGCGCGATGCCGCCGCGCGACAAATTCCGCGCAGCATCCCATTGAATACGAGTGCGTGTGCCGGGAAGAGGGCGTACCAGTAGGCCCTTCCGCTCAACCCGACCGGGTCGAAGATCGCCGTCTGGCGGATGGTCGATGATGCACCCTCGCCCGTGACTTCGAACTCCAGCCACGCGCGCCCGGGCAACTTCATTTCGGCGGCGAGTCGCAGCCGCCGGTCGGGTTCGATCGCCTCGACGCGCCAGAAGTCGACCGTATCGCCGACATGCAGTGTCGTGGGCGAGGGGCGCCCTCTCCGCATGCCCACGCCCCCGGCGAGCAGGTCGAGGAAGGCGCGCAACCGCCACAGCGGTCTCCACGCGTACCATCCCGTCTCGCCCCCGATCCTCTCGATCGGCCTGAATGCGTCTGCCGGCGGCACCCCGACCTGCGCGGTCAGTGAATGCACCAGCCGCGGACCAAAGCGCACGCCACCCCACGATCTCGGTTCCCCGGACGACGACAGCGCGTCCGACCAGCGCGTTGCCGCAAAGTGCCGCTCTTCGTCCTCGAGCGCCCGGCGCACCGCTTCCTCGACGCCGACCGGGCGCACGTCGAAGGCGTGGACGGCGGCATCGTCGCGCACCAGCGTGGGGTGGACGATGCTTTGGATCAGCTTGCGACCAATGCGCGCATACAACGGAGTCACGAGCCCGAGCCACAGACTGGACAGGTACGGCGTCAGGACCGGCACCGGGATCATGCGGGTCTTGAGTCCGCGGAGCCGCGCATAAACGCGCATGATATCGGCGTAGGACACCTGGTCGGCACCGCCGATTTCGTATACGCGATATTCCGAGACCGGCACAAGAAGCGCCGCTGCCAGATACTCCAGCAGATCGCCGATCGCGATCGGCTGGGCCGGAACGTTGACCCATTTCGGGGTGATCATGATCGGCAGCCGTTCCACCAGCGAGCGGATCATCTCGAAGGAGAGGCTGCCCGAGCCGATGACGATGGACGCACGAAACTCGAGCACCGGCACTCCGGACTCGCGCAGGACCTGTCCGACTTCCTGCCGGCTGCGCAGGTGGGGAGAGAGCTCCTCGTCTTCGCGACCGAGTCCTCCGAGATAGACGATGCGCTCGACGCCGGCCGCCTTCGCCGCGTCGCCGAAGTTGCGCGCCGCCCGCCGGTCCGCCTCCTCGAACGACCCCGTCGACCCCATCGAGTGGACGAGGTAGTAGGCGGCGTGGACGCCGCGCAGAGCCTCATCGAGGCTCGCGCGGTCCAGGACGTCGCCCGCGACGACGTCGGTGGACGGACCGACCCGGTGGCGGACCATCTCTGGATGGCGGGCCAGGCAGCGCACGCGGAACCCCCGTTCCTCGAGCAACGGGAGCAGCCGTCCGCCCACGTACCCGCTGGCGCCCGTCAGGAGCACGAGTCCGGTTGTCGGTTCGGTCATCCGTCCCTCCCGGCCGCCGGCGACAACCTCGTCGAACGGCCCCGCCGGGCGATACAATACGCTCGACAGTCATCGTCACGTCGTTCATAAAATTCGGTTCGAAGCGTGACCATGGAGCCCTACGATACGAAATTGGATGGAGAGTGGCGATGAATCTCTTCGATCCCCTGCTGATCGTCTCCGTCCTGGTCGTCCTGACGTGCGTCTTCGGGATGGTGCAGGGACTGATCGCGCGACGCTTCGATCGCGTGCGGCGTCTCGGCGTCGTGCTGGCCACCTACGTCGGCGCATACGCGATCATTCTGGTCCTCGTCTCCCTGCTCGGTCCGCAGCGCGTGGTGCCGATGCACGAACCGCGCTGCTTCGACGACTGGTGCCTGTCGGTGGAGGGTGTGGAACGACGGGCCGCCATCGGCACCGTGCGGGCGCGCGGGACGTTCTGGCTGGTGACGGTCGAGGTGAGCAGCCGCGCCCGGCGCGTCAGCCAGCGCGCGCGCGACGCCGCCGTCTATCTGGTGGATCCGCGTGGGCGGAGAATCGACCCTTCACCGTACGGCCAGCGGGCGCTGGAAAGCGCGAGTGGCGCCGGGGAGCCGCTTGACAGTACCGTGGACGCCGGGGAGTCGTTCACGCACACCGTTGTCTTCGACGTCCCCGTCGATGTCACGGAGCTGGGTCTGGTGACCGCGCATGGCACGTTCCCGGGTCGCATCGTCATCGGGGACGATCAGAGCTTCCTGCACCGGCCCACCATCGTTGGGCTGCCGGCTCCGTGAGTCGTGCCGCTCTTCACCTACGGCGAGATGGGGATCGCTTCCCACACGTCGTTCTTCCGGCACACGCTCAGCGTCATACTCGGTCCCGACGCCGCTTCGATGATCAGATAGCGGTCCCCCGGCTTCAAGGGCCCGGTGGTGTGGGTCGTGGTGCACGAATCGCCGGGCTTCATCGTGGACTGAACCGTCCACTCGCCCTGGAGCCGGTCGGTCTTTCGGTCCAGCGTGGCGTCATTCGAGGCCCACGCCTGTACCGTGACGGGTTCGCGTGTGGCGCTGCGACGGCAGATGACGTTCCCGTTGTCACGATTCAGGACGACGGCGGTGTACGTGGCGGAGCTGTCGCTGGAAACGGTGGCACTGGGCTGCTGGATGTCGAGATACGGCCCGCTGCAGGCGGTTGCCGCCCCGAGCAGGGTGACGAAAAGTGAAAGATATATTCGGTGCGCGCGGTGCACGGCTGCCTCCCGGTCATGATGAAGTGATGACGGACACGATCGGGCGCGTCCCCTCT
The DNA here is from genome assembly GCA_964500785.1 of uncultured bacterium. Taxonomy (GTDB): domain Bacteria; phylum Krumholzibacteriota; class Krumholzibacteriia; order WVZY01; family JAKEHA01; genus JAKEHA01. The sequence goes on from CAZCQM010000023.1 coordinate 4,180, forward strand.
CTCTCATAAACGCATGTATACGCAGCGGGTTCCAGAAATGAGAGATTTTGGGACGCGGGCAAGGACGCCGGCGCTGTGGATGGCAGGCGCGTGTGGTATACTTTCCCCATCCACAGGAGGTGAGCCATGACCAGCGTGCTAAGAAGGATGCCCCTTCCCGCGCTCGTGGTTTCCGTCATCGCCCTCTGCCTCCCCACCGTCGTCGCCGGACAGTGTCCACCCCCACCGACGACCAGCAGCCTTGTCGAGGGTCACATCGGGCTTTTCTTCGATCCGCTCGGGACGACCAGCTGCGGTGATCTCGTCGTCAACGTACCGACTCCCGTGTACGTCGTCGCGCGCGTGCCCTTCGGGGGCGTCGCCAGCTTCGACATTCCGGTGGTCGAGCCGAACGGTTCGGTGGCGGGGATCATCCTCGGTCCCACCGGTCTCCCCGCCGGGAGCCCGTACGACGTGAGCGTCTACGCGGACGCCTGCAGCCAGGGCGTGCGGCCGGATCCGATGACGTGCCCGGTCGCGCAGGGAGACCTGATCGTGATCGCGGAGATGACCCTGACCATGTTCGTTCCGTTTTCCGGCACGGTGTGCTTCCACACCGGGTGTCCGACGATCGCGGGCACGGTCGCCGGAAATCCCACGTTCACGACGTGCGACGGGGTCGCGGGTAACTTCACCGGGGGCACGGTGATGTGCCTCGGGTTCGGCGAGGTGCCGGTTTCGGCGCAGACGAGCACCTGGGGCGCGGTCAAGTCGTTGTACCGGGAGTAGCGGTCACGACGAAGAAGCTACCGGCCCGCGCCCAGCAGGAACCCCAGGCCCAGCGAGAACTCCGGACCGCTGTAGTTCGTGTGGCTCCCGATCTGGCGGTCGAAGGCGGAGACGAAATCGTATCCCAGCGCGACACCCGCGGTGAATCGCGTGGCGAAGAACACGTCCGCCCCGACCTCCACCTGCAGGCCGACGGCCGAATCGGACACCGACGTGTTCTCGACGACGGTCGGCCCGACATGGCTGTTCGTCGCGGATCCCATGTAGGGGCCGACGGAAGCGGACGCGAACGGCTTCACGGAGCGTCCGATGGAGAGCGCGGCCGGACAGTAGTGCGCGCCGAAGAGGACGGACGTCACGGTCGCCGCCTCGGAGGTGACCTGCCCCACGGTTACCGAGGTGCTCGCGCCGGCGTCGAGGAAATTTGCGGAGAGCCCGATACTCCACTCCTGGTCCACCCAGTAGGCATAGCAGAGTGACCCCACGGTGCCGTGGTCGCGGGCCTCGGTGCTCACACTGCCGTTGGTGACCGTGTTATCCACGGTGATCCGGTTCAGCATTCCCCCGCGGATCCAGATACCGTGGCGGCCTTTCAGCGGGAAGGTCGCTTCGGAGTCGTCGCCTGCAGCGCCGGCGGGCAACGGGGCGGCCGCCGCGATCAGCAGGACGGCCGAAAGCACAAAGAACGATTTGGAGAATTGACACATGACCGGCCTGCGCTTCCCGCGGCCAGGGTACCCCGGACTACGGCGGCGGCGAGGCGGAGGTTCCCCCGTCGCCCAGAATCCGCCGCGCTTCGTCGGCGTGCTCGTCGGGAACCAGAAGGGTCACCCCGAACAGGCTCGTCCCCCCCGCGAGGCCGGGGCCGGTGATCCCGACGGCTCCCCGCCGGTCGATGAGATTGGGGATGCCGGCGTCCTCGAGACGGCCCGCGTCCAGCTCGCAGTCCCAGATGGACCCGTAGGTCGCGATGATCTGCCAGCCCTCGATCGTCATGCGACGCGCTCCCGTGCGGCTACACTCATGATACACCGGCCGGCCGCCGGCGTGCGGGCCGGCGGGAGAGCGGTCACGTGCCGCGGCCTCATTCCGGACCGTCGAGCAGGTACTCCCCCGCCTCGATTCTCGAGAGCATGTCGCGCATGCCCGACGGGTCCTTCCGGTTCATCAATCCGTCCGCGATGTCGAGGAACTTCCGGAGGAGCGACCGAAGGACGAACGGGCCGAAGCTCACCCGGTTGACCCCGATCGACTCCAGCACCGCCAGCGGCGCGGCGCCCGGCGATCCCAGGATGTTGATTGGAGCGGCGATCCGCGAGCGAAGCGCACGGGCGGTGGCCTCGTCGCCCGGGCCGATCGGGTAGACACAGTCGGCCCCGGCGCGCACGTAGGCGTCGGCGCGCGAGACGGCGTCTTCGGTAGCGTCACCGGCACTCGTAAAGACCCCGGATTCGTAGCTATCGATACGCGCGTTGATCACCAGGTGCACGTCATGGTGCGCCGCAACCTCCCGTGCCGCCGCGATCCGCGCGCACTGATCCTCGACCGGGCGAAGTCCCCCGCCGTCCCCGAGCCCGTCCTCGAGGTTGACACCCACGGCACCCGCGTCGATCACAGCACGGATGGTCTCCTGCAGCTCGGATAGCGTGCGGCCGTATCCACGTTCGATATCCGCAGTCACGGGCACGTCGACGCTGCGCGCGATGCGTCCGATCATGTCGATCATCGTATCGCGCGTGATTCTCTCCCCGTCCTTGAATCCGAGGGAGGCCGACACCGCGGCACTCGCCGTCGCGACGGCGGGAAAGCCCTTGGCTTCGAGGATGCGGGCGCCGAGCGGATTCCAGACGTTGGGCAGGACCAGCAGCCTGCCGCGGGTGTGGAGGGAGAGGAAAGTCGCGGCTTTCTCGTTCTGTGGAATTCTCGGTGTCATTCCGGCTCCTTCAGCCACGCAATCGCCTCGTCCCGCGACCGGAATACCTTGAGGCGCGCTTCCCACTGGAGCGAGACGAAGGACTCCCACATCCGGACCAGTCCGAATTCCAGGTCGCGGGAAACCGCGTGGGCGATCCGCGCCGGGCCGACCCGGTCGCCCGCCTCCGCCGCCATATCGGCGAGGGAGCGGATCTGGGCGAGGGTGAGCGGGCCCGCGTTGAGCTCGCTGTGATCGACGAGCAGCGCGCCGCCGTGCTCCCACTTCTCGTGGGAGACGACCCCGGAGATCATCTCCGCGATCCCCTCCACGGTCGCCTCACCCCGGGTCTTCGCCTCGAGAAAACCGTCCCGCCAGGTAATCACGTATTCCATGTTCGTGGCCTCCCCACGGTCACGACCGTGCGCCCGACTACTCCGGGTGGTCCGCCATTGGAGCTTGCGGATCTCGACCGACCGCGCGATTCCCGGGCGCCTTACCACACGCGCGCCGGGCAACGAGCATAGTCCCTTCGCGGGCGGGCCGCCAGTTCTCATAGGTGGGCTTCTCCGCGGGGCGTGGACGGTTGTCACTCATTTCCCCGGGGGAGCCCGCCCGCTCATTTGAAATGGGCGAAGGCGGCGACGAGGACGATCCCCAGGTCGGCGACCACCTGCGACCCCATGGGGGGCAGCAGGCTCCCGCTCGCGCGCGCCATCCGCACCCACATCCACGACACCAGCCACAGCACGGCGAAGCACGCGGCGAGCCACGGCACGGGAAGGAGCAGGTAGAGCACCAGCAGGTGGTAGCCGGCAAACGCGGCGTGCGCGCCCGCGGTGCGCTCGCGGAGCGGACCCCAGTGGAGCTGCTCGAGGATGGGATGGACGAACCCGAAGTAGAGCGTCATGGCGACGAGTGACGATCCGGCAAGGTGATGGCGGTGCAGCCACTGCGTGATATCCATACGCGCGATGTGCGGCAGGAGCACGTAGAGCGCCGGGCCGGCGAACGCGGAGGGGATGATCAGGAGCGTCGTCAGGCCGGGCCGCGGCCGCTCGAGGCGCGGGCGCGTGATCCGGAGCCAGAACAGAATCTGCACGTGGTAGGCGATGATGGCCAGCCACGCGTGGTGAAAGCCGCACCAGAAGACGCCGACGGCGAGATACGGCGCCGCCATGCGCAGCGCAAGCTGCAAGTCGACTCTCTCTCTCGATGCGCGCTCCATACACCGGCTCCGGGTTGGCGGGGATGGCTTCTGCGATGGTAGCGCCCGCACGGCGGCCCGAACAAGCGCCTTATTCGGTCCCGCACCCGGAACGCTCGTGCTATGGTAGCTCCATGAAACGTGTCCGCCAGACGATGGTGCTGCTCGTAATGGCATCCGCGCTCCCGGCAGGCGGCGTGTCCGTGGCCTCATCCGATACCGATTCGAAAGCCGACCGCCCCGTCACCACCGTGGACGCGGTGGACCTCTCGCGCTACGTCGGTCTCTGGTACGAGGTCGCGAAGATTCCCAATCGCTTCCAGAAACAGTGCGCGCGTGGGACCACCGCGGAATACACGCTGCGCGATGATGGACGCATCACCGTCGTCAACCGGTGCATCAAGGACGATGGAACCGTGGACGAGGCGGTCGGTGTCGCCAGGGTCGTCGACACGGCCACCAACGCGAAACTCAAGGTGAGCTTCGTGAGCTTCCTGGGCTGGCGCCCCTTCTGGGGCGACTACTGGATAATAGGGCTGGACGAGGACTACCGCTGGGTGGCTGTCGGCACACCGGACCGCAAGTACGGCTGGGTTCTGGCCCGCACGCCGGAGCTCGACGTGAACACCATGGACGCGATATTCGCCATCATCGAGCGCAACGGATACCAGCGATCCGCGTTCGTGATGAGTCCCCAGGACTAGCCGAGCCCCTCCGCTCCGCATGGATGATGAACGCGTATTTCATCCCGCCTGGGCTACGCCCCGTCGGGGATCTCCGGTTCGACGACGTGCGCGAGCAGCTGCAGCGACTCCTGCCATCCCAGGTAGCAGAACTCCAGTGGAATGGCCGCGGGGATCCCCTCCTGAACGATGGTCAGGTCGGTGCCGCAACTGACCGGACGCAGTGAGATCGTGATCTGCATCTCGCCCGGCAGGTTGGGATCGTCGAACCTGTCTGTGTACCGGATGCGTTCGTGCGGCGTGAGCTCCTTGTAGGTGCCACCGAACGAATGGCTCGTGCCGGTGCTGAAGTTCGTGAACGACATCTTGTACCCGCCCCCGACGCGTGCATCCATCTCATGGACCTTTCCGGTGAAGCCGTGCGGCGGAATCCACTTGGCCATGGCGTCGGGGTCCAGGAACGCGCGATACACCCGCTCGGGCGATGCGCGAAGCACGCGGTGGAGTCGGACGGTGTTGGTGTCATCGGGCATGGTTGATTTCTCCCTGGCGTTGGCTCACGTCCGCCTGCCGGACGCTACCCCCGCTCACTTGATGAGTACGGCCTTGCGTGTCAGCGTCTCCTTGCCTGCTCGCAGGCGGAAGAAGTAGACGCCGCTCGCAACCGCGGTCCCCTTTTCGTCCCTGCCGTCCCAGGACTCGGTGAACGAGCCTGCAGGCCGGTCGCCGTCCACGAGCGTGCGCAGCGCTTCTCCGGACGCATTGTACACAATGAGCGTCACGTGGCCGGGCGCGCCAGTGGAAAACGCGACACTCGTCCTCGGGTTGAACGGATTGGGGTAGTTCTGCCCGAGTGACGTGCGGACACCGGGCACCGCAACGCGCGTCTCGAACGACGCCGTCTCGACACCCTCCTCCAGCACCGCCACGTGGTACCGGTAATCCCGGCCCGGCGTGACGTCCTCGTCGGCCATGACGAACTCGCCATGCAGCACACCGATGCGGGGACCGTCGACGCGCCTGAATGGCGCGTCCATCTCGGACCGGGCGACATCGAATGAAATCGATCCCGTGGGGTCGAGCAGCCGCCATCTCACCTCGACGTGGTCCGTTGCCCAGAGCGCCCGATAGGAGAGTACGGCGACGGCCACGAACGGCTGGTGGCGCGTGGCCATCCCCGACACGGAAACGTACCCGATGGATCCGACCACCTGGCCGGCTCCGGTGACTCTGTCGATGGTAATCAGATTGTTGGTGACGAACCCGCCTCCGCTGGAACCGTACATGGTCCCCGCCGCGTCGAAGCAGATGTCCGACGTCGGCGGCAGGCCGGTGTTTCCGACCAGCGTCGCCGCCCCCGTCTGTTTGTCGAGCGTGTAGACGCCCCCGCTGGCATCCGTGCCCCACAGCACGCCGGTGGTCGGGTCGAACGCCATACCCTTGATGAACACGCCCGTCGCGCCGATCGTCGTGGCGATGCCCGTGAGATAGTCCAGGGTGTACAGCGTGCCGCCGACGTCGACGGCCCAGAGGAGATCGGACCCGTCGAACGCGATCGCGGGAGGAGAATTGAGCGACGTGGTGGAAAGCAGGGTGTCGGCACCCGTGAGCGCGTCGATCTGGTACACCCGCGACGACGGCCCGATCTCCATGGCGATGATCTCACCGGTGCTCCGGATCGCGAGTGCGGGAACGCCGTCGTCGCCGTTGCCGCCCACGATCCCGGTCGGCCCCAGGATGCTCCCGGCTCCGGTGGTCACGTCGATTGCGATCAGGGCGCCCGGGATCGACGCGTTGTTCCCCAGCGTCGCGTAGTAAATTCCCTCCTGCGCAAGCTCCGGCTGGCTCCGGGCCGACGGCGCGTGGGCCACGATCAACGCGGAAGCAGCGAGCAGCGTATGGAACCATGTCCATACCTTCGTGGGACGCTGGGTTGCCATTACCGACCTCCTGAACAAAGGTGCATTCCGGAACGATCCACCAACGCTACTTCAAGAGAAGCATCTTCTTCACGTCGCGGAACCCGGTCGTTTTGAGCTCATAGAAATACACGCCGCTCGCGGCCCGACCGCCCGTCGACGTCGCGCCATCCCAGACGACGCTGTGCACACCCGGCGGGAACGTCCGGTCCACCAGCCGGTTGACCAGCTGGCCGCGAACATCGTAGATCCGCACGCTTACCTGGGCGGCCCGGGGCAGATCGAACCGAATCGTCGTCTGCGGATTGAACGGGTTCGGATGGTTCTGGTACAGGCGGAACACGGTCGGAACGCTCATGTGCGGCTGCGTCGTCGTGAGCGCGAACGGTTCTCCCACCGAGCCGCTCGAGGCGTCCGCTCGGAACTCGACGCTCCCGTCCACGTCGTACACGACCTTTTCCGCCGCGTTGTACACCCGGAACTCCACGGTCCCGCCGTCCGACTCGTTTCCGTGGATCATCAAGAACGCCAGATAACGATCGATGCCATCCACGTGCATCAACCGGCCGACGCCCCGGCACTCGTCGCCCACGAACGCCGCCACGAGATCGTCGCCGCTGCGGCTTTCGACGCCGCCGGACTCCAGGGTGGCGATCATCGTCATGTTGTACTGGAACCGGCTCGTCTCGACCCGCCAGTTCGGTTCCCCGCCCTGTGTAATGGGAGCGGCATGCGCCCCGCTCAGACCCGCGATCACCGGGGCGGCGGCCGGGTTGGGCGGATAAGCGAACGTGCCCGGTAGCGTTCCGTTCTGCAGGAACAACCGGTAGCCGTGACCCGGCTCCAGCAGGTTGAGGTTGCCGAGCCAGTTCACGTCCCACTGCGCGAATCCGTCGCGTCCCTTGACGACTTCCCCGCCGAGCAAGAGCGACTGGGTGTCCAGGTCCTGCAGCGCGTTGGGCACACTGCGCGCCACGCTCGGCAAATAGCCGATCCAGTTCCATCCATTGTCGATGGGCACCGGCGTCACCGAGGGATCGACCGGCGTGCCTTCCTGGTAGATGGTTCCCGCGTCGGCCAGGCGCAGCATGTAGCCGGAGGTGTTGTCGAGTGTGGTCAACGTGCCAACCCACCCGGTCGGCGTCGTGGAATCGAACACCGCGAAGGCCACGCTCGACTTGATAATGTCGTCCGTCGACGGCGAGAGCGACGAGAGCACGTTCACCACGCTCATATCCGCCGAAACGACATTGGTAGAGAACCAGTTCCAGCCGCTGTCCATCTTGAATACGCCGACCGTTGCCGGAAGCGTGCCGACCGCCGTCAGCAGCGCCGGTGCCGCAGTGCTGCCGATCACGTCATCGCTCGTGAAGGGGAGACGCTGCTCGGTATTGGAATACCACCGGCACTGATCGTCGTCCCAGACCTCGAAGTGGACCGTTTCGTTGCTGACGCGATTGCTGTACACCGTCAGGAACAGCAGCGTGTCCGCTCCCGCTACCGCCGGAGTCGCCACGCCGCGCAATTCGTTGCCGACGAAGGCCGCCAGCCGGTCGCCCGGTCCCGTGAGCTTCGGACCCCCGGCGCCGAGCTCCACCTGCGCGATGACGGCCATGCTGTACTCGAACGCACCCGGGTTCACGCTCCACACCGGGGGCGTGCACGCCACGTCGAGATGGACGTCCATCACCGCCACGCCGAGCGTGTCGGTGCCGGTCGCGTCGGTCCCGATGGCGGTCACCTGACCGCTGTGGCTGCCGCCGGCCAGCGCGTCGTCGACCGCGAAGGTCACGGTGCGGATCCCTCCCGCCGCCAGCTGACCGGTCCCCTCGCCCGGTGTGATGGTCAGGAAGGCGGGCACCTCGGTGATGGTGTAATCGATCGATTGCGGCGTGCCGTTGGCGAGATCCACGGCGACCGTGCCCGGATTCCCCAGCGCCACCTCCCGCACCAGCCGCGTCTGGGCCCACGTGAACAGACTCTTGCGATATTCGAACTCCCAGGTGACCGCGCCCGTCATCACGTTTCCGGCCGGGTCACGAACTCCCGAAACCGTGGCCTCGAGGCGCCGTCCCTCCATATCGGCCGGATCCGCGAGCGGTGCGACGACCAGCGTGCTGCCGTTGCAGACCACGTCCACCGCGATCGCAGCACCGGCGGAGGGTCCGTCGAGGTATTTCATCGCCACGTCGGTCACCGCGTCTTCCGTGCAGGCGATCGGTTCGTTGAACGTCACGCTGATGTCCTCGCCGAGCGAGAGCTGCCGGTCCGCGGGCTCGGGCGTTCCGAACACCGTCGGCGCATGCCGGTCGATGGTGCCGACCGAGGTGTCGGAGTAGCCGCGCCCGCCGTTCACGCACTCGGTGAACGCGCGCAGCTCGTAGACGCCGTCGAGGAGGGGGAGGTAGGCGCCGTTGGCCAGCGAGTCCGGCCGCCAGGTCAGGACCGTGTCCGGCGACCCGTCGCTCGAGATGTCCGAGATGATTCCGGGCGGCGACTTGATGATGTCCGTCCACGGACCCGGGCCCTCCTGACCCGAGCCGAGGCGGCGATACTGGATGCCGAGCGACTCGAGACCGCTGGACGCGGTGGCACCCGAGGCCAGCTCGTAGCGGTCCAGCACGAATTCCATCTTCCGGCCGGCGGCGCTGTCGGCGCGGTTGTACGTCCAGCCCGGCACCACGTCGGGGCCAGAGAGACGCACGTTGCTGCAACCCTCGAACGACACGCTGAAACTGAGCGAGTCGGTCGTCGCGCCGTCGCCACCGCACTCGGGCGCGACGACGAGTCTGAGATTGTCATAATTGAACCGCGTGGGGCCGCGTTCCACTTCGAGCGTCGCTTCATGCGAGTTGGCCCCGCCGACCCCGTCGATGACGAAGTTCAGACCGTCGGCGACGGGACTGCCGTTCAGGCGCAGGATGGCCCCGCCCGGATTGCTGTTGGAAAGCGAGCTCACGGTGTACGTCCGTTGCTCGTCGCTCAGGTTGGCGATGGTGAGCTTGAACGTCGCCGGCTCGTCCGGGGGAACGCCGAAGCGCACGTTGGGATCGATGAAGAGCTTCGGCTTGTCGCGCGGCACCATGGTCGCCGCCCCGGTATCGAGATCCGGCCACGGCTCGTACGGACACGAGCTCTTGCCGCCCCGCACGGCGAACACCGGTGACCGGTAGCTGCCGTCGTCCTTCAGGTCGACCGTGAAGGCGTCTCCCGGATCGTCGTCGCTCAGGACGTAGCCGACGCTCCACGTACTCGTCGAATCCCCGTTGGTCCAGCCCACCAGCAGGTCGTCCTCCGAGTTGATCGCGCCATACAGGTAGAAATGCGCCACACCTTCCGGCCCGAACTCGAAGCCTGCCTCCGCATCGAACTTGGCGAACCCGACGGTCCGCGAGGACCACGCGGTCGTGGTATCGACCGTGTGCGTGTACTCGAACTCCGCCCCGGCGCTGAACGAACGGTTCTCGGTGACCACGGCCTCCTTCTTGAGACTGTGGTTGAGGTCGACGTATTCCTGCCACTGGTCGCGCATGATCTCGAAGACCTGGGTGGACTCCGTGTCTCCCAGCGCGCGGTAGTAGTCGGCCTTGGACTGGAGCTCGGGAATGAGCTCGTCGGTGATGTGCTTCTCGGTGAAATTGAACGTCGTGTTGATCTCGTCCGGCTCGAAGCCCACGGACGTGGACTGTTCGACCACGCACCCGTTCAACGAGATCACCCCGACCTCCGAGAACAGGTACGTGATACCCGCCCCCACGTAGAGGTCTCCCCCGCTTCCGATGTAGTCGTCCGATGCCGAGGTGCTGAACCGTTCCTTGGTCGTGAAACACAGGTCCATGGACGTTTCCGAGGAGTATTTGACACCCGCCAGCAGCTTGCCCTTGGTGACGCCGTTGGCCCGGATGGCGGTGATGATGCCCGCGCCCAGCCCGACGAAGGCCTTGGTGGTGGCGCCGGCCTTGATCTCCCAGCCACCGCCGAGCGCCCCGCTGACGGTCCAGTCGCTCCAATCCACGCGGAAGCACGAGCTCGTTTCCTTTTCCAGATAGGCGTACGAGCCGTCGCCGGGGGGATCGCGCAGGACGAACAGCGGAACCTCCATCGTCGGGACCGTGATGAAGTTCGCGCCCTCCGGTGCGACGTGCCCGGTCACCAGCACCCACTGCGTCGCGGAAACCGGCGTGCGGCCCGGCACCCGGGTGTTGACCACGAGCGCCTTCTGGAACGAGCGGTCCTTTCCGCCCTCGGTGCGGCCGCGCACCAGGCTCGGCGTGCTGGCGAACGTCTGGTACGTCGCCACGCCGTTGGTCACCGTCAACGTATCCGGCGTGTCCTCCTGGTCGAATATTTCGTCGAACACGACCACCTGGCCCGAGTCGAGCGGACACACCGTGTTTCCGTAGTCTTCCTCGACGTGGATGGTCACGTCCACGTACTCGAGCTGCGGCACCACCGGCAGGCCCGGCGGCAGCAGGGTTCCGTCCTCGAGCTCCAGGCGGCAGTTGGTGTCCACGTACGGCTCGAAGCCGGATATCGTCACGCGCAGCGGCGCCCGGTAGACGAAGTCGAGCGTCGTGTCCGTGGTGGCCTCGAGGTTCACCTCGCGCTCCCCGAGATTCTCGAAGAACTGGACCACGTCCGAGCGCGACAGCTCGGGCGGCACGGTGGCGGGATCCACGGTTGCACTCGCAAAGTACGTCTGCGGCGGCAGGTCGAGCGTGTAGCTCGGATTGCCGACGAAGGTGGTGTCCAGGCAGTTGTTCTCGCTACGGAAGCGCACGGTGACCTCGCCGACGTAATGATCACATCCACCGCCTACGTTACCGCCCACCGTGCTCGTGGTCGTATCCAGGAACAGGAAGTTGTCGATGTCGTCGTGCACGTCGATGGTGATGCTGTCCGTCTTGAACGTCGTTCCATCGAACACGGTCCAGAAGGTGTGGTCTCCGAGCCGGGCCCGGATGCTGTGGGACCCGTCGTCCACCGCGACCGAGAACTTGCCGTTCTTGTCGGTGCCTCCGGCCGGGCTTCCATCGACGCGGATCTCCACGTCGGGAATGAAACAATTGGTTCCCTGGAAGCGGACGACCCCCGCAATCGTGTGCGAGGAGACATCCGAGAAGCGAACCTGGTTTTCGACCGGGTGGCCGTTGTTGAGTGTGACCGGCTGCACCGCGGGCGAGAACTGCCGGTTACCGAGGGACGGGCGCAGTTTGAAGTCGGTGCCGTTTTCCGCGTAGCGGATCCGCGACAGCACGAAATTCCCGTCCGTGTCGGTGTCCACGCACGCGTCCAGGGGGGCCACGTTGTTCGTCCGATAGACCCCGTCCACGAAGGTGCCGTACTGCGCCACTCCGGCGAAATCCGTGATCGTCGCGCCGCTGAACGCGTCCATCGGCCAGTATCCGACGAGACCGTTCTCGTCGCCCTGCAACGGGACGGTCCGCATGGTGCTGATCTGGGTCGCGGAGCGAGCCACCTTCCAGATGCGCAGTTCGTCCATCTGCCCGCCGTACCACGTTCCGGGGCCGTTTCCGCCGATGAACACGTCGCTGGTGTTGGTGACGTCGCCCAGTGCGGCGGTGCTCGTCGAGGCCTCTTCAACGCCATCCACGTACAGGCGCAGCGAACGCGCGGTCGCGTCGTGCACGCACGCCACGTGGTGCCAGGTGTCGTCGTTGAGGTCCCCCCTCTGCGACATCACCCGCGCGACGTTGGCGCCGTCCGACATGGTGAAGAACACGCGTCCCGACCGCTGCAGCCCGAGGTCGATCGGCCGCTCCTGTGTGCCGGGTTTGGCAAGCTTGGAGATCAGGCGCGGGCTGCGATCGCTGCCGGAGTAGCTGAACCACGTCTCGATGGTGAAGCTCTCGTTGACGTTGAAATTGAAGGTGCCGTCGTCGGGGATGCGCACGTGCCCGCCGACGCCGTCGAAGAGCAGCGCCCGGGTCGGCGGCGGCTCCAGGCACACCGAGGCCCCCGCCACGCCCGCGCCGCTCACCGATGTAATCGACCCGCTGATGTTGCCGTTGGGCGGCCGCCACCCGAAATCGGGCACCCGGTCCGCTTCGAAGCCCGCAAACTGGTTGATCGCCGACACCTGATACTCATAGGTGCGGCCGGGCTCGGCGTCGAAGTCGTCGTAGAAGCTCGCGTTCGGCCCCAGGCGGTCGTACTCCACGCCGTCGCGGTAGATGATGACGCCCTCTTCGGTCATCGAGTGGTCGGTCCAGGTGATGTGCACGCGGTCGTCGAACCCGCCGTCGGAGGCGACCACGTCGGAGACCGTCGCAACGAAGTAGAGGGCGTACACCGATCCGATGTTCGTCGCGTTGCCGACGTCGTCCAGGCTGGCGCCCGCGAACGCCCATTCGTCCCCCAGCGCCACGGCGGAACCGAAGGCGTCTCCCACCGTGCCGTCGTTCGCCGCGAGCACGGCCGTGGGATCCCACACGCCCAGCCCGTCGCGAATGAAGACGTGCGCGGAACCGGCCCCGGTGGCCTCTCCGACCAGGATGCGCTTGCCGTGCAGCGCGAGTGAGATGCCGAACCCGTCGGTGAAGACCGTGTCACCCCCGCGCGTGAGCATCTGCGTTTCGTTCCACACGCCGGTCCTGGCATCGCGCACGAAGACGTACACCCGGCCCGGCCCGTCGAGCTGGCCGGAATTCTGGGGCGCGCCCACGAACGCGATGTCGCCGCTGATCGCCACCGAAGCGCCGAATGCGCTCCCCTGTCCCACGCCGCTGCCGATGATCTTGGAGTATTCGGTCCACTGCGTGCCGGACTTGTGGAAGAAGTAGGCCGAGCCCGACCCGGCCCCACGGTCGTTGTCGCCGGGAGCGCCCACGATGATCCAGTCACCGCTGATGCCGACCGACTTTCCGAACTGGTCGGACGCTTCGCCGTCGCTCGGGAAGAACTTGCTGGTGCGCACCCAGTTGGTCGCCGTGCTCATCGTGAAGATGTACATCGACCCGATTTCGTGGACGAGGTTGGGCGCCTGCCCCGAGTCGTCGCCCGGCGCGCCGATCGCCGCGACCCCGCCGTCGATGGCGACGGCGGATCCGAACTGGTCGAGATCGTCTTCCGGAAGATAGTCCGGCGGCGATTCCCCCGTGGGGCGGAATACGTTCTGTTCGAACCACACGCCGTCCGTCGCGCCGCGCGTGAAAACCAGCGCAAGCCCCGAGCGGCCCACCTGGTTCTGGTAGTCCGAATTGCGTCCCGGGAGCCCGATGATCATGTGGTCGCCGCTCACGGCGATGGCCTCGCCGAACCGATCTCCACCTTTCTGGTCGGCGCCCGTGAGCTTCTGCTTCTGGCTCCAGGTGAGATCGGAATTGAGCCCGAAGACGTACGCGGCCCCGCCGCCGAGCTTTTGCGGGCTCCCTACGAAGAGCTCGTCGCCCGTCGTAACCACCGACGTCCCGTAGCGGTCGTTTCCGGCTCCGTCGCCGGGCGCGATGCGCTGGTCCACCGTTACCGCCGGTGTCGTCACTTCGTTGACCGACATGTACCCGGTGTCGGTGACCGTGGCGGACCGGGCCGTCCCCTTGAACGCGTGCAGGTGGTAGTCGTACGCCGTCACCAGCTTCGCGGCGGTATCCGTGAACGACGTGGTGTTGGGCGCAAGCGTGAAGGAACGCACCGTCGTGTCGAGGGAGTCGACGGTGAGAACGTACCCGTCCTCGATCTCGGAGACGTCCACCCACCGCAGCACGATCTTGTCGAAATAGTCGTCCGACGCGTTGAACGACGCGGGTGCGAGCAGCATCGTCGATCCCGAGTCGGCGGCCGCCTCGGAGGTGCCGTACATATCGAAGGCCCGCACGGCGTACTCGCTCCGGGCGTCGAAGACGGGATTCAGGTCGGAGAAGGACGTGGTGTTGTCCGGCGTGGAGCCGATCTGGACACCGTTGCGATAGATGGCGTAGCCGTCTTCCGCGGCGGACTCGTCGGTCCAGGTGATGTCCACGCGTTTTTCGAACTCGCCGTCGCCGGCGTCGACCGACCGCGGCGCCAGGAGGGTCCGAATGCCGTAGTCGGCCGCCGTGTCCGACTCGCCGCGACCCTCCCCCTTCGTATCGAACGCCGCCACGCGATACCGGTAGGTCGTCCCGGGCGCGCCGGTCCGGTCCGTGAACGACGTGCTCCCCGCCCCCACCTCGCCCAGCGTGTCGACCACGGTCGTCGCGGTATCTTCGCGATACACGGCGTATCCGCTCTCGATCGCCGAGCGATCGGTCCACGTGATTTCCACCCGGTCTTCGAATTCGTCGTCGCTGGCCGCAACCCCGGTGGGGGCGCGCAGCTCGCGGTAGCCGTCATCGGTTCCCGGCACCGACTGATCGAGCTGCGCGGTGACGGCCTGGACGGCGTAGGTGTACGTCTGGCCGGCCGTTCCGCCGGTGTCGTCGTAGAGGCGCGCACCGGCGCTCAGCGACTTCACGAAGGTTCCGCCGCGGAAGAGCTTGAACAATACAACCGTGGTCGACGAGCTTTCCCAGGTCACTCGCACCCGGTTCTCGAACGTGCCGTCGGAGGCCTGCACGTTGGTCGGCGCCAGGACGATGCTCTGGTAGCCGGTGTCGCAGGCCGGCGCGGACGCGCCGCCGTTGTCGTTCAGCGCAACCACGCAGTAGGTGTACGTCTGATTGGGCTGGGCGTCGAAGTCCTTGTACGACTCCGCGTCGGCGCGCGTGGTATCGAGCACCACCCCGTCGCGCGAGATCTCGTACCCGTCCTCCAGCGCGGACACGTCGTCCCATGTGATTTCGATGTGATCGTCGTAGGTGGAATCGCTGGCCTGCACGTTCGCCGGCACCGGCAGATCGATGCCTCCGTCGTCGCAGATGGGGACGGACTCCTGTCCGGCGTCGAGCGTCGTCACGCAGTACGCATAGCGGACCCCGCTCTGGGCGGTGAAATCGGTGTACGCCGTCGCCGGGACCGTGTCGAGGACCGTCGGGGTCGGCCCGCCCGTGGGGGTCCGGGTGATGATGAACTGGCCGGTCCCGGCGGTCGGGTCGGTCCACGTGATGTGGACCCCGTCGATGTACTCGCCGTCCGACGCCGATACGTCGAGCGGGGGCAGCACGAAGCCGCGGAAGCCTGTGTCGACGCCGGGCGTCGATTCCGCCGCGGCGTCGTCGAAGGCGCGCACGTCGTAGGAGTACACCGTGCCCGGGACGGCCGTCGGGTCCATGTACGATTTCGCGTTCGCGGCCAGCGTGGCAACGAGCGTCCCGTCACGCCGCACGTGGTATCCCGCCTCCACCAGGGAGCGGTCTTCCCAGGTGACCTGCACGCCGTCGATGAGCAGGCCGTCCGTTGCGGCGACTTTGCGCGGGGGCATGAGGATACGGCTTCCGTCGTCGCACTGTGGCACGCTCTCATCGCCGACCATGTCGACCACGGTGACGCAGTAGGAGTACACCTGCCCGCGATTTCCGGTTGTGTCTTGATAGAGAGTGTCCTGGCTGGAAGCGACGGAGAGGAGGACGCCGTCACGAAGCACTTTGTAGAGAATGGCGTCGAGATTGACGCTGGCCCACGAGACATCGACGCGGTCCTCGAATGCCCCGTCCGAGGCAACCACGTAGTCGGGCGGATCGGGCGGCGCGCGCGGGGCCGGCGCCGCGCCGTACTCCGTCTCCACGACCGCCACCGCGCTCGCGTCGTCGACCGAGACGGTCGCGCCGGCGATCGCGTCGAACGATCCGGCGCCGGTGACACCGCGTCGGTTCCATTTGGTTCCGCTGCGCGTGAACTCGGTGACATCGCGCGTGCCGGCGCCCGTCTCGAACGTCGTCCCCCGTCCGATTCCAAGGACCCCGTTGTCCACAGAAACCGCGCCGCCGAAGCGGTCCTCGGGCGCGGCATCGGCCGCGGTCAGTTTCTGCTGCAGCTCCCACCGGTCGCCGGAACGCCGGTACACGTACGCCGCCCCTCGAAAGAGACCCTGCCACGGCGCCCCCACCACGGCGATGTCGCCCTCGATGGCCACCGCGGCTCCGAACTGGTCGTGCGTACCGAGGTCATCGGGCGAGAGCGTCTGCACGACGACCCACCGGTCGCCCGCGCGCTTGAGTATGTGAGCGGATCCTCGGAAGCCGTCCTGCCAGCGCGCGCCGACGATGGCATAGTCACCGTCGACGGCCACGGCGTGCTCGAGGCTGTGAATTGCGGTGTTACTGCCCGCGGCGGGTGCGCCGCGGGGCGTCAGGGCAAGCAGAGTGGCCACGCCGAGAGCGGCGATGGACGCCACTCGTCCGGAAGACGGCAGGGGCATAGCGGCCTCCTACTACGGTCGTTGGTGGGACAAACGGGTTGTTCAGCGCGATTCGGGATGTGCCGACAAGCCTAACACACCTGGCGCGGAGTCTACCACCCCATTGCGCGTGAGTCCGTGCGTCTTCCGTGGCCCGCAGTGGACGCCTGGTGCAGTTCACGATCACCTGACCATGTCCCTGCGGAAATCGATACATCAGGAGTTAGCGCCCACATGAAAGGGAGCCCACCGTCCGGCACTACCACAGCACATTCTGCAGCACGATACCGAACACCACACACACCACGAACGCAGCCACCGCGAACGCCGCGACGCCGCGAATCCGGCCCGCCCCAAGCCCCGCACCTACGATGGCGCCGGCAAGCCCCAGCTCCACGGTTTGCCCGATCGCCCAGCCGACGAGGAGCACCGGCTCCGCCGTCGTGATCGAGGCGAGCCCGAGTGCGAGAGATCCCCAGACGGCTCCGCCCAGAATCAGCCCGAAACCGGCACCCCGCCGGGCTCCAATCAACCGGAGCCGAACCTCGAGCCAGACCAGGAGGGCGATGAGGATCGCGAACGACGCATAGCCCATCGGGATCCGCCGAAACGCCACCTCCAGCGGGAGCAGGAACGGCGCGGGGTTCTTATAGAGAGGAGCCAGCACGCCCGCGTGGAGGAACAGGTCGAATCCGATCACGGCCAGCAGCGCCAGGAGACCTACCGACGTGACGCGACCAGGTGTGATAGTCGTTTCGACTTCCATGTCTCGAGCAAGCGAGGGGCGTTATCGTACCGGAGGTGGACGCCGACCGCAGCGTATCATCACGACCGGCGCCTGCACCAGCCCAGACCGCTGTCACGACTCAATTGACGGGCGTGAGAACGTAGGAGAGCGACGTGGTTCGAACCGAGGACACAACGAAACTGGACGGGTCGCCCGGACCCTGGCCGGCGTACCCCTCGTAGGCGCCCAGGAAAATGGCATAGCGTCCGGCTCTCACGTGCGAAAACTGGAACCGGCCCTCGTCATCTGCCGTGGTCTGGGCAGCATCCGTGTATTGCGTCCCCCAACCGCACGCCCAGCACGTGGACACGACGTGAGTGAGACGCACATCGATGCCGGCGGCCACGCCGCCGTCGCTCAGCTTGACGATTCCCTCGACGTCGCCGTATTCGACGACCGGCGTGAAACCCGTGTCTACCTCGTTGCAGGCCATCACCAGGAGTGCAAACGAGAGCGTTGCGATTACGCGTTTCATCGTCCAATCCCCTTTCCGGGTCAGCAAGGGGGAACTGACCTCGCGGCGCGGGCGCGCGTGCGGCGTTGCGCGCCCCCCGGGTGCCGTGGAGCACCCGGGAGATCTGTAAAGAGGGTACTAAATCATCCGCCGCCCGTCGAGGGGCTCCCGGGAGCGGAGTTGGCCATCTGCTTGTGCGGAAGTGACTTGTGCGTAAGAAATGCCCCTGGCGCCACCAGGCGACGTGTTGCCTGCCGGCGATTCATCCGCCCCGAATCCCCCGGAATTGCGTCATGTCGAGACAGAAGTGGATGAGCCAGAACCAGACCACGTCGCGCGACCGCTGCAACACGAGGATGGCCACCACACCGAGCCCCGCGTCTCGCACCAGACCGCCCAGCTCGGACCAATTCGCGCCCTGCGACACCATCGCGGGGATATGACCGGCGGCGAACAGACAGGCGACGATGCCGATCGCCCACCGCGTTCCGACCGCGGCCGCCAGGCGCACGAAGAGAATGGCGATCGTCAGATCCTCGAGAAATACCTGCACCATTTTGTCGACGT
>CAZCQM010000024.1:0-1122 GCA_964500785.1 uncultured bacterium
CAGCGGCCCCAGGGCCGCCGCCGTCGCGGCACGCACCCCGCGCCGGGACGCCTGCCACGCCAGGAGGACGAGCGGAGCGGCCACGGTCTGCTCGTAGCTGGCCAGCGCCAGCGCGTACGCGACCGCCATCAGCACCTGGGATCGGCGTCCACCGCCGGCGAGCGCGTCGATTCCGAAGATCAACGTGAGCAGCAGGAAGATGTTCCCGATCAGCTGCTGTGCGCACGACGCCCAGGCGACCGCTTCCAGGAAGGCCACGTTGAACGCGAAGAACGCCGCCGCCACCCGGCTGACCGTGGCCGAGAATCCCATGCGCCGCAGGAGGACGCCCACGAGGACCGCGTTGCATGCGTGCAGGAGGATCGAAACGACGTGGAACGGTGTCGCGTGCAGACCGAAGATGGGCCACATGATCAGGAAGTAGAGCCCCTTGGTCAGGGGACGGAACTGGCCCGGGGTGCCGTCGAAGAAGGGACCCAGCGACGCGGCGAAGCCGTGGTTGGCGAGATTCAGGAAGACGAAGTCGTCCTGCGAGAAGTAGTACCGCGCGATCGGCCAGAAGCAGACGAACGTCAGGAGCACGAGCGCCGCGTCGAGCACGAACGGCGCCAGCACGGGACGGCGTGCGGCCGGCTGTGGCCGTGCGGCTCGGCGCCCGGTGCGCGCAGGCTTCTTCGTCACAACGACAACCCCATGCGATTGTCAGTATACCAGTTTCCCCGGGGAGCACGCCTCATCATTGACAACGGCTCGTTCAGCCCGGATACTGGCCGGAGTATCCGCTTCTGACCGGGCCGCGCTTTCTCCGGAGGTGGAGAAATGCGACACGAACCTGACACCCGCGAGGCGGCGCGGTTGCACGTCCCGCTCGGCGCCGGATTTGGCCGCCGGGAATCCGCCATTCTTCCGCGTCGTCTTTCTTCACCGGCACCCACAACAATCGGGGGTTGGACCATATGATGAAACGAGTCGGCATCGTCAGTGCAGGCATCACGGAATGTCGCGGCCGGTGGGTGGAGAAGACCTACTGGGACCTCTTTCAGACCGCCGTCCGGGACGCACTCACCAACGCCAGGATGACGGTCGAGGACGTCGATTCCGTTGTCTACGGCATTTATAACG
>CAZCQM010000024.1:1132-22728 GCA_964500785.1 uncultured bacterium
CCCGGAGAGCTCGCTCACGGGCCTCATCGGGATGACCAACAAGCCGGGCGTTCGGGTGACCAGCGGCGGCGCCACCGGATTCTACGCCATGCGCGCCGCCATCATGGAAGTCGCGAGCGGCATGTCGGACGTGGTGCTGTGCGTCGGCGGCGAGAAGGCGACGGATTGCTTCGATCCCCTCTCGAAGTCTCCGACCCCGATGGTCATCAACACCATCGCCTACTCCTGGGATCCATTCTTCGAGAATCCGCTCGGGGCCACCGCGAACGATTCCTACATGCAGATGTGCCTGGGCTACAACGACAGCCACCCGGGCGACATCGGCGACCCGCTCGTGCGCGCCACGATCGTCGAGAAGCTGTGCCGCCAGGGGAACCGCAACCCGTACGCGCAGCGCCGCGACGAGCACGTGACCGTCGAGCACGTCATGAACTCGCGCTGGATCATTCCCCCGTTCCTGCGCCTGCTCGAGGCGTGCATGTACACGGAGGGGGCGGGAGCGGTCATCTTCGCGAACGAAGACAAGGCGCGCGAGCTCAGCCAGCGGACGGGCGAGCCGATCATCTGGGTGAAGGGCGTGGGCGCGGCCAACGAGGCCTACGCGGTCGGCCGCGGCGGGTATTACAAGCCGCTCGACCGAATCGTCTCCGACCGGATCGCCGCGGAGCGTGCCTACGAGGCGGCCGGAGTCGGGCCGTCCGATATCAAGATCGTCGAGCTGCACGATGCATTCGTGGCGCAGCTCATGATCACGATGGGCGAGATGGGCTTCGTGCCTATCGGCCGCACGCGGGAGCTGATCGACGAGGGCATCATGGCCGACATCGACGACCTCGCCGACGACGAAGCGCCCTCGGGCAAGCAGGTGCTCGTGAACCCGTCGGGTGGGCTCATCTTCGGCGGCCACTTCGTGGGCGGGTCGAACATGTTCTCCATGTGGTCGGCGCGACGCGAGATGATCAAGCGGCAGGTTCCGCTGGCGCTGGTCCACGGGACCGGCGCAATCAACGCCTGCTTCGGCGGAGCCATCGTTCTCGAACTGGATGAGAGAGGTGTATGATGGAAAAACGCGAGATGCTCATTCCTCCGGATTACAATCTTCCCCGAGAAGTCAGCGTCATCCAGGGACGGGACGGCGATCCGTACCTCCAGTTCAACACGGGTATGCTGACACTCTACAAGCAGACCTACGGCGAGATCTCGCCGTTCTTCATGGCGCTCAGGGAAGGTCGTCTCCTTGGCGCGCGCTGCCCGAAGTGCCGGCAGGTGATGGTTCCCGCGGCATCGTGGCACTGCCCGACCTGCGACTTCGCTGAAATGGAAGAGGTGACGCTTCCCCATCGCGGCGTGCTGGCCGCGACGGCGCCCATCACCTTCTTCCCGTCGGCGACCTTCGTCGGCAAGGCGCCGTTCTGCCGCGGCTACGTCGACGTCGCCACCGATGCGCCGGCGGCGTCGTTCCTGCCCTGCCGGCTGCGCACGACCACGGGACTCCCGCGACCCGGTATCTTCGTCAAAGGGCTCGAGGTCAAGCTCGTGTTCGAAGACGAGCGGCAGGGTACGATCCTCGACGTGTTCGCGGTCCCGATGAGCGAGATTCCCGCGAAGCTCCGCTCGAAGGAGCCGCTGCTGGCGTCGGAGATCAATCTCGAGAAGCCGCCGGTGCCGACGATCACCGAGGACCCGAAGTGGTCGGCGGCGTTCGCAACCGCGATGGACATGGTGCGGACGATGGCGTCGAAGATCACAAAGGGCTCGCGCGCCGCCAAGGACCTCGCCGATCGCAGCCACTCGGTCGGCGTCAAGACCGGCGGCGGTGAATTCGGCCTCGTAATCGCGGGCGGCAAGCTGGACGTCCTGGACAAACCGGGCAAGAAGGTGGACTTCACCATGACGGTGGAAGACCCGACCGTCTTCACCACCTGGGTGAAGGGCGGATCGCTCTCCGACGCCGTCATGGAAGGCCGGCTGTGGCTGCCCAACCTGGAGGCGTTCCCGGTGTTGTACACGCTGGATCGACTTCCTCGCTCCATCCGACGCGACGAGGAGGAAAAGTAGGCGCGGCGCAGACCGGCTGCGATCTTCGAGGACCTGCGCAGGGCCGTCCGAACGGACGGCCCTGCGCGTTGAGGCGCTATCGCCTCCGAATCATGCCACTCCAGAACGACTTTCCGCGCCCCGACTCGCCCTGCCGCACGACGAAATCGCGGAACGTCTTCGAGCAGAGCCCAAAGTCCTCGCCGGCCGCCACCAGATAGCCACGCCGCTCCAGCGCCTCGTTGACGAACTGTTGCTTGCGGTCGACGCGCTTTCCGGTCGCGATCCTCACCAGATTGTCACGCGAAGGCTCATCGAGGTGGTCCCACACAAAACGATAGTGCGGCTCAACTTCGTCCACGAAGGTCTTTTCGATCTCGTTCCAGTCCGGCTCGCGGTCGCGGTGGTCGACCAGGTATTCGAAGACGTCGGAACACGCGATCTGCAGGTAGAGCGGGAAATGACCGGCCATCTCCAGGATGCGGGCCGCGTGGGCCTCGAGGGGAACCCCCTCGGCTCGTGACGGTTGCGTGACCAGTTCCGCCGCCTCCTCCGCCGTGAACGGACGCAGCGGAAGGACCGAGAAGATATTGAAGAAGGGTGAATCAGAGATGTCTTTGTTATGACAGAGGTTCTGCAAATCCTCGTGGGACGACGTGACGTATGCAACGTGGTAGCTGTTGGCCAGGGAGCGCAGGAACGAGAAGAATCCCTCGTTGAAACTCTCGTTTCCGGTGATCAATTCGAACTCGTCCATGAATATCAGGATTCGCCGGCCCTCGTCGTGCAGCTCCCGCACCACCTCCCGCAGCTGATCGAGCGTCTTCTCACGCCCGGTGAAGTCCCGGCCGTCCTTGAGCTCGTAACTGAACATGCCAAACAGAAAACTGATGAATCCGGGTACGTCGTAGTCCGCGTTCCGCTGGAAATCGAGGTACACGAAGATCGCGCGATCGTGATTCTGCATGTGCCTTCGCCGGTTGCGCGGATGGTACACGTAATTTAGCAACGACGACTTGCCGATCCGCCGTTCGCCCACCACCGAGATGGACTGCGGGTGAGGCGCGTCGAGGCGCGAGTAGATGCGACGAACTTCGCGCGCCCGCCCGATGAACTCGGATGGATGCCGGATCATCACCCGGTTGAGATACGGGTTTCGCTTGCTGCCGCGATCGACGAGCGCGCTGAGCCCGTGGATCGCGCTCGACGTGGTGCCGTTCACGGTAGCCACCCGCTCGCGAATGCGCTCCAGATCGGAGATCAACTCGTCGAAACTCGCCGCGCGCACACGCGGATCCTTCTCCAGGCAGTGCATGACGAGGTCCCGCATGTCGTCCGGGATCCCGTCGGTGAACGGCAGATCGAACTCGTTCAGCGTGAGGTACATGATCGCGGCGGGGTGCTCGGCCTCGAAGGGGAAACGGCCGTTCAGGATGCGGTACAGTCCCACGCCGAACGCGAAGATGTCGACGGGCGGACCCGCCTCTTCATTGCGGAGCTGCTCCGGGGCCATGTAGTAGGGTGTTCCCATTGCCCTCCCGGTAGTCGTGGCTCCGTCCTGCAGAACCTTGGCCAGATTGAAATCCAGGACCTTCGCCTGCTGCTCGTCCCCACTCTCGCTGACCATGATATTCCGAAGCGTCAGATCCCGGTGCGCCACACCATGCGCGTGCGCATAGCTCATGGCGCGGCAGACCTGGAGCGCGATGTCGCACACCTGCGCCAGCGTCAGCGTCGCGCCGGCGATCAACTCCTGGAGGCTGGGCCCATTCACAAGCTCCATGACGATATAGGGACGCCCCTCGTGCTCGCCGACGTCGTAGACGGAGACGATGTTGGGGTGGCTGAGCTGGGCCATCGACTCCGCCTCTCGAAGCAACCTCGTCTTGAAGCGCCCGTCCTCGCCGGCGTTCTCCAGCACCTTGATGGCGACGGGGCGCTTCAACTGCACGTGGGTACCCTGATACACCGAGGCGAATCCACCGTGACCGATCTTCCGTTCCACCCGGTACTTGTCCTGCAGCATCGTACCGATCATGAAAACTCCATTCTCGAGCGCCTCACGGCCGTGAGGATGTCCAGTCGTACGCCAGCACCGTCTCCTCGTTCGAGCGGACGGTTTCCATCCGGGTCACGGCGCCGTACGTGGGGTGCTCGAGCCTCACTTCATACTCGCCGGGATCCAACTCCAGGCGGCAATGACTCGTCTGTGACTTCTTTCGCTCCCCATTGACATAGATGTCCGCATACGGAACCACCTGAACCACCAGCACACCGGTCGGGACTCTCTCCAGCGCCACCGAGACCCGCTCGCCCACATCCGGCACACGAATGTTCCGTCGAACCGGCGTGTAGCCGGGCTTCTCTATCGATACGTCGTGCGGTCCGTATGTGAGCGAAAAGACGTTCGGAGAGACGCCCACGCGCTTGCCGTCCACGCTGACGTCGGCCCCGCCCGGTGTGGTCACGAACTGAATGGATGCCGCCGCACGAGAAAAGTCATGGTGAAGCATCACCGTACTGTCGGCCACCACCTGGACTCCCGCAAAATCCCGCGCCACGTAGTTGGCCAGGGTCAAACGAACCTCATAGGTCCTGTTGACCGACAGATTCGGGATCGTCGCCGGGGTCATCCCGACATCCTTGCCGTCGAGGTACACCGTCGCCCCGTCCGGTGACGAGGTCACCTCGAGTCCTCCCTGCTTCTCCGTCAGCACAATTTCCCGCTGCAGGGAATCGTCCTTCTGCAGCTGAATGTCTTCGACGAAATCGAGATATCCCAACCGTTCGACGCGAAGTTGCCCCGCCCCCGCGACCACCCGGCGGTTCTCGACCGGTCGCGCGAGTCGCTGATCGTCGAGGAAGACATCGGCGTCGGCCGGACTGGTTCGGACCGTCACCCACGCGGAATCCGGAGCGACCATAGCAGCCGGGCGGGGTCGGTTCGCGTAGACGAGCCAACTCCCGGCGACGACCACCGCCGCCGCCGCCACGACCGGCCATACTCGCCGGCCGGGGCGGTCCGGCGTGATTCCTTCCATCTCCTCCGGTGGCGCCTGGCGCACCTCGTCCACCACCTGCCAGATGGAATGCATGCGCGCGACCCAGCGGCGCCACAGGTCCATGCGGAACGTGTACGCCGCCTCGTCCCCCTCCTTGCCGAGCATGTCGTGGTGAAAGAGCTGCTCGAGCGTCTCATTCAGCTTGGCGGGATCCAGCCGGTACCGGATCTTTTCTTGTTTCGCGAACGCGGCGATATCCCCGGCACTCACGGGTCGCACACCTGCCTTGCTGACCTCGCCGATGATGGAAAGCGTCATTTTTTCCAGGGCCCTCAGCGAATTCCACGCAAAGACCATCTGCGGGAGCGGATTCTCAATGATCTGATTCGTCACCGACTCCAGATCGTCGGCATCGACGTCGCGACGACCCTCCTCGTTCAGGTGGTCGACGATCGCCTGGCAGTAGACCTGGGTGTAGAAGGGCTGGCCCGCCGTCAGCGCGTAGAGATCCTCCGGGATGCCCGGCTCGTAGTGAACTTCGCCTGCGACGGGTTCCGTCACCAGACGCAGGGTGTCGCCGCGGCTGAGAAAACTGATGCGGCGATGCAGGGCCTTGCCCAGGAAGTGCTCCCAGTATTCCGCGGTCCGTTCCTCGAGCCGGTCGGACCCCGTGAAGACCATGAAGACCCCTTCATGATGCTCGATCCAGTTGGCCAGGAGGTTCAGCACGTCGATGCTGATCAACTTCTTGGATATGTGAGACTCCAGAATCTCGTATTCGTCGAAGAGCAGGATGAACTTGCGCCCGTCGAGCCGTTGCGTGGCGCGGGCGATGAAGTGCTGGAACGCGGACAACGTGCCCTCGCCGCGCCGGGACAGGAAATCTCGGTCCAGCGCGAGCTCGGGGTCGCCGAGCGCCTCGATCATTCCCTCGGCCAGCCGCATGAGAAAATCGAGGTCGTTCTCGACCGTCATCGCCTGCATGTCGATGAGCACGGGGACGAACGACTCGCCGAGACGCCCGTTCATGATCTGGAAGAGAATCGACGTCTTTCCGCTTCGGCGCGTTCCGCACAGGACCAGGAGACCGCCCCGCTGCCCGCCGCTGACCTTCTGCTGCACGTACGCAAAGTCGTCCTCGCGTCCGTAGAACATCTTCCGGTCGCGGATGGGGTTCCCGACGATGTAGGGATTGTGAATGGGCCGGAACTCGGTGTTGCCTGGCGTCATCGTGCGAGCCACCCTCTGCCGGAATGACCGGCGCTACTGCGTGGGCGGCGCCGGGGGCCCCGGCAGCGGTTCGAGGGGTGTGACACTGCCGCCGTTCCCGCCCGCGGTGAGTGCGTAGGTCACAACACCGGCCACGACCGCACCCGCGCCGATCCGCCACGCCCACCAGGTCTTGTCGCGCGTGCGATCCAGCGAAACGGTCTTCTCCAGAACGCTGGCCGGCTCGATGGCCACGGATTCGACGTAGTCGTGGTGGCCGGGCTTCGTGAGCGTGATCTCGTGGGCACCGACGGGCACGTACTCGAGGACCAGCGGCGAGTCGGCGACGTCTCCGACGTGCCTCCCGTCCAGGAAGACGCTGCAGCCCTCGGGGCGCACGACCCGCAGCGACCCGAACATCTCGCGCCGGAGGTCCGCGTAGTATTCATTCACGCGGGGTGGAAACATGACCTCGTCGGCAGTGATACCCGGAAAACGCTGCAGCGCCTCGCGGGCGGCCCGCCGCGCCCCTTCCATATCACCCTGCTCGTGGTAGGTAGTGACGAGGTGGTTGTAGGCCTGAATCAGCACCGCGTCGGTGGCCGTCGAATCCTGAACGATCGCCGTCAGCCGCGCGACGGCGTCGCCGTAGCGGCCCTCGGCGCGGAGCCGGGTGATGTCCTGGAAGGTCCGGTAGATCTCGGATTCCGCCTGCGGGGGTGGCGTCTGCGCCCGCGCCGGGTGCACCACGGGCGGGGACGCGGCGGCGAGCGCCGCCATGAGTACCAGAACGGATGCGGAAGGTACTGACACGCGGGCCTCACGTTTCCGTTTGACGGACGGCCCCATAATAGCGCCCGGGGCGAGCGGTGTCCAGCATACCCCGCCGAAACGAGAGAGCCCCCGCCGGTCGACGGCGGGGGCTCCTTTTCGCAACCGCTTTTCGGAATGTCGAACTACCGGTACATCGACTTGACGCGACCCCAGGTGGACTCTTCGACCGGGACCGTTGTGCAAGCCGGGCCGATGATCTCCTGCGGGTTGGTGCATCCCGCGTCCCACGAGGACGCGCGCAGATGCGCCTGCCACATGACGCCGTCGTTTCGCACGACGAACATCCCGGAGCTCCCGTCACCGGGCGTCGTGCAGTACCAGATGTTCATGGTGCACGTCGCATCCCCGGGAACGGTGAATGTGAACTCGTACGTGCCTGGAGCGACATACGTCGCCACGAGTCTCGCCGGCAAGTGCCTGCCGGGGCATATGTTAGGCAATGGTCCGCAGAGGCGGTACGCCGGCACCGTCCTCCAGGAACAACACGGGGCGCCGGTCCAGCCGACCGGCGCCCCGTGGCCTGTCAACGGATCAAACCGATCCCGCTACCGGTACATCGACTTGACGTGGCCCCAGGTCGCCTCCTGTGTCGGGACGGGGCAGTAGATATTCACCTCGATGTCGTTCGTATCCGCCCACACGCCGAACTGGTGCGCCCCATCGGCCAGCGAACAGTCGGCGGCGAGGAACGCCGGGTACGTGGCGGGCTTCGCAAAGTACGGCGTCTCCCCCACCCCGAACCCGTTCGAAAAGGCGAAAAGCAGCTGGCAGTTGCTGTTCGCGAACTGCCCGGACGTGGACGCGGTGAAGCTCGATGAAATGGGAACATTGTTCTGCAGGAATACCCGCGATACAGCATCGGTCGTGCTCAAGGTCCCGTTGCCCGAGCCCCAGCCCACCGACACATCCGGGTAGAGCGTGAAGGTCCCACCGACGAACGTCTGGTGGTAGGTGATGAAGCCGGTGCCGGTGATCGCATTGAAATCAGAAGAATCCGGCGGTGTGGTGGTCGTCTCCACGCCGCACTGGATCTCCCACTGCGTTCCCAGCGCGGATCCATCCCACGACTGGCCGTGAAAGATCTTGGGGTTGCCGGAATTGACGCCCTGGCGGGCGACGGAGGCACGGCCGTTCAACACGGCTCCCCCGCGAAAGGCCGAATAGTACGTGCCCCCGATCGGCACCGCCGAAGCAAGCACCGGGACCAGGACCACGAAGAGAGTGAGCACTACAACGAGCAGTGTGCGCATAGGTAACGCCTCCTGAGAATGGAACGTGTTGTCGCGATGCGGAGCCGGCCCCGCAGGGTCCCGCTCCGCGACTCGATCTGTCATTGCCGTCCCGATCCTACGACTTCACTGGGAGCGCTCCCGTGGACACGTTCGTCTCGTATCACCCGCTCGTGGCTGCTGTGTGTGGACGACCGGCGGCATCATAGCACGCTGGGCTTGGACAATAATATAATGCAAACGCATCATGACAGTCCGTCAGTGCGGCCAGACGGGTGCCGCATCACAGATTCGGGGGTCGGGATCGAGAGGTTGTCAGGCGCCGCCGGCGCCGGCCGGGCCCGGCCGCGAGCGCGCGTACACACGCAGGAACGCGCGTACGATGCGGTCGATCACGTGAGGAAACTCGCGCGTGCTCCGGATGCGCGCTTCCCACATCGGCTCCTCCCCCACCTGGACGTGGAGGAGCTCCCGATACGGTACGACGCGGCACACCAGTTCACCACGGAACTCGGCACGCAGATCCATGGCCGATTCCACCACGCGCATATCTCCGTGCAGCCGCGGCAACGCCACACGGAGGTCGTCGAGAAGGCGTGCGACCTTCGGGTCCGTGACGACGTCAGCGAGGTTTGAACGGGCCTGGTGCATGGCTCGAATCCGTCCTTTCGTCGGTGAGGATGGGCGCCGGCGCGATGGTGTCGGCGAGAATCGAGGATGCAACGCCGGCATACTGGCGGGCCAGGCGGGATCCGGGGTCGCGAACGACGACCGGTACCGGATCGGCGAGCGCCCCCGACCAGCGCGTGAAGGATCCCACGCACCTGTCCCCGTCGCCGTTGCGTCCGGACCGTGTGACGTAGGCGACGCGACGCGCGACGTCGGGCGGGCCGTCGCCGTTGCGCCACGGGCACGGCTCCGGATCGCGCTCCGCCAGATACAGCACCGTCATCGGAACGTCGGCGCGCGCGATCGCCGCCGCGATCGCCTCGGCGTGCTCGAAACCCGTGTCGCAAGTCGGGGCATGGAGGAACTCGACGCCGTCCCACGGTTCCGGATCCTCGTCACCCAGAGTATCCGACCCCGGTGCCATCTCGAACATCACCCCCGCGAACGCCGCCACGCTGAACCCGGTCCCGTTCGGGGACGCCACCCAGCAGCTCGGGTCCAGCCCGAGGAAGCATCCCGCGTTCACGGGAAGGCCGCTGCGTTCGAAGATCCGCACCGGGACCCCGCGGGCCGCGGCGGCCACGGCGAGGTTGGCGACGTGGAAGGCCGGGATCACGTCGGCGCTGACACCCGCCACGATGACGCGCGCGCCGCCTCCCGGGTGGCGCACGCGCGACAGATACAGGTGGGCAATATCCCGGATGTGCCGCGGAGGATCAGCACGCTTCGCGGCCAATCACACCACCAGCAGCGAGTTCTCCTGCCCGAACTCGTTCCGTGTGTAGTCTTCGTTGCGCGGATCGCGCATCCAGTGTCCGTCCACGATGAAGTGATACTCGTACTCGCCCGGGGGCACGTCGAGGATCGCCTTCCACAGGCCGTCCGCGGAATCCCGGCGCAGGGGTTTTCCTTCGCGCGGCCAGTCCGGGAACTCGCCCGTCACGTACACCTCCGCCGCTCCCGGGGCGTCGAGTGCGAAGAGCACGCCCTCGTCCACCCGCTGCGGGCCGTGGAGCTGTTCCATCCACGCGGCCATGTTGCTCGTTTCGATGAGCGGCACGCGCTCGACCAGCTCCTGCGCCAGTCCGGCGAACTGGGTCGCCGGCTTGGACGAGGCGTCGAGCTCGAAGATGGTGATGCCACGAGCAGCCGCCTCCTTCAGGCGCACCGAGTTGGAGATGAACGAGTTCAACAGGACACCCGCGTGAAGCTTCTCGACCTCGGAGAGCATGTCGTTGGAGAAGTGCGTGCGCGTGTCGACGTTGTTACAGACGACGTGGACGCGGATGCGGTGGTTGAGCTCCTCTTCGATCACACTGATCGTCTCGCGGAGCTTGCCGAGGCCGTGCATGGAGAAGTAACTGGCGTCGACGGGAATGAGCACCTCATCGGCGGCGACGAGTGCGTTGAACGTCAGGAGGCCGACGCTCGGCGGGCAGTCCACGACGGCGAAATCGAACGCCCCCGCCGGCAGATGGGAGAGTTTGCGCCCCAGCCGCTCCTCGCGGCCGATCTCCCCGGCCAGTTCCTGCTCGATTCCGCTCAGGACCGTACTGCCCGGCACCAGGCAGAGCCCGGGCCGGACCTCGTGCATCGCATCGGTCACGGTGACGGTGGGGTCCCGCAGCAGTTCGTACGTCGTCGTCCCCTGCTGCTCCCCCGCGACGCCGAGTCCGAGCGTGGCGTGGGACTGGGGATCCATGTCGACCAGGAGCACCCGCTTGCCCAGGCGCGTCAGCGCGCCCGCGGTGTGAATGGCGACGGTCGTCTTGCCGCATCCACCCTTCTGATTGATCACAGCGAGAGTTCTCATGACAACCTCCCCGCGGGACCATCCCGCGCTCGGCCCGGGCGTCTCCCTGAAATGGAGACGGCCGAACCATGACGTCCGGCCGGTTGACGAAGCGCAACCTCCGTGGCTGGGGCGCGCATAGCGAGCCCGCTGGCTCCGGGTATCGCGTACATTTTATTGTACAGCAACCACTTACATCGGGGCGTACGCGAACCAGTAAAAGGCCCGGCCCGAAACCCTGTCAAGAACTTTTGATCGGAGGCCAGGGGAGGCTCCGAACGACCCCGCAATTTCAGGTCTCGTCGGGGGTGGTTCCGCGTTCAGTCGGTGCCTCCACCGGCTCGCGAGCGATCTGCTCGCGGTACGCGACGTACATCGGACACGGATCCCAGATCGGCGAACCACACATGCCGTGCATGGTGCAGTCGAACTGGACGAGGGCGTCGCCGCCTCCCTCTTCGCGGCGGTACCGGGCGGTGACGGTGACGATGCGCCCGCACTGCGGACAGCGGAAACGGTCTTCGTGTGTGCGGGATTTGTCGGGGGTGCTCACGATGCGTCCTCCTTGAGGCAAGCTACGCGACGTGCGGCCACCGCGATCATCATAGCACGGCCCGCCGGAAGGAGTGATGCGAGTTTCCCCTCACCTCCCGGCTGGCCCGACCTCCGTCCCCTCCCCTATACTCCGCGACATGGTCGGCGGGCATTCCGATACGAAGGACACGCGCCGCGGATGGGTGGCCGGTCCCGACACGCTCGCGGTGGTGTTCCTCGCCGCGGCGTCCGCCATCATCGCCGCGCCGGTCCTCACGGGCGGCGTGCGTTTCTACATGGATCATCCGGTCCACCTCGCGGAAGTCACCAGCATCGCACGCGGGCTCGCCGGTCACGGCGCACCGGGATGGTGCGACGACGCCTTCTGCGGGTATCCGCTCGCCACTGTGCAGTCGCCCCTCTGGTACGGACTCCTCGGACTTCTCGCGCGCTTCGGGATCGACCCCCTCGCTCCCTACACGATGCTGGTGTGGCTCGGCTTCGCCGCGCCCGCGCTCGCGCTGTACCGCGTGGCGCGGCGAGCGCTTTCGCCGCTGATGGCCGGCGCCCTGTCGTTCCTCCTTCTCATTCAGCACCCGGCCATCGCGGGGTTCGAGTCGGCACTCGCCGGCATGTGGACCTGGCACCTGGGACTCGCCGGGCTGATCCTGCTGGCCGGTGAGTTGTCCGAGCCCCGCCCCGGGCGTCGCGGGATCGCGCGGGTCGCGGCCCTGGTCGGCGTCGTCGGGCTGACGCACCTGATGGCGCTTGCCGCGGCGGCGATCCTGTTCGCCGGCGATTCGGTCCTGCGCGCGGCCAATCGCCGGTGGCCCGATGGAAGAACCATCGCGGGCGGACTTCTGGGTCTGGCGGCATCGAGCGCCTGCTGGCTCACGTTCGTTCTCGGCGCGGAAGGCTGGAGCGGACTCCGGCAGGACCACAGCGTCGGCTCGCTGGCGAGATTCCTCGTTCTGCCCGTCGAACCGGTCCGCCACGTCATGGAGAGGGGCCTCTATTACACCGACGCCGTCCCGCTCATCGCCGTCGTCCTCCTGGGTGTGGCGGGTGGCTTCGTGCTCATCGCGAGACGGGGACGCCGCGCGCGCGGTGACGCGGTCGCGGCGCGTGGAGTGATGCTCGCCCTGTTCACCGAAGTCCTTCTCGCCGTCGCGCCGCTGCTGCCGGTTCCCATCCTCGGACCGTTGAGCTGGCGATACGTGTTCGTGATACGCATCGGCCTCGCGCTGGCCGCGTTGCCCGCCGTGGCGGCGCTCGAGGCGCGGCTTCACCCGGACCGCGCGTGGCGTATCGCACTCATCGCCGCCGCACTCGGGTCGTGCCTGTGGTGGCGGCTCCCACTTCGGGACCGCGTCCCGTCACCCCCGATGGCCGACATCGCCGACGTCGACGCGACGTGGCGCTGGCTGCGCGAGCATCCAGGAAGAGGGCGCGTCGCGGTCCAGGACACCTTCTTCCCGGGGGCCCCGGACCCGCTCGCGTGGAGTCACGTGATGGCGTTGACGGGCGCGCGCACCGGCGTTCCCATCGTGGGTGCGTGGTACGGCGGCGTTCCGTTCCCCACGTTCGAATGGACGCGCAGCGAATTCGGCGCCGTCCTCGGGATCTCCGCGCGTCAGCTGGACGACCGCAAGGTCGCGCGCGAGCTGCTCCGGCGAATGCGCGACGCCAATGCGCGCCGGCTCGTCATGTGCGACGCGGAATCGGCGCGGAACGCGGCACGTCATCCGGAGTTCACGATCGTGCAGCGCATCGGGCGGCTGACGGTCCTCGATGCACCCGACCTGCCCACCCCCTGGGTCAGTCCGTTGACTCCCGGCGTCTCCGTGACGAGCCGGCAGTATGCGGGCGGTCGCATTCGCTTCGAAGCGGAGAGCGGGTCGCCCGGGGGGAAACTCCTCGCACACGTCGCGTGGCATCGGTTCTGGAAGCTCTCGGGACCGACCGGGGCGCGGATCGCACCCACCGCCAACGGGTTGATCGAGATCGACGGTCTCGCGACGGGGCGCGCCGACTACGCACTCGCGTGGAGGCTTCCGCGCGCTCCATTCGTGCTCAGCGTGCTGGGGATCGGCGTGATTCTCGCGCTGTGGGTCAGACGCCGGGACGAGCCCGCGGACGCATCCCGCTGACGCGCCGGTGCCGGCCCCCGGGGACTACTCGCCCCCGATGCGGAACCGAAGCACCGCGGCGATCGTCAGGCTGTTCAGGTCGTCGACCGAAAAGTCCTTGAGCGCGTCGGAGCTCTGGAACCGGTAGCTCGCATAGGCGTCCAGGTGAAGCGACGACAGCGGAATATCGACCCCCGCGCGGAGCGCGTAGAAGGGACTCTTCTGCCAGTCGCCGTCGATGTATCCGACGCCGATGCCGCCGCCGCCGTAGATCATACCCGGCGTCAGGATCCACGCGGACGGCTGCCACATCGCGTTGTCGCTGCCGAGATAGTTGAAAACATACTCCAGCTGGCCTTCCAGCCGCAGGAGGCCGCCGCCGGATTGAACCGAGCCGAGCAGTGAAACCGAGTTCTTGTCCAGCGAGATGTTGTTCACGCCCCCGGCGTTGTTGACGTCGGAGATATTTCGCAGATAGTGAAGCCCGCCCCCGACACGCATCCCGGACGCATTCGAGACGTTTGCCCAGGCAAGTGCGCCGACGGCGAGCACCGCCACGAGGATCGCCGATGATTTCTTCAAGACCTGACCTCCATGCGTTGGTTGGGGTGTGTCCCGGCGAGCCCGCCGGAACGAAGCCGCGGTAGTCTATGAAGGAAGCAGATGGACGTCAAGGCCTCGGTCCCCGACCCGGCCCCGGTGCGCGCGGTCACCCGCAGGGTTCACGCCTGGCCCAGCTGGACCTTCAACGTCTGCAGGGTCTGGACCGCCTGGTCGATTTGCCGCGCGATACCGTCCATGACACCCTTCAGGCCCTGGATCTCGCCCTTCATCGATCCACTCTCGGACGTGGTCTCCTCGGCCAGCAGCTTCTTGTACTGCAGGAAGCTCGACTTGATCTCTCCCGCCATGGTTCCCATGGCGTCGCTCATGCGCTGCATCATGTAGATTTCGCTCCGGTCGGCGCCCTCGTGGAGCGTCGCCAGCTGGCCGAACGACTGCGAGAGATCCTGGGCCTGCTTCATCAGGACGGTGATCCGGGCAACGGACGAGTCGATCATCGCCGTGGCCGCCAGGTACTCACTATTGTTGAGGTCCTCGACGCTCTCGCCCCCGGGTTCGCCCGGCTGCCCCGGCACCATGGTCTCACCCTCCGGCCGGGACTCGCGCGGTTGAAGCAGGGGTCCCTGGTTCTTCTTCTCCGTGTCCTGCGGATGCGCCGAAACGGATGAAACCCCACCCGCCATCACGATCGCGAGTATGGACGAAATTGCAAACAGGGTTCTTGT
Organism: uncultured bacterium; assembly: GCA_964500785.1. Lineage (GTDB taxonomy): Bacteria > Krumholzibacteriota > Krumholzibacteriia > WVZY01 > JAKEHA01 > JAKEHA01. The sequence goes on from CAZCQM010000024.1 coordinate 15,857, forward strand.
TTTCATAATGAGAATGCCTCCTGCCTTTCCTGACAGAACATGCGCTCCACGCGGCCTCCCCTGAGGCGGCGGGACCTCGGGGCCCCGCTTAACGAACCCGTTGTCATTCGGGTATCCTCTCCGCATGCCCCACCCGACCATGAATCTTCCTCCCGGTCCCGATGTCGATGCCGGGCTGCGGCGGATCCTCGGCCCGGTCAGCGCGACATGCATCGTGATCGGTGCGATCATCGGTGTCGGTATCTTTTTTACACCGACGAGCGTCGCGCGTGTCACCGGAAGCGGGCACCTCGCTCTGTGGACGTGGGTGGCGGGCGGGGTCGTCGCCCTCCTGGGGGCGCTCACCTTCGCCGAGCTGGGCGGGATGTACGGGCGGACGGGCGGGCAGTACGCGATCCTCCGCGATGCCTACGGTCACCTGGTCGCCTTCTGCTTTGTGTTCTGCAACTCCACGGCGATCGTGGCCGGCGGGGTGGCGATCATCGCCATGGTATGCGCCGAAAACCTCGCGGCGGCCGTCGGCGGAACCGTCCCCGCGGCGCCGGCGATTGCCGGACTGGCGGTCGCGCTGATCGTCCTCCTGGCGGGCGCGAACCGGATCGGCGTCCGCTGGGGGGCGACGATCCAGAACGTTACCGTGTTCGCCAAAGTGGCTGCCCTGACGTCAATTGCGGTGCTGGCCGCCGTCGCGGCGCGCCACGGGGCCGGCGCGGGGCCGGCGGTGGCCCGACCCGCCGCCCCGGCGACGCCGTGGATCGCGCTCCTGTTCGCGGGCCTGGTGCCGACGCTGTTCGCGTACGGGGGCTGGCAGCACGTGCTGTGGATCGGCGGCGAGGTCGAAAACCCGCGCCGAAACGTTCCCCTTGCGACCGTGGTGGGGGTGTCGGTCGTGGTCGTGGTCTACCTCGCGGTCAACTGGGCGTACCTCCACCTCCTCGGGTACACGGGTGTCAGCGGAAGCCGGGCGCTCGCGTCCGACGCAGTGTCGGTGGTATGGCCGCGGGCCGGCGCACGCGTCGTCGCCGGCGCGGTGGCGCTCTCCGCGTTCGGGGTCCTCAACGAGCAGATTCTATCGGGGCCGCGGCTGTTGCTGGGAATGGCGCGGGACGGCCGCTTCTTCTCCCCGTTTGCGCGCACCCACCCGCGCTTCGCGACACCGGCGCCCGCCATCACACTGGTCGCGTCGCTGGCGCTGACGCTCGTGCTCGTCGCCGGCAAGAACGGGATCGACCGCCTGCTCACCGGCGTCGTGCTGGTCGATGCGGTCTTCTTTGCGCTCACGGGCGCCGCGCTCATCGTGCTGCGCATCCGTCGCCCGGACACTGACCGCCCGGCGCGCGTTCTGTTCTATCCGGTCGTACCGGCGCTCTTCGTCTTCTTCGAGGCCGCAATCATCTTCGGCGCCTTCCAGGTGGAAGCGACGCGGGCGGCGGCGTGGATCGGAGTGTGCTGGGTGCTGGTGGCGGCAGGCTGTTACGCGCTGTTTTTCCGCGAAAGCCGCCGGTAACGCGTCAGGGCTCATCTCACCTTTACCAGCTTCTGTGTGAGCGTGGCCTGCCCGGACTCGAGCCGAGCGAAGTACACTCCGGATGAAACCTCGCGCCCGCGGTCGTCGCGCAAGTCCCACCCCAGCACGTTGTCACCCGCAGGACGGGGTCCGGCTGCCAGCTCGCGCACGCGCCGCCCGGTGACGTCGTAGATCGTCAGCCTCACCGGTGCCTCGGCGGGCAGGTTGAAGCGCAGTGTCAGCGACGCATGCGCGGGATTCGGAAACGCGGGGGCGAATGCGATCGCGGACGGTACGCGATCGATCGCCCCCGTGGGGGCGGCGTCCAGCACCTGCATCGCGTAGATGTCGGTGGAGCCGGTGCGATTGTCGAGCCAGGTGACGATGGCACCGCCGTCGTCGGTCGGTATCATGGCGGGAAACGCCTGCTGAAGCGGGAGGTCGCAAATCACGCGACCGGTATTCGGGTACGCGGAATCCAGAGCACCCGATGCGAGGACGTGCTGCGCAAACACGTCGTTGGTGTCGCTGTCCCACGCCACGATGGCTCCGCCCGCCGCGTCGGAGACGACCTGAGCGTTGGTCTGCTCGTTGTCGGCGGCGCTCAACGCCCTTCCACCGGCCGGCCAGGCGGGATCCACGACGCCGGCGGCGGTGACGTGCTCCGCGAACAGCTTCTGGTGCACGCTCGTGAGGCGCTGCCACGTGACCACGGCTCCGCCCGCGCCGTCCGAGACGGCGACCGGGCGGGACTCGATGCCGGTATTCGAGAGCATCTGGCCGTCCATCGGCCACGCGGGATCGATCGCACCCGTTGCGAGCACGTGGTGGGCGAAGATGTGACCGGTGCCGTCGCGCGCATCGGTCCACGCCACGATGGCCCCCGTGGGCCCCGGGATCGCGCCATCCGAGAGGATCGTCGGCTCCGCCTGCGCGTCCACGGCGGTGCACACGGCGCGACCGTCGACCGGCCACGCCGCGTCGACCGCGCCCGCGACCCGCACGTGCTGGACGTAGATGTCGGAGCCGTTCGCCGGGTTGCGCAGGTCGTGCCACGCGAGGAGGGCGCCGCCGTCTCCGTCGATGCTGATGACGGGAAACGCCTGCGCCCCCGCCGCCGTGCAAACGGCCAGCCCGTTCGTCGGCCAGTTGGCATCGACCAGCCCCGACGCCAGCACGTGCTGGGCGTAGAGGTCGACCACGCTCGCTCCGGGCCGCGCGTCGGTCCACGCGACGATGGCGCCGCCCGCCGCATCCGAGACGATGAGGGGCCGAATCTGGACGCCGTCGACCACGCACAGGGGCACGCCGGTGGCGGGCCAGTTCGGGTCCAGCTGACCGTCGGCGAGCACGTGCTGGGCGTATATGTCGGTCCCGGTCGTACTGCTGCGGTCATCCTGCCAGGCCACGATCGCCCCGCCCGACAGGTCCGTGGTGATCGTCTCGACCGACTGGCCGCCGGCCGGGTCCACGAGCGGGGTCCCGATGAGCACGCGCCCGAAGTGGGGCCACGCCGCATCGAGATCGCCCGAGGCCAGCACGTGCTGAGCCGCGATCACGGTGGTCGGTGTGCGGAAGTCCTGCCATGTAATGATCGCGCCGCCCACACCGTCCCCGGTGATCACCGGATGCTGCTGGGCGGACGCTTCGTCGCAGACGGCGCGACCGAACAACGGCCACGTCGCGGACGCGACTCGGGGTGACGCCGCCACGCCGAGCGCGACGACGGCGGGAAGGAGCGAGGAGAAGAAGCCGCGTGCTTCGATATGCATTCTGATTATCTCCCTCTTGTCAACGCGTTCAGTTGCTGGTGACGGTGTGCACCATGTTCGTATTGTTGGTCCACACCACCTTGCCGCCCGTCTTCACGGTGGCCGAAGGGAACGGCGAGGTGAAGCTCGTGATGTTCACGCTCGCGAGCGAGTCGATCGCGCTGTCCGTCACGGTGACGGTGCCCGTCATCGGGGCGTGATGGATGCAGTGGTAGTGGTACGTCCCGGTGGAGGCGAATGTGTGCTGGTACTTGGCTCCGGGACCGAAGTCGCCGGAATTGAGCTCCAGCTTCCCCGACGGCGGGGCGCTCGGGCTGCTGCCCCCGTACCCGTTTCCGCACGCCGCCCACGCCCCCAGCACGAGGGCCAGGACGAGCGCGGGAAGCCACCGTATCCACTCCCGGTGACGTGTCGTCGATCTTTTCGCTTGGACCGCATGTAACTGCCTCATGGCCTTACCTTCTTTGTGCATGTGTCGGAGGTCTCTGCCCGCTCAGGGGGGGCGCCCGCATAAGGTGTTTAAGGTGACCACCCTGGGGTCGCCCCCCTGGCGACCCCCGTAATATGTTGCGAGGTGGCACCTTGACACCCTGCCGGACGTCGGTAGAATTGTGCCGTTCGTCCGGAACCGGTGCCCCCCCGGCGGCCGTGACGGACATGAGAGGGGAAAGTGAGCCGCGATACCCTTTCGGACCTGCTTCGCGTCGTCCGGCTGCGAGGCGCGTTCTTCTTCTACATAAGGGGCGCCGACCCCTGGGTGGTTGAAACCTCCCAGTCGCGGGACCTCATCCCCCGGATCATGCCCGGGGTCGAGCACATGATGGAGTTCCACGGCATCGCCAACGGCTCGTGCTGGGCGGCAATCGTCGGTGAGCAGCCCATCCGCCTGCACGAGGGCGACGTCGTGCTGTTTCCGCACGGCGACGCCCACGTCATGTCGAGCACGCCCGGAATGCGGGCCAGGATCTACGACGCCGGACTGCAATTCACGCCGCGTCCGCCACAACTGCCTTACTGCTTGAGCGTCTCCGGCGAGAACGCCGCGGTCGCGCACCTGGACGGCGGCGGCAGCGAGAAGACCACCGTGGTGTGCGGCTTTCTGGGGTGCGATGCGAGGCCTTTCAATCCCCTTCTCGCATCGATGCCGCGGGTCCTGCGCATGCCGGGAATCGCCGCGGACCGAAGCTCCTGGGTCGCGAGTTTTCTGCGTTCGGTGGTCGAGGAATCCAGCGGCAAACGGCCGGGCGGTGAGGCCGTGCTCGAGCGCATGAGCGAGATGCTCTTCGTCGAGGTGCTGCGCCGCTACGCAGACGCCCTGGCTCCGGACCAGACCGGGTGGCTGGCAGGGATGCGGGACGAAGCCGTCGGCCGGGCGCTCGCGCTCCTGCACGAGAAGCCGGCCGATCCGTGGACGCTTGGGCGTCTCGGCGAGGAAACGGCGATGTCGCGCTCGACGCTGCACGACCGATTCGTCCACTTCATCGGCCAGCCACCGATGCAGTATCTGGCGCAGTGGCGGATGCAGCTGGCCGCGGCGCGGCTACGCGATTCGGATGCGAAGGTTATCGAGGTGGCGCTCGAGGTCGGCTACGAGAGCGAGGCGGCGTTCTCGCGGGCGTTCAGGCGCGTGGTCGGCGAATCGCCCGGTGCCTGGCGGCGTTCGCGGCGCACCGGCTCGAAGAGTACCGCCGCGGCCCGGCATCAGCCCTGACCATACATCACGCGGGATGTACGTGTTGGGAGACACCAACTTCTCCTGGTCCGATGGTGTATACTAACTGACATATCCGCCCAGCAACTCCTGCCGACGACGAAGGAGCCCGCCATGTGCCGCATGTCGCTGTTCTTCATCGCTTTGCTGTGCCTGTCCGCGGACGCTTCGGCCCAGTGGGTCGTCGACGGCGTCCCCGCCACCGGATCCAGTGACCACACCGAAGAGATCGCGATCGTGACCGACGGCGCGGATGGCGCGATCGTCGTCTGGGCCACCGGGCTCGACAGTCGCTCGGAACGCGACCTCCGCGCGCAGCGCTTCGATCCGCTGGGATATCGCCTCTGGGGCTCGATCGGCGTGCCGGTCTGCAGCGCAACCGGGACGCAGTACGACATCAGCGCCGCCGCCGATGGCAATGGCGGCGTGGTGATCGCCTGGGCGGACAAGCGCACCGGCGTCGCCGATGTCTACGCGCAGCATCTCGACGCGTCGGGAGCCGCCCAGTGGACGACCGATGGCGTTCCCGTCTGCACCGCCACCGAACAGCAGGACCACGTTCGCCTGCTGTCGCGCGGCGGTGGCGCCGCGCTCATCGTGTGGCAGGACCGGCGCAACGATCCGGGTGCGACGTACGACATCTACATCCAGTACGTCGATCCCACCGGCACCCCGCAGTGGACGGCGGACGGCAACCCGGTGTGCCTCTCGTCTGGCTCGCAGACGCTGCCCCGGCTGGTGACGGACACCGAGGCGGGTGCGATCGTCACCTGGGCGGATGGTCGCGGCACCGACCTCGACATCTACGCGCAGAAGATCAACTTCCTCGGCGCCGCCGCGTGGACGACCAACGGCGCTCCCGTTTCGGGGTACGCGGGCGATCAGACCGACCCGCAGATCGCCGCCGACGGCGCCGGGGGTGCGGTGATCGTGTGGAACGATTATCGCTGGGTCGGCCCGGCCGCGGACGTCTACGGGCAGCGCCTGCTCCCCAACGGCTCGCGCGACTGGACGGGCAGCATCGACGGGGTCGGGATCGCGGTGTTCGGCGCCACCGCGCTGAATCCGAAGCTCGCCAGCATCGGCAGCGACGGCTTCATCCTGACGTGGCTCGACCAGCGCGCCTCCAGCGATCAGCACGTCTACGCCAACCGCGTCGATCTCAACGGCGTGCGCTACTGGTCGGGCGGGCTCGACCTGACCCCCACCGGCAACCACCTCGACGCCACGATCACCGCCGACGAAAGCGGCGGCGCCGTCGTGGCCTGGCGTGACAACGTGGGACCGTCGAGCGACATTCGCGCCCGGCGTCTCGACATCAACGGCAACAACGTCTGGCCCGGCAACGGCATGCAGTCGGTGTGCAGCGCCGTCGGCGATCAGATCGAACCCGCGGTGATCTGGGATCCGTCGGGCCCGATCCTCGCCTGGCGCGACCGGCGCGGGACCGAGTACCGTCCGTTTGCGCAGCGGGTGATCATCGTCGGGTCGGGCGTCGACGACACGCCACGCCTGTCGGATCTGCAGGTGCTCCCCAACTCGCCCAATCCGTTCGGCGCGACGACGACCCTCCGCTTCCGCTCCGGGAATGCGGCGCCGCTCACGCTCGAGGTGTTCGATGTCGCCGGGCGCCGTATCGCGACGCGCTCGCTCGGGACGGCGGCCGGCTGGCGGGACTACGTCTTCGACGGCCGCGACGATGCGGGTCATCTGCTGCCCGGGGGCGTCTACGTCTACCGGGTCAGCGGGGCGGGACAGACGCAGGTGCACAAGATGACGGTGGCGAGGTAGGACGTTCGAGCACCGCCGTCGGAGCGGTCCACGCGACGATGGCGCCGCCCACGCCGTCCCCCGTGATCACGACGCGACGGTCGGACGGACA
>CAZCQM010000025.1:0-22606 GCA_964500785.1 uncultured bacterium
ACCGCTCTGACGCGTAGTCGCACTCGCCCAGATAGTAGCGGGCCTCGGAAACGCGCGGTCCCTCCGGAAACTGCGAGAGGTAATCCTGAAACGACTGCGCGGCCAGATCATAGTTGCCGCGGGTGACGTCCAGGTACGCGTTGCGATAGATCTCCTCGGCTGCAGCCGCCACGGAATCGGGGCCCTGGGTGGCGCTGGAGGGGCGCGAGCCGGTCGTCGGCCCACGCCCCCCACGGTTGATCATCAACTGCTCGGTGTCCTCGATGCGGCTCACGAGCACGCGCACCGCCTCCTCCAGCTCAGCCATCGTCACCGATGCCTGTCCCTGGAAGGTGGCGCGCTCCTCGGCGTCCCTCGCCATCTGCTGCTCGATGCGATCGAGCTGTGCCTGGATGCGGCGCTGCTCGGCGCGAATCGTATCCGCGCTCAGCGCCGCATGCTCGGAGTTGATCGGCCCCTTGACCATTTTGGTGCCGTAGCAACTCGAGAGCGCAACCGCAGCCACAGCCACGACGGCGAACTTCACCAGCCCGTGACGCACGTCGACTCCGACTCTACTTCACGACGAAGTGCGCGCGACGATTCTTGGCCCAGGCCGCTTCGTTGTGACCGGGGTCGAACGGGCGTTCCTTACCGTAGCTGATCGTCGTGATGCGCGACGGGTTGACACCCATGGCAACCAGATAATCCCGTGCGGCATTGGCACGCTTCTCCCCGAGGGCCAGGTTGTAGGCCTTGGTACCGCGCTCGTCGCAGTGACCCTCGATGGTGACGTTCTTGTCCATGACGCGCTTCATCTCGCGCGCGTCGGCGTCGAGCGTGCTCTTGGCCTCGGCCGTGAGCGCCGCACTGTCGAAATCGAAGAACGCGTCGCTCAAGGCGATCGGCGACACGTCCTGTACCGGCGTCTTGACTTCCTCGACCGGTGCTTCCTTGGGCTCTTCGACCGGCGGCGGAGCCGTCGTTTCGACCGGCTCGTCCATCGCCTTCTTGCCGCCGCAGCCGGCGACCACCACCAGGCTTCCCACGGCAATCATCCACATCAACCGCTTGACTCTCATCCCATGACCTCCTCGGATCAGACTGTTGCGCGCGACCAGGATTTTCGGCTCGAACTCTTCGGGGCGGAGTGTTTTAACATACATAGTCAAAACCAGTTATGGGCTCGACCAATCGGGGTCCGAGCCCTGGGCCAATATTCTCTTACCCCCCGTGACGATGTCAACAACGGAAACGGTCTCCTCCCGCCCCCGTTCAGTGCATACCAGATGGCGGCCATCCGGGGCCCAGCGCGGATCCTCGTGGCTGCGGTCGTCCTTGGTGATCAGGCGCCCGTCCCGCCCGTCCGGGGTGATGACGGCGATCTGAAACTCCGCACCCATACGCGTCGAAAAGGCAATCAGGTCCCCGCGCGGCGACCAGGCGGGCGACGCGTTGTAGCCCCCGGTGAACGTGAGGCGCCGGACGTTTCCGCCGTCGCGCTCCATGACGTAGAGCTGCGGGCTGCCCGACCGGTCGGAGAGAAACACGATTTCGCGCCCGCCCGGCGACCAGCAGGGGCTGGTGTCGATGGCGCGGTTGTGCGTCAACCGCTGGCTGATGTGCCCGTTCTTCTCGAGCAGGTAGATCTCGGAGTTGCCGTCCTTGGAGAGCGCGGCGAGCAGCAGTCCCTGCGATCCCGACCAGTCCACCGCCGTGTTGGTGCCGCTGTAGTTGGCGAGCCCCCGCGACTGCCCTTCCGCGAGATAGCGCACGAAGAGATCGGCCTTGCCGTTGCGGAAGCTGGTGTAGGCGACGGCGCGGTTCTCGTCCATCCAGCGCGGCTCGAGCAGCGGCACGGCCTGGCGGATCAGCACGCGCGGGTTGTACCCGTCGTAGTCGGAGACGACCAGCTCCCACTTGTCGCCCACCCTGCGCGTGTAGACGATTTGCGTCGACGCGACGCCCGTTTCTCCGGTCACCAGGCGCACGACTTCGTCGGCGAAGTGGTGGGCCACGCGGCGGACGTCCTTGTCGCCCACCCCGTACTTCTTGCCGCCCATGAAGTCGCCCGAGCCGAGGTCGGTGACCGTTCCTTCGAACGACACGCCTCCACTATCGCGATAGATCTTGCCGCGCACGACGACGGCGTTGATCCCCTGCACGCCCGCGGTCGCCGGCTCCTCGCGCATAATCTTGAAAAGCCCGCTGAACTCGAGGTCGGACAGCACGATCTGCTCGAGCCGCTGCGAGCGCGACGTGAGATCGCCCTCGCCCGCATACGCCGGCATCCACAGCGGGATGACGAACGCCTTCTCCTGCACGATGGGATCCGGCCACACGTCGAGCTGCGCACGCGCGGCAAGCGGCAGGCACACGGCGAGCAGGGCGATCATCCACGCGGTGTGGCGCATCGCCGGTCGGCTGCGTCCGATGTCACGGGGGCGGACCGCGCGCGTCACTGCGTCTCCCGGTAGAGGAAGCCGAAATGAACGCCGAGGTATTCCTGTCCGTACTCGCGCGGCAGCGGCGGGAGCGGCGACGCCTGCAGAACGGCGCGCTGGCACGACTGGTCGAAGAGGAAGATGCCGGAGGACTCCTCCACCGACACGTGGCTCACGGTGCCGTTGCGGTGCACGCGGAAGTAGACGCGGCACGTCTTCTCCTCCCGGGTGCCGCCGGGCGGTTGCCACGTGGCGGCGATCTTCTGGCGCATGCGCGCGATGTAGTGCGCGAACGGGAAGTCGCCGCTGTCGAAGGACATCTCCCCCGTCGCCGAGGTCGTCGCGGAGTCCGCGACGGCGCCCTCGGTCGGGGTCGCGGTCTTCTGGATCTCGGTGGTGGGCACGGTCTTTCGGGTCTCCTTCCTGGGCGTCGGCTTCTTCCTGAGCTTCTCCGGAGGAGGCGGCATCTCCTCCTCTTTCTTCGACTCTTCTTCGACCGGGGCGGGTGCGGGGGGCTCCGGCACCGCCACCGGCTTCTCTGCTTTCCGGGGCTGCGCGACGGCCGGCGTCACCAGCGTCACGTTGTACATCTCGCGCGGCACGTAGGTCACCTGACGGAACGATACCCACGAGATGAGGATGATCGTCACCGCCGCGTGCAACAACAGCGACATGCCGACGGCTTTCCACATCGATCGAACCTAACGCCGCTCGTTCTTCCTCTCCGTGATCATGCCCACGTCACTGATCCCGGCCGCCTTCACTTCGCCGATCACCGACATCACCGCCCCGTAAGGAACATCCTGATCCGCGCGAACGAAGATGCGCTCCTCTCCGGCCGCCTTGAGCGTGGCGAGTGTGGAACCGAGGTGCTCCGCATCGACCACGTCGTTGTTGACGTAGACCTTGCGATCTTTTGTCACCGAGATCACGACCGCATCCGTTTCCTTGATGACGGTCGACTTGGCCTTCGGCAGCTTCACCTGGATGCCCGCCTGGATGAACGGTGCCGTGAGCATGAAGATGATGAGCAGCACCATCATCACGTCGACGAGGGACGTCACGTTGATGTCCGACATGGATGAATACGGGCTTCGTTTCATGCCGATCTCCCGGGAGTGCCCCGCATCAGATGGTGGCGCCGGAGCGCGCCGGGCGCCGCGAATCCACCGGGCGCTGCGCGCCGCCGCGGGTCGCGACTACCGACTCGGCCACGCGCGAAATGAACAGGTCGAGCTGCGTCTCCTTGCGGCGGACGCTGCGCACGAACGCATTGTAGGCGACGAGCGCCGGGATGGCGGCGGCGAGGCCGGCGATGGTGGTGATCAGCGCTTCCGCGATTCCCGGTCCGACCACCTCGATGCTCGCCGCGCCCTGCATCCCCATCGACAGGAAGCTGTGCATGATGCCCCACACGGTTCCGAGCAGGCCCAGGAACGGCGCCGCGCTCGCCGTCGTGGAGAGGAGGATCAGGTGCCGCTCCATCTCGCCGATCTCGTTCAGCGCTCGCGCCTCGAGGAGGGATTTCAAGCGGCTCCGCTCGCCCTCCGCCTCGGCCGGGTCGTCGAAGGCGAGGATGCCGTCGACGCCTCGCCCGCCCACGAATCGCTGCGTCTCGAGCAGAATCGACGCCTCGATGGCGGGCAGGTAGCGCTCGGCCTCTGGGAGCGAGGCCGCCACGCCCCGGGACGCCATCGCGCGTCGCAGCGCGTCGCCGCGGGCACGCAGCTGACGAAAGAGACGAATCCGGTCCCACACCACCGCCCACGTCATCACGGACAACACGAAGGTAATACAGAGAATGAAGAGCCCGAATCGTCCTGTGTCGCCGAGAATCTGGGGCAGCGAGCGTCCGATCGCCGCGGGCACGGCCGCGAACAAGTCCATATGCGTCCTTCCTGTTACGTCGGTATCCGAGGCGCCAAACGGGCGCTGCGGGGCGCAATTCGCCTTGGTCTTAGCATACCGCCGCGGGGATTGCCTAGAAAAAGAACGGTGCCCCAACGCGTGCAAGGCGTGGTCCAGATCCTGCATACGCCCCGTGGCGGCGGGTGGTTCCTCTGCTTGTCGCACCCGCCGGAATGGGGTATATTCAAAGGCGAACCACATCGCGCATTTTGCCGCCCCCGATCGGAATTTCCTCGTGCCTCACGGGAGGAAGCTGCCATGAAGCTCTATCCAATCCCCCTTGCCGTGGGCCTTCTCCTGACCGCCTCTCCGGCCACCTACGCGCTGACCCAGGGGTCCGGTGAAGCCGGCACCGACGTCACCCTGCGGGCGAGCGTCCCGATGTCATCAATCGTCAATACCGGCGACCGGATGGCGTTCGAGTACCAGACGCGGGACGACGCCGCCGTGATCGTGTTCAACATCGATTCGCGCGGCTACGTCCACCTGCTCGCGCCGGAGGGCCCCGTGGAGATGACCCGAGCGCTCTCGCGCTATACCATCCCCGAGCCCGGAAACGACCTGGTCGTCGACAGCCAGACCGGTGTCGAGTTCGTCTTCGCGGTTGCGGTGACCGACCCGTCCGCCATCGATGAGGCGGAGCTCGCTCACCTGCGCGCCGCCGACACGCCGGGGCAGGAGCCCTATCGGATCTCCGGCGACCCGTTCATCGCCGCCAACATGATCGCCGGCGAGCTGATCCGCGGGGTTTCCCGGCGAGGCGCGACCTTTGCGTACACCATGTTCTACGTGAACAATCGCGTCGACGCCCCGTGCTACCTGTGCGGGGGATGCGACGGTGAGCAGACGGATTCGTCGTGCGACGGGTACCGGATCGTCCAGGACTTCGACCGCCGCTCGCCGCTCGCGTATCCGCTGCGCCGCGGCTACCAGATGGTCGAGACCGTCGCCGGAAACGACGGCGGCGGGGGTATCTTCTCCAATCCCGACGACTCCGACGTCGTCGTGAATTTCTACCCGTACGGGTCACAGGTACGCTACATCGACCCCGGCTATTCCTACGGTCTGTACGATCCCTACTACTGGTACTGGCCCTACTACTACCCGTACTACCCGGGCTGGTCGATCTCGATCGGCTGGGGTTGGGGCTGGAACTACGGATGGGGATGGGGCTGCGGCGGAGGCTACTACTGTTCGGGCTGGTATGCCCCGTGCCACTATCCGTCCTACGGCGGCGGCACCTATTCGCCCCCCCGGAAGTTCAAGTCGTCGTACAAGAGCGCGTCGAACAATCTCCTCGCGTCCAACCGCACGTATGCGGCACAGCGCGACCGGGATCTTCGAATCGCCCAGAAGGACATCCGGAGATCCTTCCCGAGCCGAAGCAAGACGGCATCGGTCGCGCACGGAACGCGCACGACCACTCGCGACGTGTTTGCTTCCTACCGCTCCAGGGCGACCGCGCCGCACGCGAACACGCGCGTCTACGGCCGGCCCACACGCGGCAAGTCGATGACCCGGGGCACGACGAGCCGGCGCGGCTACACCACGCCGCGCGCCACCACGCGCACCTACACGCCGCGGTCCCGCACCACGACGCGCGGGCGCACGGGTTCCGGCAAGTCGAGCTGGGCGCCGACCTACAACTATTACAGTCCCCGCCCGGGACAGAGCGCGTATCGCGGGTCCCGGCCCGGCACCACGTACCGGGGCGGCACGGCGAAGACGTCGCGCCCGAGCTGGGGGTCCAGTCGCGGGAACTCCGGGAACTACCGGGGGTATTCCGGCGCCTACCGGGGACATTCCAGGTCATACCGGGGTGGTTCCGTGGGCCGGGCGCCGTCCATGCGCGGCGGCGGCGCGAAGAGCGCACCGCACGGCTCATCGAGGGGCCGGCGCTGATCGATCCATATTCCTCTCCGGGGCACGAGAACGACGAAGGCCTCCCCGATCGGGGAGGCCTTCCGTTTTTCTGACCGCTGTCGGTGTGCCGTTACAGCGTCTTGAAGCTCTTCACTTCGAGGTACTTGACCCCGTTGATATTGCGCACCTGGGCGGACAACTGGACGCCGTTCGTCGCGCCCGCCTTGCGCAGATCCGCCGAGCGGTTGTCCTTCATCAGCGGGTAGACCTTTCCATCGGCGGTCTTGAACATCGGGGCGCATGCCTCCGTGAGGTGCAGGGAGCAGTGACCGCACGCGTAGGTCCCGGCGAGCACCAGGCGCTTGCTCTCACGATACGGAATCTCGTCCACGACACCCTGGAGCGAGGCCGACTGCAGCGACTTCTCGCACCGCGCCCCGGCCGCCCCGGCCGTCTTCGATGCACAGCACGGCGAACCGGCCGCCGCCTTCATGGCGGCCGACTTGTTGCACGCCGGCGATCCGGCGGCAGCGGCCTTGCCCGCGCAGCGCCCACCGCTCGACGCGGCCATCGCGGCGGTGTGGGCCGGGCATCCGGCTCCGGCGGTCATCGCCGACCCGTGAGCCTCACAGGTTCCCTTCATCGCGGCAGTGTGGGCCGGGCATCCGGCTCCGGCGGTCATCGCCGACGCGTGAGCCTCGCAGGTTCCCTTCATCGCGGCGGTGTGGGCCTCGCACCCGTTGCTGGCCGCGAAGGCCGGGCATCCCGCGGCGGCCGCAGCCGCGGCCGTCCGGCACATCCCGGGTGTGCACCAGGGGCAGTTTTCGTCGTTGCCGGCGGTCATCGTCGCGCCGTGGACATCGCTCGCGGACGCCTCGGTCGTCGCACCCTTCTGGGCGCAACACGACGGTATGGCGGACGCCGACTGCGTGGCGTTCTTGTCGCAGGCGACCGCGAGGCTGGAATGGCCGGCTCCGACCGCAATCGCGGCCGCGCCGATCGCCGCGACGGTTGCTAACAGCAGTAAATTCCGTTTCATGGTGCGCTGCCTCCTGACGTGCATGGGATGTCGACTGGACGTAGTCGAGTAATAATTCACCAGATCGGCGGCGGCGTCAAGCCGGCCGCGGTGCATTTTACACCGGGCCGGGAGCGGCGGTTTCCGTCCATTTCCCGCCGCGGCGCCGGACTTCGCCTAAACCGTTACAGAATCGCCGGGTACAAAACGCTTGCCGTCTTTCACGATCCGGCAGGCGCCCAGGTGGGCGTCGTGCTCGAAGCAGATCACCCAGCGCTCCGCCGCCGCGCGTTCCAGAATCCGGGTTTTTTCCTCCATCGCGGTCACGGGCAGAAGGTCGTAGCTCATGATGTAGGGGGTCGGGATGTGGTGGGCAGTCGGGATGAGGTCCCCGGCAAAAAAGAGCGCCTCCCCGCCCCCGTGGATCAGGGGCAGGTGCTGGCCCGGCGTGTGCCCGTCGAAGACGAGGAGGTCGAAGCCGGGAGCGAGCGACCAGGGGCCATCGTGGAGCCGCAGGACCCCGGTCTCGGCCATGACCCGCATGCGGTCTTCGTAGTAGCTGGCGCGGTCGCGGGGGTTGGGGCGCAGGGCGTGCTCCCACTGGGTCTTCTGAACGTGGTGGGCGGCCGCCGGAAATACCAGCCGCCACCCGTCGCCGTCCGCGTCGACGATCCCCGCGGCATGGTCGAAGTGCAGGTGAGTCAAAAGGACGTCGGTGACGTCCGCGGGCTCGACCCCGTGGGCGCGGATTGCGTCACCCAGATGGTCGCTGTCCTGAAGCGCGTAGATCTGCCGGTTCTTCTCGGTGTGGCCGCCACCGGCGCCGACGTCGACGACGATCGTGCGCCCCGCGCCCCGCACGACGAGGATGCGCATCGCCATGGGCACGCGGTTGGCGTCGTCGGGCGGAAGCGCCTTCGCCCACATGATCCGCGGTACCACGCCGAACATCGCTCCGCCGTCCAGGCCGAAGCGACCCGCAAGACAGGCCTGCACGTTCCAGTCGCCGATTTTCACGCGAAGGACTATAGCACACGCGCCCGACCGCGACCAACCCGGAGGCTAGTCCGCCTCGACGACGACGGCGGTGCCGTAGACGACGAGTTCGGATGCGTGCTCGGAGATATCGGTGGAGGAGAAACGCGCCGCGACGACGGCGTTGGCGCCCAGCTTCGCGGCATCCTCGCGCATGCGGTCGAGGCACTGCTCGCGCGCTTCGGCGAGCAGCTTGGTGTACTCGCGGATCTCGCCGCCGGTGATATTCTTGAAAAACGCGGTGATGTCGCGCCCCAGGTTCGTGGCGCGCACACTGCTTCCCTGCACCAGGCCGAGCACGCGCACCACGCGCGTTCCCGGGATGGACTCCGAAGTCACGACGATCATCGCTGGACCTTTCGATAGGGATCGTTCCGGCTTTCGTGGTAGCGCTCGCGCGCCACGGAGATGAAGAGGACGGCCAGCCCGATCAGGACCAGCGCGATACTGATCCCCTCCACGGTCAAAAACCGCGGAGACGTGACCGCCCGGTACAGCCCGAGGCCCAGCAGCGCCACCGCGCCCGCAATCAACAGGATGAACCCGGCGCCGCGCTCGCTTCGCCGGTAGACACTCTCCCAGTACCCCTCCCAGAACTCGTCGTCGGGAATCCGCAGCTTGAGCTCGTCGACCAGGCCGACCACGCGTCCGAGCGACGCGAGCTCGCGGCGGCAGTCGTCGCACTCGCGGACGTGCGCCTGGTAGGCCGCCTCTTCCTCCGCCGTGAGCTCGCCGTCCAGCAGCCGCATCCCGTCGGATCGATAGCGTTCGCACGTCATCTCAAACCCCCTCCTGACCGGTCCCGTCGTCGAGCCCCGTGCGCTCGATCTCCTCGATGATCGCGCGCAGCGCCTGCCGCGCGTAGAACAGGCGCGACATCACGGTCCCGATGGGAATCTCCAGCACTTCGGCGATCTCGCGGTAGGAGAGGTCGCGGAACGTCTTCAGGACGATGATCTCGCGATGATCGTCGTTGAGCCGGGCGATGGCCGCGCGTACCAGTCGCTTACGCTCGGCGGCTTCCATGGATTCCAGCGCGGTCGGCCCGGGGCTGGCGAATTCCCGGTGTTGATTCTCGTCGTCGATCGACAGATCCTTCCGTCCCCGCTGCACGAAGTTCAGGCAGTGGTTCTTCAGGATCCGGTGGAGCCATGGATAGAAGGGGCGCGAGGCGTCGAAGCGGCCCCGGGCCTGGTAGGCCTTGATGAACGCCTCCTGGGAAAGATCCCGGGCGTCCTCCACGTTGCCGCAGAAGCCGTAGGCCACCAGAAACGCATCGGTCATGTAACGACGCACGAGCGCCTCATAGGCCCGCTTGTCGCCGCGCTTCCATGCCTCGACGATATCCCGTTCCTTGTCGAAGGTCACTTCCGGGTCCATCTGCATGGGGCCGGCGACCGCCATCTGGGCTCCCGCTTCCATGATGAGCCCACTACACCCGCCGGGGCGCGGCTATTCGCCGCTCCGTCGGCGGATTCTACACGCTGGCTCGAAGCCCTTGCCACGAAAAGAAATGGCTTTTGGCTTTGCGTCGGCCCGGGCGGGTACGGTACCGTCAAACGCCACCGTTCCCGGACCCCGGGGACTTCCGAGCCCATGGACGACTTCCGATCCTTTCTCGGCGACCACGTCGCCACCGTCGACCCGCTCTCCCGTGAGGTCAATCTCGCCTACTGGACGGCGACGATCACGGGGCGGCCGGAGGACTTCGCGCGGTACTCCGCGCTCGAGGTCGAGCTGCAGAAGATCTACGCCAACCCCGGCGAGTTCGAAGCGGTCGCGCGCTGGCTGGAGTCGGGGGAGGCGGACCCGGTCGAGCACCGCCAGCTCGAGCTTCTGCACCACGCCTATCTCCGCAACCAGATCGACGCCGACCGCATCGAGAACATGACACGCCTCTCGAGCCGCATCGTCCACACGTTCGGCACCTACCGCGCCTCCGTCGACGGCCGCGAGCTGAGCGGGAACGACGTGCGCAGCGTCCTCAAGCAGAGCACCGACGCCGCCTACCGGCGCCGCGTGTGGGAGGCCGACAAAGCGGTGGGCCGCGCGGTCCGCACCGACCTGCTCGACCTGGTGCGGTTGCGCAACGACGTGGCTCACTCGCTGGGTTTCGGGGATTACTACACGATGTCGCTTGCCCTGGCCGAGCAGGAGCCGGCGGACATCGAAGCACTCTTCGACCGACTCGACACGCTCACACGCGAGCCGTTCCGCCGCGCCAAGTCGGAGATCGACGCCGCGCTGGCGGCTCGCTACGGCATCGACCCCGCCGGCCTGCGCCCGTGGCACTACGAAGACCCGTACTTCCAGGAGTCGCCCCGCATCTTCGATGTCGACTTCGACCGGTACTACCGCGACCACGACGTCGTCGCCCTGGCGCGGGCGTTCTACGAGGGAATCGGCCTCGACGTCCGCCGCATCCTGGAGCTCAGCGATCTCTACGAGAAGCCAGGCAAGGAGCAGCACGCCTACTGCCTGGACGTGGACCGCAGCGGAGATATCCGCATCCTCGCCAACGTCCAGAACGACGAGAGCTGGGCCGGAACCATGCTCCACGAGCTCGGTCACGCCGTCTACGATCGCTATATCGATCCGGCGCTTCCGTTCATTCTGCGCGAGCATGCGCACGTGTTCGCCACCGAGGCCATCGCCATGTTGTTCGGCCGGCTCTCCAAGGACGCCGACTGGATCGCCCGCATGACCGGAGTTCCGGACGCGGAACGCCGGCAGCTCGAGCGCGAGGCCCAACGCAGCTCGCGTCTGTCGCAGCTCGTGTTCGCGCGGTGGTGCCAGGTGATGGTGAGATTCGAACGCGCCCTGTATGCGGATCCGGAGCAGGACTTGAACCGGCTATGGTGGGACCTGATCGAAAAATTCCAGATGGTCCCCCGTCCCGAAGGACGCGACGAGCCCGACTGGGCGGCGAAGATCCACGTCGTCTCCGCGCCGGTGTACTATCACAATTACATGCTCGGCGAGCTGTTCGCGTCGCAGCTCGACCACACCATCCGCACGACGGTGCTCGACCGCGACCCGCCCGGGTCACTCGTGGGCAAGACGGCGGTGGGCGAGTTCCTGCGCGCGAACGTCTTCACGGTCGGCAAACGCTACCACTGGAAGGAACTCGTCCAGCGGGCGACGGGTGAGCCGCTGAGTCCCGAGCACTTCGCCGCGCAGTACGTTCGCTGACGGCGAATCAGCGGTCGTAACGGGCGATGAGCTCTTCCGCCTTCTCGACGATCTCGCGGTTGCCCACGAACACGGGTGTGCGCTGGTGGAGCGATTCCGGCGTGACGTCGAGGATCGGACCGCGCCCCGTCGACCCGTATCCGCCCGCCTGCTCGATCAGGTACGACATGGGGACGGCTTCGTACAAGAGGCGCAGCTTGCCGCGGGGTTTCTTCGGGTCCCGGGTGTCGGCGGGGTAATAGAACACGCCACCTCCGAACAGCGTGCGGTGCACGTCGGCGACCATGGAGCCGATGTAGCGGAGCGAGAGCGACATCGGGCTGCCCTCCTCCCCCTGCAACCAGCGCGTGTACCGGCGCACGCCCTCCGTCCAGTACTTCTCGTATCCCTGGTTGACGCTGTAGTACTTCGGTTTCTCGGGCACGCGCACGTTGGGGTGTGAAAGCAGGAACTCGCCGATGCCGGGGTCGAGCGTGAATCCGTGGACTCCGTGACCGGTGGTGTACACGAGCATCGTGCTCGATCCGTACACCATGTAGCCGCCGGCCACGATCTCGCGCCCGCTCTGGAGCACGTCGACCGATGTCCCGGGGCCCGACGCGCTCCGCCGCCGGAAGATCGCGAATATCGTCCCGACGGCGACGTTGTAGTCGATGTTGGTCGAGCCGTCGAGCGGGTCGAACACGAGCACGTAGTCCCCCGTTGGATAGTGCTCCGGGATCGGGATGATGTCCTTTTCCTCTTCGGAGGCCATGCAGCACAGGCGCCCGGTGTGGTCGTTGAGCTGGTAGATCGTGCGCTGGGCGTAGACGTCCAGCTTCTGGACCTCTTCGCCCTGGACGTTCTCGTGGCCGGCGGATCCGAGGATGTCGGCCAGACCCGCGCGCGTCGTGCGGCTGCCGATCAGTTTGCCCGCCAGCGCCAGGTCGTAGAGAAGATTCGTGAGCGCCCCCGACGAATCGGGAAAGCGCTCCTGCTCCATGAGGATATGGCGCTCGATGGTGATGATGCCGGTGGGGGTGGAGTTGTTCGCAGAATCTGCCATGGGAACCTCGGGTGCGCGCCCCGGGCGCGCGTGAGTAGACTCACCAGTACCAGTTGAGCTCCGCCGCCAGCCCGTAAATGAATACGCTGCGGATCTCACTGCTGTCCAGCTTGAGATACTGCGTGTCGAGCTCCGCGCCGAGCGCGAACGTCCGCGAGACCCGGAACTCGTAGCCCATCGCGACCAGAGCGGCGAATCCGGTTTTCGTGGACGTGCCGCTCACCGGGTAGTCGACACCGGCCGGCGGCGTCACCTCGACCGAGGCGATCGCCACCCCGAGCCCGCCCTTGAGGAGAAACCCCTCGTTCCCGGGAAAGTAGGTGACCGCGGCGGTGGTGCCGGAGAGCCTGAACTTCACCGGGACATCCCCCTGCAGGGTCGCGATGTCGTAGTCCTTGGACCAGCCTCGGAATTCGAGGCCCAGCATCACCGGTTGGCTCACGGCCCACCCGGCGCGCGCCGCCACGGTGCCGGACCACTCCGACTGGGAGTTGGAGCCTTTCCAGTTGATGGTCGCGGAGCCACTCCCGAACCCCACGCCGAGACAGAGGCCGTCGCGAACGTGCGGCTCGGCCCGGGCGGGCGTCGTCACGGCCAGCCCCGCCAGCGCAGTCAACACAACGATCGCGAGCGCGCTTGCCGTTGCTTCCGCCCGCCGGACGACACGCATCGCTAGAATCGTACCATCACACCGACGTTGATGGCCTGGATCACCTGGTCGCTCGGCTCCGCGGCGCGCACCCCGTTCTCGGGCTGCAGCAGATCGCCGGGCGTGAACGTGCTGCTCAGATTGCGCGTGTAGGTGTAGCGGATGTACGCACCCCAGTACTCATTGAGCGTGTACTGGATGCCCACGGATGGGGCGACACTGAGACCGCTCGCGCCTTCCATGGAGTTGCTGAGCGCGCCCTCGATGGTGAGGTCCTGGGCGGTCGTCTTGTAGTAGCCCACGGCCACTTCCGCGTAAGGATTCGTCCGCTGCTTGGGTACGGCGATGAAGCGTGCCGAACCGGAGAAGATGTTGGTCGTGATGGTCCCGCCCTCGACCCCGTTGATCGAGTGGTCGTTGAGGGACTGTTTGGTCTTGATCGTGTTGACGGAGAACCCGAAGTGCTGGAGCCCGCCGTTGACCTCCAGCCACGGAAAGATCGATATGCCGCCGCCCAGACCGATCGCGAAGGCCGAGTTCCAGTACTCCTTGAATTCGCCGGGCTTGGACGGAATGGCCCCGCCGCCCTCCAGGAAGATCTGGAAGTTGTGCGGAATGCTGATGAACTTGGGCTGCTCGGACCGGTTGATCTGGGCGACCGCCGACGCGACCGGCAGGGCCGTCGCGATCGCCAGCACCGTGACGAAGAATGCTCGTTTCATCCTCTGAATCTCCTCTGCTTCCAGCGTGCGGCCCTCCGGCCGGCGCGGAACGCAGCCTCTACTTGCGCGATACGATTCGGGAAACGGGGTTGAACGACCCGGCGACCGGACGCGATTGTGGGAGCGCCGCGTCAGGGACGCCATGATAGCGCAGCACGCGGGTGGTAGAAACCCCAAAAATCACCCCGGACCGAGCTCGAAGCGGATCTGCCGCG
Source organism: uncultured bacterium (assembly GCA_964500785.1). Classification (GTDB taxonomy): domain Bacteria; phylum Krumholzibacteriota; class Krumholzibacteriia; order WVZY01; family JAKEHA01; genus JAKEHA01. The sequence goes on from CAZCQM010000025.1 coordinate 14,071, forward strand.
GTCCCATTCCCGGGAAACGATCGACCGCGCGGGCGCCGTTCGCGGCCGCTTCCACGCGGTCCCAGCTGTTGATCAGGGCGATCAGCTCGCCCGGTCTTCCCTCGCCGTACGTCCTCCTCAGCGCCCCGACATCATGTCCGCCCACCGTCACGCGGCACGCACCGGACGCGAAGACCCGCTCGATGGCCGCCCGGGGGATATCGCTCAGTACGTTTCCGAAGCTGTCGACATGCCGGCCGGTGCCGGAGAGGCGTGCCCCGTCGATCGAGACCGTGGGAACGTCGCGGAGCATCACCACGCCCCCGGTTTCCGTGCCGAACGAGGCCGGCGATGCCCCGCGCGCCAGGGCCGCGGCGACGGGTGCGAAGACGTCCCGGCCGTGGAAGGTCGCGCCGCGGATCGCGCGCCCGGTCCCGCGGACGGCGGCCGACTCGTCGATGGCGTAGAAGCGGGGCGGATCGGCGCTCCCGGCGATGACGTCGCTCAGCAGGCCGTTGTCCGGGCCGACGATGAGGCGTGTGCCGAACTCCGCGATCAGGCCGCGCCGCTCGCCGCCCACGCCGGGGTCGACCACGGCGACGACCACGACATCCGTCGGCAGATCGCCCAGGGCCAGGTCGAGCACGAAGCTGCACCGGTCGATGTCGTGGGGCGGGACGCCGTGGGTCAGGTCGACGACGGGCGAAGCGGGCGCCGCGGCGGCCAGGACGGCCCGCATGATGCCGGCGTAGAAGTCGTCCGCGCCGAAGTCGGTGAGAAGGACGATCGGGCGCGACATTACTCTCCCAGGATCTTGCGCGCGATCCGGGTCCCGAGACCGCCCGCTTTCTGCAGCTTCTCCTTCATGTCGGCGATGACCCGCTTGGTTGCGTCGTATCCGATCTCGATCATCTCCGCCGAGTGATCGAAGTCGAACGAGCTGTACGCATCCACGTTGGGATGAATCACGAAGTCGGCCTTCTCCTCCGAGACCGGAAAGTTCTTGCGCGCCATCAGGCCCGTGACCTGCACCACGAGCTGGAGGATGTTGTGGGGGCGCCGGTTTCCGGGATCCACGAGTGCCAGGTGCGAGGCGATCACGAATCCCGCCCCCAGCTCCTGCGCTGTCTCCACGGGCAGGTACTCGGACAGGCCGCCGTCGACGAAGAACTCGCCGTCGATCTCGACCGGCAGATAGATCTGGGGAATGCTGCAGCTCGCGCGCACGGCCCGCGCCACGGACCCCTGCCGGAAGATGCGCTTGTCGCCCGTGAGGAGGTTCGTCGCCACCACGCCGCACGGAATGTTGAGATCGTCGAACTGCAGCCGTCCGATGGTCTCGACGACGAACTCTTCGATCCGCTGGCTCGAGATGAAGCCCAGGCGCGTCAAACGGATGCTGACGAGCTTGCGCCAGCTCATTGTCGTCGCCACCGCTTCCATGGTCGAGATCGGCATCCCGCTGGCGAACATCGTCCCCACGATGCTGCCGCCGCTCGTCCCGGCTATGTATGAAATGGGTATCCCGGCCTCGACGAGCGCCTTGATGACGCCCACGTGCGTGACCGACTTCGCGGTGCCTCCGCTGAGTGCCAGCCCGACGAGCGGCTGTTTCACAGACCGCCTCCGCCGGAAAACCGAAGATTTCTGGAACGAAACTCCCGCCATGGACGTCCAAAGGGAGTGAATGCACAATAGCCGGCAACCCGGGCGGCCGAACCGGCGTAGGTCCAGGTCAAGGAGGCGAGTGATGAAGCGTGTGGCATTGGGTATTCTTCTGGTAGCCGCCGTCGTGGCGTCGCCGGGAGTCCAATCATCTGTATATGCATGCGACCAGGCCGCCAGGGCCGGCCACGTGAAGAAGGCACTCGAAACGACGGGGATGACCGTGACGGTCTTCGACGTCGTGGTACCGGGCGATCATGCCAGAGTCCACCGCTTCGAGGTCGTGTGCGACAAGGGGCTGCTGTGCGAGGCGCTGCAGGCCGACCGGCACGAGAAGATCGGACCGGTCGATTCCATTCGCCGGACGGCGAAGACCGCCGCCACGCTGGGCCGCGCGCTCGCCACAGCGTTCGGGGCCGTCGTCGGTTCGCTGGTCGAAGCCGCGAACGAAGCGACCGCCTCGATCGTGTAGCTCACCGAGGTCCACGCCCTTCCCGGGGCATGCCGTCGTCGAGAAACGCTCGGTAGCGCTCGGTCACCTTGACCATGGGAAGCCCCACCACCTCGGGGACCGCGTAGGGATGGATGGCGGTCACCCGTTGCGCGAGTTTCGGGAAGAACTCGCGCGCGGTCTTCACGACCATCATGACTTCCGACTCCTCCACCACGTCCCCCTCCCACCGGTAGACACTGTTCGATTCTGAAAGAATGTTGACGCACGCGGCCAGCCGTTCGTCGACCAGCACGCGCGCAATGCGCCGCGCGTCGGCGGCCGACGGCGCCGTGATGAGCACCACGAGGAATTCCGAGTTTCTCAATGCCACCTCACCGAATCCCGACGCGCGTCATGAGCGCGTGGACCCCGAAGTATAGCAGGACCCCCACGAGGGCCGTCACGGAATAACCGCGCTCCGGATGCTGGTTGAACTCCGGCATCAGGTCGGTGGCCGCCACGTACAGGGCGATTCCGCAGGAAATCGCCAGTCCAACCCCCCTCAGCCCCAGCCCGATCCCCGACATGGCCAGGGCCCCGGCCAGGGTCGAGACGGCGAGGAGCAGGGCCGCCAGGCGCGCACGCGTGCGGGTGCGCCCGGCCGCCACCATGAGCGACGAAATCGTGACCCCCTCCGGCAGCTTGTGGAGCACGACGGCCAGCCCGACCAGGACCCCGAGGCTCGGGGTTACGAGAAAGCCGCTGGAGATGGCGACCCCGTCGAAGAAGGCGTGGAGGGCCAGGCCAACCAGCGCGGTCAGGCTGACGCTCGGCGCCACCACGTGCTCGGCGTGGGTCTCCTCCCCGAAGTGGAAGTGCGACGTGAACGTGTGCTCGAACAGGTGCGCCATGGCGTATCCGCCCAGGATCCACAGGGGCGCGTCATCGAGCAGGGCGAGGCTCTCCGGGAGCAGGGTGACCAGAGCCGCGGCCAGGATGTACCCGGCGCCGAAGGCGATGATGTGGGCGAGGCGCTGGCGGGACAGGCGCCCCGGCAGCGTGGCGATAACCCCGCCGCCGAAGGTCGCCACGGCGGCAAGCAGGGCGAAGAGTGCCGTGAGCACGCCGGGGCTCATCGAGTCCATGGGAGTCTCCCGGGGGGCGCCGTCCTCATACGCGCACCCCGTCCAGCCACGCGTCGGCCGCCGGGGCCACGGCGAGCGTGCGCGCGTCTCCGCCGTAGCGGACCTCGACCTGCACCACTGGCTCGGTCCGGGTCCTGCCGTACCGGGCCACGATCGACGCGGCGGCGCGGGCATCGGCCTCACCGGGGGAGCCCGTCGCGACGGCGGTGGGTCCGGTGGCGCCCACGAGGCGCGCGCTCAGCAGCTCCTCGGCGTACCGCTCCAGGAACCGGTTTTCCACCTCGTTGCGGGCGCAGATCACCTTCACCCGCGAGGGCAACCGGAAGTGGCGTCCCACCCCGAGCAGGTAGACGTCGTCAAGGGTGAGCTCCGCCCCGTCGAGGTGGCGAACCAGGTCCTTGAGCCGCTGGGAGTAGCCCGGATCGGCGAGGAAGCAGCACCCGCCCGACGGCGACATGAAGCCCGTCATGCCGTAGCGTTTCGCGAGCTCGAGCTGGGGCGTGCGGCTGCGGCCGGTGAGCGCCAGCAGCGCGTTGCGGTCGACACGCCCCTCGGTCTCGACGCGCGTCGGCTCGAGGACCCGGGCCGACAGCGGACGCATCAGCCGCCCCCCCAGGCCGGATTCGCGCTCGATCAGGTCCATGGCGCGACGGCGCTGCGACAGGGGACGCTGCCCGAGCACCTCGCCGGTGAAGACGAAATCCGCCCCCACCTCGTCCATGTACTCCTTCGCCCTCCGGAGCATGAACACCCGGCAGTCGATGCACGGGTTCATGTGGGCGCCGTATCCGTGCCGGGGGGCGAGCACCATGGGCAGGTACTCGCGCGAGATATCGATCAACTCCACGCGGATGTCGTTGTCGGCGCCGACCCGGAGCGCCGGGTTGGCGACCCGGCCGCGCCCCACCCGGCTGTGATGCCCGGTCACGCAGAATCCCGTGAAGAAGTGGAGGCAGGTCACCTCGACGCCCGCTTCCTGGAGGACCCGGGCGGCGAGCGCGGAGTCCAGCCCACCGGAGAGCAGACCGATGCCGTGAGCTCGTTTCATCATGAGGGGTGAAAGCGGTGCTAGCGCGTAATGCACTTGTTTAAAACAGGATACGACGGCGGGCGTCAGAATACCCCACGCCGCGGGAGCGTTCAACCTCAAACCGCGCCGGGGGACGGACGGGTCAGCCCGTGGACGGGCGGATGCGGCTCAGGGCCTCGCCGAGGAAGTCCGCCAGGACGTTGCAGCAGACGACGGTGAGGAAGATCATGAGGCCCGGGAAGATGGCGATCCACGGGCACTCGCTGAGATAGCTCTGCGCATTCTGGAGCATAGCCCCCCAGCTCGGGATCGGCGGCTGGACGCCGAAGCCGAGGAACGACAGGCCGCTCTCGATGATGATGGCCTGGGCGAGGCCCAGGGTCACGGCGACCAGCACCGGCGCGGTCGTGTGCGGGAGCAGGTGGCGGATGATGATGCGCCGGTCGGACAGCCCCAGCGTTCGGGCGGCGTCGACGAACTCGTGCTCCTTGGTGGTGATCACCACGGCGCGGACCAGCCGCGCCACCTCCATCCACTGCGTGAAGCCGATCATCAGGCACACGACGACGATCGACGCTTTGGGGGACACGACGCTCGACACGAACAGGATGACGAAGAAGACGGGCACGGCGAGCATGAGGTCCACCAGGCGCATGGTCAGGTTGTCCACCCAGCCACCGTAGTAGCCCGCCATTCCCCCCGCCGCCACGCCGATCACGAGCGCCACCGCCATGGCCAGGAGCCCGACGGCCAGCGTGATGCGACCGCCGTACATCACCCGCACGAAGATGTCGCGCCCCAGGTCGTCGGTTCCGAAGGGATGATCGAGCGAGGGCGCCAGGTACTGCTGCGTGAGGTCGATCTTGTCCTTGGCGTAGGGGCTCATGAAGGGGGCGAACACCGCGCCGAGGATGATCAGTATCATCACGATCAGCGCCCCGTACGCCAGCGGGCTCCGCTTGAGCAGGTGCAGGATGCCGCCGCGGTCCCCACGGGGGCTCCGTACCGGTGCGGAACGGATCGTGTCGCGCAGCGGGTGCACCGTCTGCACGACGATCGTCCGGGCCGGACGCGCGCTAGCGGGCGAGTCTAATGCGGGGGTCGAGAACGCCATAAATCGTATCTGCAATCAGGTTGAGCACCGCAATCAGCGTCGATGAGATGAAGATGATCCCCATCAGACGCGTGTAATCCTGCCGCAACAAACCGTCGTAGAACAGCCGCCCCATGCCCGGCCACGCGAAGATGGTCTCGGTGATGATCGACCCCGTGAACAGCGCCGGCAGGTTGAGCGCGATGACGGTCAGCACCGGAATGGCGGCGTTGCGAACGGCGTGTCTGAACACCACGCTCCCCGCCGACGCGCCCTTGGCCCGGGCCACGGTGACATAGTTCGTCGCCAGCACGTCGGAGAGACTGGCACGCATGTATCGACTCCAGCTCGCGATGAACAGGAGCGACAACACGAGCGACGGCATCAGCAGGTGGCGCAGGTGATCCGCTACCGAGAACGGGACGCCGAGCGAGAACATGCCGGTCGAGGGGAGCAGCCTCCATTTCACGGTGAACAGCATCATCGACATGAGGCCCAGCCAGAACACCGGGATCGATATTCCGAGCAGCGTGACCATCATGATCACCGAATCGAACCGGGTGTAGCGCTTGAGCGCCGCCACGATGCCCCCGGAGAACCCGAACAGGAACGCCATCACGAACGCCGCTCCCATCAGCTCGATGGTGGCCGGGAGGCGTTGTTCGATCATGTCGATCACGGGCTCTCCGGTGACGTGCGAGTGCCCGAAATCCGCGTGCAGCAGCACCCGCGACAACCATCGGCCGTACTGGACGATCACCGGGCTGTCGAGCCCGAAGTCGTCCCGGACGCGCGCGGTGGCGTCGGGGCCCAGCATCGGGTTGTCGGTCATGATGCCGACGGCTCCGCCGGGCGCCGCCTGCATCAGTGCAAAACAGATGAGCGATACCAGCACGACGAGCGGGATGACCGCTATCGACCGGCGGAGGAAGAAGCGCAGCATATCCATAACGTATTAATTATTAGATAGTTACAGGGATCGCCCGGCAGCCGCCGGCCCTCCCGTTGCCTCGTGTGCGAGTTCCGTACCAATACGGGGTCCGGGAGGCATCAGGATGCCCCGTCACGGTCGGCCGGGAGCCGAGCGGGAGAGGGTCAGCGCGCGGAGACCTGGGGCGCGCCGCCGAGGTACCACTGCGCCGCGTTCCAGGTGTCCGCCGACTGGGTGGCATTGGGGCGGAAGTTGTGCAGGCGATCGGTGACGGGATCGATGGCGGTGTACCAGAACAGCGGGATCACCGGGGCCTCGTCGACGAGCACGTCCTGGATGCGCCGGTAGATGGCGGCGCGCTTCGCGGGATCGGTCTCGGTGCTGCCCCGCCGGAGCAGCTCGGTCACCTCATCGTTCCGGTAGCGCGGGTTGTTCTGCCCCTCGGGCGGGATGCTGTGCGCCGAATACAGCGCTTCGCGCCGCGACGGCTCCGGCGACGACAGCCACGCATACATGGCGATGTCGAACGTCCCGCGCTTGAGAACGCCGCCATCCTCGTAGGTTCCGTAGAGCACCGTGGGCCCGTAGTTGGCGATCTCGAGGTCCACGCCGATGGCCCGGTACTGATCGCGGAGGACGAGCTCCGTCCGCTCGCGATTGGGTTGCCCCGAGCTCGCGGAGATGGACAGCCGCAGCGGCTTGCCGTCGCGGTCGAGGATGCCGTCCCCGTCAGTGTCGTGCCAGCCCGCCTCGCGGAGGAGGCGCCGCGCCGCGTCCGGGTCGTAGACCGCCTTCGCCGCCGCATCGTTCGAGTAGTACCGCGACTCCTCGAACTCATCGAGCGCCGCCACCCGTACCAGGCCGTTGTAGATACGCTCCGCGATCTCCTGCTTGTTGGTCGCGTAGCTCAGCGCGCGGCGGACGCGGGGGTCCCGGAGGATCTCGTTCTCCGTGTTGAGGTCGAGGTGCTCGTACATCAGCATCGGTGTCCGGTTGACCCGTACCCCCGGCGTCGATTCGAGCTGCGAGATGAAGTTGATATTGGCGTTGTCGAACATGTCGATCTCGCCCGACTTCAACTGCACGAGAAGCGAGTTCTCCGTCGGTACGAACTTGAAGATGATCGAATCGAGATAGGGACCCTCGCCGTAGTAGTCGTGATTGGCCACCAGCACCAGGTGCGACCCCGGCACCCAGGAATCGAACTTGAACGGCCCCGACCCGACGGGTGCCCGATGGAAGGGCGCCGCGTAGAACCGTCCCCCCCGGTAGTCACGCAGGAGGTGCTCCGGCAACACCGGCTCGTCGTAGAACGTCTCGCTGACGAAATCCGGATAGGGATGCTTGAGGTGGAACACGACCGTGCTGTCGTCCGGCGTGGCCAGGGATGCCACCACCTCCCACCCCTGCCTCGATTCCACGTTCACGTTCGGATCCACAATGATCTCGTAGGTGAAGCGAACGTCTCGGCTCGTCACCGGCTGCCCATCCTGCCAGCGGGCGTCGGTGCGGAGGTGGTAGGTGTAGGTGAGATGGTCGGGCGCGATCCCGCCGTTCTCGAGCGTGGGGATCCGGGTGATCAGGTCCGGGATCAGCTCGAAGCGATCGTTGTATTTCACGAACTTGCTGAAGACGAGATTGCTGACCATGTTGTTGGTCGCCGTCGATTTGATTATCTCTCTCAGCAGCTCGGGCTCCTGCTGGACCCCGATGATGACGCGCCCTCCGGAGACCGGTCCGGACGCGGTGTCGGCCACGGCGCTGCGCCCCGCCGCGCGGGACGGTGGCGTATCCGACGAAGTGCACGCAAGCACGCCGCCGCAGAGGATTGCGAGGCACAACCGGAACATACGGGGCAGTACCTGCAAGATTTACGCCGCCGGGCCCAAAGCAAGAACGGCCGGCCCCGAGGGGACCGGCCGTCTACCTGGAACGCTCGTTCCGGCGCTTTAGAGGACGGCGTCGATCTTTCCGGTAAGCGCCTGCTTGGGCTGCGCGCCGATGATGCGTGCAACCTCCTGCCCGTTCTTGAAGATCATGAGGGTTGGGATGCTCATGATGCCGTACCGGGCGGCGACTCCCTGGTTGTCGTCCGTATTCAGCTTGCCGACCTTCAGTTTCCCGTCGTACTCCGACGAAATCTCCGCGACGATGGGCGCCACCATCCGGCACGGCCCACACCACGGCGCCCAGAAGTCGACGAGCACCGGCTTGTCCGCCTTCAGCACTTCGCTCTCGAAGTTGGCGTCGGTGAATTCCA
>CAZCQM010000026.1:0-21927 GCA_964500785.1 uncultured bacterium
TCAACCTGCCAGGCCCGGCGCGTCAGGTGCTGGACGGAACCGGCGATAGCGTGCCCGATGAAGCCGACCGGCTGCTTTATGCCCGCACGGCGATGCTGGACGATCATCCGGATGTGGCAATCGGCTATCTGGCAGGCCTTCATGGCCCGGAGGCCGAAAAAATGCGGGCACAGGCCCTGGCCCATGCGGGCGATTTTACCGGCGCGATGACCAAATACGAAGCGCTCGGCGATACCAAAGCCGCGCTGAACAGTGCGTGGCGCGGAGGGCTATGGCCCGATGTGTCGAAACTCGACAGCAAAGGCGCAGAAGGCAGTGCGGCCAAGTTGATGGATGGCAGCACGCCGGCGGTTCAGCCGAAGGCAAACACCCCGTTGGCAAAATCTCAAGCGCTGATTGACAACAGCCAGGCCGTGCGCAAAACCCTCGACGCACTGCTGAGCGATATTCAGCCCCTGAGCAGCAAATGACCCTATATTAGGGTCAGGTCGAAAATCTGGCGGCCCGAGGCTATGTCGGTAATGGCCCTGACCATAACGGCCTGATATCGCAGCCCGATCCCAGACCCCAATCTTGCGCCCGAGACCAGCGCCCCGAGGGCGACGTACAGGACCCGCGAGCGGTCCTCGCCCCCGGCCGGCGGACGCCCCACGGAGCCGAGCTGCCGGCGGCCGAACCAGAACCAGATCAGGCTGAGCAACATGCCGGTGCCCGAGGCCAGGAAGACGACCTTGTAGGCCGGCATGGCCTCGGTGCCGAACAGCTTCGTGGCGAGCACGCCGGTCAGGATCGGCGCGATGAACGCGCCGGCGTTGATGCCCATGTAGAAGATCGTGAAGCCCGAGTCGCGGCGTTCGTCTCCCGCGCTGTAGAGTTTCCCGACCATGGTCGAGATGTTGGGCTTGAACAGACCGTTGCCGGCGATGATCGTGGCCAGGCCGAGCTTGAAGATCAAATCGTCCGGCACCATGATCATGAACAGCCCGCCGGCCATGACCACCGCGCCGGTCAGGATCGATCGCTGGTAGCCGATGACCCGGTCGGCCACGTAGCCCCCGAAGATCGCCGTGGCGTAGACCAGCGCGAGATAGGCCCCGTAGATTCGCGAGGCCGGCGCCTCGCCCGCGGCGCTCCCGCCGTAGAACTGCGCGACGATGTAGAGCGTCAGCGCCCAGCGCATGCCGTAAAAGGCGAAGCGCTCCCAGAACTCGGACATGAAGAGCATCCACAGCGGACGCGGATGCCCGAGGACCTGCTTGAACTCGGGAACCGCGGCCTCGGCGGAACTTGCGCCGCCGCTCATGACTTTCTTCCTGTCATTCGAGGCACTCCTTCCGTGGGGATCGGGGAAAACGCGAATTGATGGAGTCTACGCCGTTGTGAACGAGAGAGTCAAGGGCGGTCGGATCGCTCGTCGTGGCGGTGTTTCCCTCACAGATGCGCTAGCGCGCGGGCTGGGACGGGCGCGCGCGTGCGGCGATCCACTCCGGGTGCGCGGCGAGTGCGTCGATGATGCGCTGCGGGAGATCGGGGTCGGCAAACAACTGCGTGCCCACCTGCACCGCGGTGGCACCCGCGAGGAAGAACTTGCGCACGTCGTCGACGGAGGCGATGCCGCCGATGCCGACGATCGGAATCGACACCGCCTTCGAGCACTCCCACACCTTCTGGAGCGCGATGGGCAGGATCGCAGGGCCGGAGTAGCCCGCACTCCCCCGCGCGAACACGGGTTTTCCCGTCTCCAGGTCGAAGTCGATGCCGACCAGCGTGTTGATGGCCGAGATCGCGTCGGCACCCCCCTGCTCGGCGGCGCGGGCGACGGTGCCGACGTCGGTGATGTTGGGCGTGACCTTGACCCACAACGACTTCTTCGGCAGCCGGTCCTTGACGATGCGCGCGATGCGTTCGACGAGCGTCGGGTTACGCCCCTGGTCGAGCGCCTCGCCGTCCACGTTGGGACAGGAGAGGTTGAGTTCGAGACCGCTGAAACCGTCACGCGCCGCGAATGCGTCGGCGAGCTGGACGAATTCTTCTTCGGTTTCCGCCGCCACGCTCACGATGACGTCGACGTCGGGACGCTGGTTCAACAGCGGGAGCTTCTCGTTGACGTAGCGCTCGAGACCGACGTTCTCGAGGCCGATGGAATTCAACAGTCCGTGCGGCAGCTCGTGCACGCGTGGGGGAAGGTTCCCCTTGCGCGGGCGCATGGTGATGGTCTTGGTGACCACACCACCCAGCCGCGCGAGATCCACGACGGGCGAATACTCCTCGCCGTAACCGCAGATCCCCGACGCGATGAACACGGGGTTCTTGAAGCGGACCGGACCGATGGTGACGCCGATGTCGCCTGGTTTCATGGCACCGGCAGCTCCTCCCACACGAGCACGCTCCCGTCGAACACCGGACCGTCGTGGCACACGGTGCGGTACGGGCTCCCGCCGTCGAGCGTGGTCGGGACGACGCACGCGCGGCACGCGCCGAGCGCGCACCCCATGCGGTTCTCGAGCGACGCGTGGTGCGGCACGCCGAGGCGCGCCGCCAACGTTTGCACCGCCTTCATCATGACCGTCGGGCCGCAGGAGAAGATCGCGTCGGCGGGCTCGCGCGCGAGCTCGCGTTCGGCAAGCTGGACGACGGTTCCGTGGAAGCCATGGCTCCCGTCGTCCGTGGAGAGCGCCACACCGCTCTTCTCCAGCGGCACGTGGTCGAGGAACAGGTCGTCCTTCGTGCGCGCACCGTAGAGGAGCCGGTACCCGTCCCCCAGATTTCCCGGCGAGCGGAATCCATAATAATAGAGGGGCGCGAGCCCCACACCACCGCCCACGGCGAGCACGCGCTTGCCCGGGAGGCGCGGAAACGGCGTCCCGAGCGGTCCGTAGAAGCTCAACGCATCGCCCGCCGCCGTGCGACGCAATGCCTGCGACCCGGCGCCGACCTCGACGATGACGAGGTCGATGAACGCGTCGGTGCAGTCGTGGATGCTGAACGGCCGGCGCAGGAAGAAGCGCCCGCCGGCATCCGCACCCGGAACGGTCACGTGGAGGAACTGCCCCGCCGCGGGCTCGATGAAGTCCGCCGGGCGTTCCAGCCGCAGCAGGAAGTAGCGCCGGCTCAGTTGCAGGTTCTGCAGCACCCGTGTCGTGTGCTCGCGCGCCCGGGCCGGTGTAAAGAGCGTGTCGCCCATGTCAGCGCGGGGCCCGCGAGGTGTCGGCGGGCGCGGAAGAGGTGTCGGGCTGGGTCGGCGGCGGCGGCGGCGCCTTCGTCGTGTCGGGCGGCGCCGGGGCGGGTGCGGGCGCCTTCGTCGTGTCGGGCGGCGCCGGAACCACCGCCGTACTGTCCGCCGGAGCGCGCGTCGTCCCGGGCGGATATTGCCCCGCGGGCGCCGACAGCGAGTCGCCGGGCGCGGACGTCCCCTGGAGCGCTTCCATCAGAGCCGTATACGACGGCCGGGACGCCCCCTTGTAGAACGAGAACGCAAGCTCGGCCTGATCCGAATTGCCGTACCGCGTACGCAGCAGCTCGTACCACTGCCGCGCCTTGACGCTGTCCCCCAGCACGACGCCGTTGATATAGCCCAGGGCGTACGCCGCTCTCGGCGCGAACTCCGAGTTGGGAAACTCGTTCACCACCTTCTCGTAGCTGGCGATCGCCTTCTGGTTGTTGTTGAACTGGAAGAACTGAATCTCCGCCATCGAGAACGTCCGCATGGCCACGGCCTCGGGGCTGTCGCTCCCCTCCATCGCCTGCAACTTGAGCACGCGGCCGATGTCGGAACTGCGCTTGATGGCGTCTTCGGCGAACTCCGAGTTCGAATACGATTTCGGGACTTCGCCGTAGTTCTTCTGCGCCAGCTCGAGGCTGTCCATGGCCTCGTAGATGTGGCCCAGCCGGTAGTACGCTTCCGCGCCGTAGGTGCCCCGCGAGTATCGCCGCGTCACGTCCTGATACTCTTTGATGGCGGTGTCGATCGAGTCGAGGGCGGTGTGGGCGCGCGCGCGCAGCAGGAAGGCCTGGGCTTCCTTTTCCGGGACGCGCGGCAGCGTGCCGATCTGCGACAGCGACTCGATCACGCCGGCGTGGTCACCCACGTTCTCCTGGGCACGTGCCATGCCCAGCCACACGTCATAACGGTACGATTCCGGGATGCGCGAATCATTGAGGCGCCGGTAGACGGCCAGGCTTTCGTCGTAGAGCTGCTTGTCCGACAAAATGGCCGCCATCTCGACCTGCGCTTTGAAACGAAACTCCGATCGGCTGTGCTCCTTCTCCAGGCGCGCCAGCGTCTCCACGGCTTTGTCGCTGTCCCCGATCTGCATCTGGCTCGTGCACAGGAGGTACAGCGCCTCCGCGTGTTCGTGGCGCCCGTTGTAGCGATCCACATAGTCCTGCAGCACCGGAACCGCAAGATCGTACTTCTCGGCCGAGGCCAGGGACTTGCCCTTCAGGAACTCGGCGTCGGGCAACAGGTTGCTCTTGGGATGGCTCGTCTCAAGCGTGTCGAGCGCGGCGACGGCCTCGTCGTAGCGTTCGAGCGCGTAGAGGGCGCGGGCGCTCAGAAGCATGGCGTCGTCGACGTGCCGGCTCTTGGGATAGTTCGCGATCATCGTCTTGCATTTCTCGATGACCTCTTCGTAGAGGCGCGCGTTGGGATCGGTGACCCCTGCCGGCCTGGGCGCCTGCTGCCCGGGCGTGGCGGCCCTTTCCGACGCGCGCTCCGCCTCGTGGAACTTCTCCTTGGCGTTGTAGAGCGTGTTGTAGTACGCGCACGCGACGAAGACCGATGCTATTACCAGCGACGCGGCGATCCACCGTCGTGTCCCGGCCGCAGAGAACATGCTAGACACCCACCTTCACCACCGAGACGGGAATGCCGTCCACGATCGTGTGCTTGACGCGTCCGCTGACCGTGTGCCCGAGGAAGGCGGAATTTCTGGAGAGAGAGTGCAGGTCCCCGGTGCGAACGGTCCACTCCTCGGCGGGATCGAACAACACCAGGTCGGCGGCGGCACCGCGATCGAGCGTTCCGCCGGGGATCCCGAGGCACGCGGCCGGCTTGTGCGTGATGAGGGCGAGCGCCTGGGGGAGCGTCAGGTGCCCGGGCTTCACCAGGTGCGTCACGACCAGGGGGAACATGGTTTCCAGTCCCACGGACCCGTTGGGGGCGGCGGCGAACTCGACCTGTTTCTCGTGCGCGGCATGCGGCGCGTGATCCGAGGCGATGCAGTCGATGGTGCCGTCCTTGATGGCCTCGATCATCGCCTCGCGGTCCTCGGCGCCCCGCAGCGGTGGATTGATCTTGAGGTTGGTGTCGTACGTCTCGAGATCCTTGTCCTCGAGACACAGGTAGTGCGGCGCGGTTTCCGCGGTGACGGGAAGCCCGTCCTCCTTGGCGCGCCGGATGAGCCCGACCGATCCGCGGGTCGACATGTGCGCCGCATGGTAGCGCGCGCCGCGGACGCTGGCGAGCACGATGAGATCGCGCGCGAGACAGATCTCCTCGCTGTAGGCGGGGATTCCCCTGAGGCCGAGCTTGGTCGAGTGGAACCCCTCGTTCATCACGCCGTCGCCCGAGGCCGCCATGTCCTCGCAGTGTTCGATGAAAGGGATACCGAGCGGGGCGGCGTACTCCATCACCCGCCGCGCCATGTCGGCGCTCGTCACCGGCGACCCGTCATCGCTGACGGCTACCGCGCCCGCGTCCACCAGCTCGTGGTATTCGGAAAGAACTTCGCCGCGCCGCCCGACGGTGGCGGCCGCAATCGGATAGACCTTCGCCAGCCCGGAGATCTTCGCCTGCTTCAGGATGAATTCGACCACGCTGCGGTCGTCGATGGCCGGGACCGTGTTGGGCATGCAGGCCACCGATGTGAACCCGCCCGCCACGGCCGCGCGCGTGCCGGTGGCGATCGTCTCCTTGTACTCGAAGCCGGGTTCGCGCAGGTGGACGTGGATATCGACGAAACCGGGAGCCAGGTGCAGACCGCGCCCGTCGTAGATGGGGAGCGACGCCTCTTTCGCGCGTCCGCGCTCGACGCCTTCGATCTACCCCTCGGATACGACCACGTGCCCCGCGAACGTGGTGTTCTTGCGCGGGTCGACGACGGTGACGTTGTCGATGATGTAGGAGCCGTGAGTCAGATTGTCGAGATTGAGCATCATCGTTACGCCACCCGCTTCCCTTCCTTCGAGGACTTCGCATCGGTCTGCTGGGGTTCTTCGGCCTCGAGCGTCGCCGCCCCGCTCAGGCGGTACAGGACCGCCATGCGCACCGCGACACCGTTCGTCACCTGGTCGAGGATCACCGAGCGTTCACCGTCGGCGACGTCGTGCGCGATCTCCACGCCGCGGTTCATGGGACCCGGGTGCATGACGATGCAGTCGCGCCGCGCCGCCTTGAGGACGTCGTCGTTGACGCCCCACACGCGCGCGTACTCGTCGATGCTCGGGAAGAGCCCCGCCTTCTGGCGCTCGAGCTGGATGCGCAGCACGTTGACGGCGTCGGCTCCTTCCAGCGCCTCGCGCAGCCTCGTCACCACGGTGACGCCCAGGCGGTCGATATCGGGAGGCATCAGCGTGGGCGGGCCGCACACGACGACGTCGGCGCCCATCGTTACCAGTCCGTGGATGTTGGAGCGCGCCACGCGGCTGTGGGCGATGTCGCCGACGATCACGACCTTGCGTCCCTTGAAGTCGCCCCACCGCTGGCGCAGCGTGAAGATGTCGAGGAGCCCCTGCGTGGGGTGTTCGTGCGCGCCGTCTCCCGCGTTGACGACCGAGCCGTCGAGGAGTCGGGCGAGGAAGTGGGGCGCGCCGGCCGCCTTGTGACGGATGACGATCATGTCCACCTTCATCGCCTCGATGTTCTCGGCCGTATCCCGGAGCGTCTCGCCCTTGGCGACACTGCTGCCCGACGCGGTGAAGTTCACCGAGTCCGCGCTGAGGCGCTTCTCCGCGAGCTCGAAACTGATGCGTGTACGTGTGCTGGGTTCGAAGAAGAGGTTGGCTACCGTGATGCCGCGCAGGGCGGGTACTTTCTTGACCGGGCGCTCGGAGATCTCTTTGAAGGACTCCGCGGTGTCGAGGATGCGCGTGATCTCGTCGGCGCTCATGCCCTCCAGGCCCAGCAGGTGGCGTGGATTACTCGTCGTCATTGTGGTTTCTCCGCGAGAAGGACTTCGTCTTTGTCATCGACTTCCTCGAGATGGACTTCCACCTGCTCCGTGTCCGACGTGGGCACGTTCTTGCCCACGTAATCCGCCTTGATCGGGAATTCGCGGTGACCGCGGTCGATCAGGACGGCGAGCTGGATGCGCTTGGGGCGACCGAAGTCGATCAGCTCGTCGAGCGCGGCGCGGATGGTGCGGCCGGTGAAGAGAACGTCGTCGACCAGGATGATCACCTTGTCGGTGATGTCTTCGTTTATCTCGGTCTTGCCGACGTGGGGCTGGCGCGTGATGAGCTGGAAGTCGTCGCGGTAGAGGGTGATGTCGAGCGCGCCCACCGGCACGCTCCGGCCCTCGATCTGCTCGATGTACTCCGCGATGCGCTCCGCGAGGGGCACACCGCGGCGGCGGATGCCGACGATCACGATCCCGTCGACGCCGCTGTTGCGCTCCACGATCTCGTGCGCGATGCGCTTGACGGCGCGGCGAATCTGGTCGCGCTCCATCAGAGTAGCCTTGTAGGTGATCTTGACGCGGTCTTCCTGGGTCATCACGGCCCTCGATCGTCGGTTCGGGGTGGGTCCGAAGGCCTTCCGGGGTACAAAAAAACCCTCCGGGGAGTTCAGAGGGCGAGGGAGAATCGGTGGCGCGCGAGCGCCGCTGTCTGATTTTTCTCGACCCCTTGCCGGCCTCCCGGACCGAACTTAAAAGGATCATATCTTCCGCGAAGCATCGTAACCCCCCGGGGTGAGGGAACGCAAGGGGTTTCTTCGGGTTCGTGCCGCTGGCGGCCCGCCGCGCGCCGGCCGCACTAGTCCAGCGGGCCCTTCATCAGCCGGACGTCGTCCACCCAGACGGTGCCCGTGCCGTCCACCACGACGTTGAGCTTCACGACCGAGGGCTTCTGCCCCGCCTGGAGGAGGAAGGGCGCTTCCACGCTCGTCCAGTCGACCGTGCCCGTAACGGCGTCCTGGAGCCCCCGCGAGAAGTACTCCCCGAGCTCCGGGAACACGCACCACATCTCGAGGTAGGCTTTTCCGGACACGCCCTCGGACCGGATCTTTGCGCGATAGATGATCTGCGCCTCGTCGACGCCGATATCGTTCAGCTCGGCGAGACGGAACGTCGTGGGCTCGGTGGCGTCCAGGCGCAGCGATCCGTTACCGTCGCTCGACACCTCCCCGTCGAAGGCGACCCCCGTCGTGGTGAGCGGAGTCTCCGATCCGTCCATGGGCATCGCCTTGAGGACGGTGGTCTGCTCTTTCGACGCGCATGAAATCGACAGAGCGCAGGCACACATGACGACGAGGAACGTCTTCATCTCGATACCTCCTTGTGCGGCACGGTCAATCGAACGCCTCGTGCCCCCGCGCCGCCGTCAATTCGGGCAGGAGCCATTCCGGATTCGCGTCCCGGAGGGTGTCGGCGGGGGTCTTCCCCGTCGCCACCGAGAGACAGGGGATGCCATGGGCCCTCGCGCACGCGATGTCGAGGAGGGAATCGCCGACGATCAGCGTCTCCCCCGGGCCGAAGCGCCGGCCCGTGGCGGCGCGGGCGCGCTCCCACGCGACGGGCGGCAGGTCGTCGCGATCGAGGACGCCGTCGCCGAAGCTCCCGAAGGCGAAGTAGCGGTTCAGGTCGTGGGAGGCGAGCTTGATGCGCGCCCCGCCCTCCCAGTTTCCGGTCAACAGCGCCAGCACCACGTCCTCGCGCGCCGCCAGTTCGTCGAGCAGCAGGCCCACACCCGGCAGAAGGCGGACACGCTCGCGATCGAGCTCCTTCTCGAGGGCGACGAGATAGCGCTCGCGCACCGTCGGGATGTCGGCCAGTACCGCGTCGGCCGCGCGCCCCGCGCCGGTCATGGAGTCGAAGACGATGCGCGTGTCGGTCTTCCCGGTGAAATCGTAGGTATCGATCAGGCCCCCGTCGCCGAACACGGACTCGAGCGCGCGCTTGAACGTGGCGCGGGTCTGCCCGTCGCAGCTGACGAGCGTGCCGTCGATATCGAAGAGGATGAGCTTCATCGCGGGAGCGGACTCCGTCCGCGCCCTGAAGCTACGATACCGCGGCCCCGATAGGCAAACCGTCTCTCCACCGGTCACCGCCGAGTTGCCCGGTCGCGCGCCGGTTCGTATCCTGTTATGATCGCGCACGATGGCCCCGGGGCCGTCGGCCGACCCAACACCATGCCCGCGTTGCTCGCTGCCCTGATCATCGCCGCTGTCACGCTCACCGCGCCCGCGCGGGCCGGGGCGGGGGTTCTCCTTATAGAATCGCGCCTCGCCCGCGACCTCGCGATCGCTCCCGGTGACACGGTCGATGTGCGCATGGCGGGCGAATCCGGGCCGGGGACACCGTTCGTGGTGGCGGGAACACGCACGCCGCCGCCCGACCCCGCCGGCATCAGCCGGACGAGCCGATCGGTGTGGATGGCGCTCCCGGACCTGGAAACCCTCTCCGGCCGACACGACCGCGTGAGCCGCTTCGTCCTCGAGACCGCGCCGGCGACGAACGTCGACTCGCTCGTTGCCGCTCTCAACACGACGCAGCTCGGCTTCCGCGCCTACCGGTCCCGGGACGTCGCGGCGCGCTCGTCGCAGACCTTCGTCGTGATCTCGAACTTCCATCGCGCCATCTCGGTGCTGTCGATCCTCGCCGGCTCCGCGTTTCTCGCCGCCATCGTGCTCCTCCAGGTGCAGGAGCTGCGCAAGTCGCTGGGCGTGCTGCGCGTCATCGGATTTTCGAGGGGCCGCATCTACCTGGCGGTCGTGGGTGAGACGGTGCTCCTCGCCAACCTCGGCTCTGTGATCGGGGTCGCGTTGGCGCTGCTCGTATCGCGCGGCGTGAACGCGTACTATCAACGCTACTTCGACACGGATCTCGTGTTCTCGTCGGTAACGGGCTCGCACATCGGCCTTGCGTTCGGGATCGCGACCCTGGTCGGAGGGCTGGTGGGATCGCTGGCCACGGTCTACCTGTTCAAGCTCCAGGTCAACGAGGTACTGGGACGATGATCGCGCGCGTCGCACTCCGGAACGTCCTGCGCCACCGGCTGCGCACCGTGTTTTCCGTGGTGGCGCTCGCCATCGCGGTGGCACTGCTGGCGGACATGCTGATGCTCTCGACGGGCATGGAGAAGACGTTCGGGCGCGTCCTCTCGTCGGTGGGCTACGAGGTGCGTCTGTGCCCGGAGGGCACGCTGCCCTTCAGCACCGATGCGGTGATCGCCCGGAGCGGTCGCGTGACGCGCACGCTTCGCGGGGATCCCCGCGTCGCGCGCTGGTTGCGCGTGCTGGGTACGACTCTGTACAGCGATTCGATTCCCGTGTTCGTGATGGGCATCGACGGTGACGCTCAGTCGCTCTACCGCGTGACGGCGGGCGTGGACATCGACCGCGCCCCGTCGCCCGCCCGCGTGCCCATCGCGATCAACGCCAATGCCGCCGCCGCGCTGGGCCTTTCCGTGGGCGACACGCTCTCGCTGACGGCGACCGCCCCGGGGGTGTCGATGGCGTTCACCCGTGGGGTTCCCGCCGTGGTGACCGGCTTGATCCACGTCGACTTCGACCTCGCGCACCAACGCACCGTCGTCGCGCCCCTCGGCGCCGTGCAGCGCCTGCGGCCCCGGCCGGCCGACGCGGCTTCGTTCGTGCTGGTGAAAATGCGTGCGCCGGGCGGGGACGACGGGGACGTGGCCCCCCTCGACGACCAGCGCGCGCTGGCCGCATCGCTCGCCGCGGATTTTCCGGAGCTGTCGGTCTACTCGATGGACGCGCTGATGGCCGCGCTCCGGCGCCAGCTCGCGTACTTCAACCAGTTCGCGACCATCCTGTCGACCATCAGCCTGTTCATCACCTTCCTCCTCATCGCCGTGCTGCTGACCATCGGCGTCGGAGAGCGCCGCGGCGAGATCGCCGCCCTGCGCAGCATGGGGTTCCGGCGCGGCTCCATCCGGTGGATGATTCTCTACGAGAGCATGGTGCTGCTCGCGATGGGGGCCGCGGTGGGCGCGGTGCTCGGGTGGTTTCTCGCCGGCTACCTGGACCGGATCCTGACCCAGTCACCGAGCCTCCCCGCCGGCTACCGCTTCTTCATTCCCAACGTGCGCCAGATCGCGCTCGCCGTGCTCGTCTCGGGCGTGACCGGCGTGCTGGCCGCACTGCTGCCCGCCACACAGGCGGCGCGCGTCGACATTCCGCGCACACTCCACGAGGAGGTGGTGTGAGTGGCGTCCGATCCGATCATCGTGGCCGACAGGATCGGCAAGACGTACCGCGTGGGATCGTCGTCGGTCGAAGCGGTACGCGACTTCGACCTCATTGTAATGCGCGGTGAGTTCGCGGTGCTGATGGGGCCGAGCGGATGCGGCAAGAGCACGCTGCTCAACCTGTTCGGGTGCATCGACACGCCGACGGCGGGGCGGCTGAGCGTCTTCGGCATGGACGCGGCGTCGCTGGGTGACCGGGATCGAACCGCCCTTCGCCTGCGGCGCATCGGATTCGTTTTCCAGCGCTTCTATCTGTTGCCGATGCTGACCGCGTTCGAGAACGTCGAGCTGCCCATGATCGAGGCCCGGGTGCCGCGCGCCGAGCGCCACGAACGCGCCCGGTCGCTTCTCGGCCGCGTCGGGCTCGATCACCGCCTCCGACACCGGCCCCACCAGCTCTCGGGGGGAGAGATGCAGCGCGTCGCCATCGCGCGCGCGCTGGCCAACGCGCCCGATCTGGTCAGCGCCGACGAGCCCACCGGCGAGCGCGACCGCAAGACGGGCGCGAGCATCCTCGCCCTCATCAAGGAGCTCCAGCAGGGTGGATTGACCGTCGTCATG
Organism: uncultured bacterium; assembly: GCA_964500785.1. GTDB lineage: Bacteria > Krumholzibacteriota > Krumholzibacteriia > WVZY01 > JAKEHA01 > JAKEHA01. The sequence goes on from CAZCQM010000026.1 coordinate 11,992, forward strand.
GCGACCCACGACCCGCACGCCGCCCAGCTGGGTGATCGCGTGGTCCAGATGGAGGGCGCATGAACATCGTATCGTTCATCACCAAAGGACTCCGCTTCCGCCCCCAGCGCACGCTGTTCCTCCTGCTCGGGTTCGCGGTGGGCGTCATGGTGATGACGGTGCTCCTCTCGGTAGGAACCGCCGTGCTGCGCCAGGCCATGGACGAGGACCTCACCGGCGGCGGCGACGTCGTACTGCTCCCCGCGGGCATCGACGTCTCGGTGCTCAAGACCGGCGGCGTCACCGCGCTGAACTTCGACATTCCCAACGCCCGTTTCCTCACGCGCGAGACGCTCTCGGACCGGCGGCTCCCCGGCGTCGAGGTGGTCTCTCCCGAGCTCTCGCGTGTCACCGGCACGCTTCGATTCCACGGACACGAGCGGCTCGTGCGCATGGACGGCGTCGTGCCGTCGCGCTTCCGAGAGCTGTGGCCGGCGGTGCCGGCGGCCTTCGTGGATGGACCCGCGGAACGCGATTACATCGACCCGCAGTTCACGTCGCTGCTCACGCGCATCGACGCCTTCCACACCCCGGTCGCCGACTCGAGCCGGACGTGGGCGGAGTGGCACTACTTCAACTACCACGACGACGCCGGACGATCGCTTTACGTGTCGGTGAGCGGCGTCACGTTCGGGTCCGACGTCGCGGCGAGCGGCTATTCCCGCGGCGTCGTTCTCTTCGAGATGGTCGACGAGCGCGGAGTGAGGACGAAGATCGTCGACGTGCTTCCCGGGCGCGAGGTCAAGGCATCGACCACGTCACCCGATCTCATCGCCGGGCTGAATACGGTGCGTCTCGACAGCGGCGTCTACACCGTGTCGCTGGCGCTGGCCGATTCTCTGCAACGTCCCGTCACCGTCTCCCTGTCGCTGACCCCGGTGCCTCACCAGGTCGCGCCTCCGATTACGCCGCTCGGCGCCGAGGAGCCGTTCGGGTACGTCGTGCCGGTGGTGCGCGGCCCCATGACGGGCCGCGTGACGATGGGGGGACGCACGGTCGAGCTGGCCGGGGTCGGATACCACGACCACAACTGGGGCGACTTCCGCGATGCGGTCTGGGACTGGGGAATCGTGCACGCCGGGCCGTACAGCGTCCTGTACGGTCGCTTCGCGGCGACGGGCGAGGAGCTGGCGCGCCGCCCCGTCTTCGTGGCGCTCTTCGACGCGAAGGGCCCGCGCCCCTTCATGCTCACCGGGGACTACCACGTCACGTGGGCGTTCCTCGATCCGGTGGTGCCGCCCGGCCCGCACACGCCGGCGGCGGCGAATCTCCCGGGCGAGACTCCACAGTCGGTATCGCTCTTCGCCGCGGCGGGGGCGGACACCGTGATGCTGCATCTCGAGTTCAGCCGCCACTTCGTGTCCGAGACGGGCAAGGGCGAGGGAGGGCTCTTCGGTGCGCGCGACGCCTCCACGTCGCTCTTCTATCAGCTGGAGGGGCACGCCACCCTCACCGGGCGTCTGGACGGGGCGCCGGTGCGCGAGACCGGCCACGCGTATGCGGAAACGTTCTTCGCGCGCTGAATCGTCGTTGGCAGCTCCCGCGCCCGTCGACTACCCTCTTCGCCCGTGACGCCCCTCGCCCAACTCGAGCTCGACCTGCTCTCGGCGCCGGGCGCCGACCCGCCGCGCGTCGTCGCCAGCCTGCCCATGCAGCGCCATCGCCTCAAGAACGAGGTGATGCGGCGTGTCGATTACGTGCGGCGTTTCTTCCCGGAGCTGGACGGCGAGACCATCACGGTGGGGCTGACGCGCGCCGCGAGCGGCATGGCAATTCCGGGCGGCACCCGCATCTGGCTCAACCCGTCGCGGCTGTCCTACCACACCATCGCCCACGAGCTCATCCACCTGCTGCAGACGCGCGACCTGGGCATCCCGTCGGGAGAGCGAGCGTGCGACGTGTTCTCCCTCGCGCGCCACTGGACCCTCAACGACGAACGACCCACCTACGTGCGCGTTCCCGTCCACCTGGCGGACGAACGCGGTCGCCTCTCCGCTGCGACCTCGAAGTGGATCTACGACGTCGCGGTGGAGGCGCTGGCCCGCCGCGCCGCCGGATGGAGGCGCTACATCGCCTTCTTCGAGGATGCGATGGCGTCGCGCCCCTGATCTGGTATCCTCGGGATCCACCACAGGAGCGTGAACGTGAGCAAACATCCATACGCGGATGTCCCGCCGCTGGCCGCCGGAAAGAATGCGGTCAACGCGATCGTCGAGATCCCCAAGGGACACCGCAACAAGTTCGAGGTCGACAAGGCGAGCGGCCTCTTCCGGCTGGACCGGTATCTGCATTCCTCCAGCCACTACCCCGGGGACTACGGATTCATCCCGCAGACGCTGGCGGAAGACGGGGACGCGCTCGACATTTTGATCCTCGTCAACGAGGAGACGTTCACGGGTTGTCTCATCGAAGCCCGCGTCCTGGGCATCTTCCGCATGAAGGACCAGGGCGTGAACGACTACAAGATCCTCGCGGTTCCCGCATCGGATCCGCTCTTCAACGATACGCGTGCATTGAATGATGTGCCGCAGGCGTTTCTGCGCGAGGTGGAGCACTTCTTCGCCACCTACAAACAGCTCGAGGAGAAGCAGATCGTCACCGAAGGCTGGGGAAAGACCACGGCGGCGATGAACGAAATCGAGGCCTCGATCAAACGGGCAAAGCGCGCGTGACGACTACGGGGCCAGGGACGCCGCCACGCCGCGGAGCGTCTTCCCGGCGCGCTCAGTGACCGTCGCGAGGAGCGTCTCGCCCTCGGCGCGCGTCTTCTTTGCGTAGGCGGCGTCGGTGACCCCGGGCAGGTTGATGAGGACGTTGAGCCACGCCCCCTCGGCCGCGGTTCGCAGCGCCGAGGCGGCCACCCCCGCATCGCTGACGGAGTTCTTGTTTCCCGCCTGGGCGACGCGCTCGACCAGCGGCAGCGCCTTCTCGCAGGCGCGCATGACCGACAGCGGGACGTCGATGGCGCGCCGGGTCGCGTCCTGGACGGCGGCATCCCGCGCCGCCTGCTCGTCGCGGGTGCCCCCGGGGAGCCGGTGCGCGCTCATCACCGCGTCGAAGGCGCGCGCGTCGTCGTCCACCGCGCGCAGGAACGCATCCTTGAGCGCCTGCGCCTGCGAGGCGAGCGTGCTCATCTCCGACCAGACCTCCTTGTAGTCCTTCTTGCCGAAGGTGAGGTTGGCCACCATCGCCGCCAGAGCCGCCGCGAGCGATCCGCACAGCGCCGCCACGCTGCCCCCCCCGGGGACGGGGGCGTCGGTGGAGGTGATGTCGACGAAGTCGCGGACCGTGGCCCCCACCAGGGGCGCGGCCGCCGCCACCTTGTACTCGATGATCTTCTCGCGCGAGTCGAACGCGCCCAGCTCGCGCAGACCGAGCGACTGGATCGCCGTCTCGACCAGCTCGGATTCGGGCACGCCGACCGATGAGCCCTGCTTTTCGAGATAGTGGCGCCCCGCCTTCAACATCGCGTCCAGCGGAATGAGACCCACGAGCTCGCTGCCCGTGGCGCGCAGCCCGCGCCGCTCCGCCTGCCGCGCGACCTCGTCGAAGGCTTTGTGCGGCGGCGTCTCGTCGAAATCGGTGAGGTTGATGGAGACCTGCGCGCGCTTGTACTCGTCGATATACCAGCCGACCGCGCGGCACGCGCGCAGCGTCCCCGGCTCCATGACGAAGTCGCCGTTCATGTCGCGCATGAATCGGCCGTGCTCGTCGCGCTTCTTCCGTCCCGATTCCCGGATGGAGAAGGCGATGTCGCTGGCCTTCTTCTTGTCGCGGGTGTTCAGGTTGACGTTGTACGCGATGAGGAACTTGCGCGCGCCGACCACCGTCGCGCCCGAACGCTTGTTGAATTTGGCGGCGCCGAAGTCGGGTTTCCAGTGCGGGTCCTTAAGCTTGTCCGCGAGGCCCTCGTATTCGCCGGAGCGGATGTTCGCGAGGCTGCGGCGCTCCTCGGAGGCCGCGGCGAACTCATACAGATAGACGGGGATTCCGAGTTCCTTGCCCACGCGCGCGCCCCGCGCGCGCGCCAGCTCGACGCAGTCGTCCATGGTCGTCTCCCCCAGGGGGACGAAGGGACACACGTCGGTGGCGCCCATGCGGGGATGGGCACCGCTCTGCACGCTCATGTCGATGAGCTCGGCGGCCCTCGCGATGCCCTGGAACGCCGCCTCGACGGCTCGATCCAGGGGCGCGACGAAGGTCACCACGGTGCGGTTGGTGGCCTGGCCGGGGTCGACGTCCAGCACGTGGGCGCCGTCGACGGACGCGATGGCGGCGGTGATGGCGTCGATGACGCCGCGGTCGCGGCCGTCACTGAAATTGGGGACACATTCAACGAGTTTCATCCTGCCAGCATAGGCAGTTGAACGGATTCATTCAAGAGAGGCTTGTCCGGCGTGCGCCTCGAACTTCGGAACCCGGAATTTCCGGCGATAGTCGCCCGGGGGGATCTTCGTGACGCGCTTGAACAGCCGGCGGAAGAACGCCGGGTCTTCGTAGCCGACCGCCCAGCTGATCTCGTCCACGGGAGCGTCGGTCCGCTCCAGCTGTCGCTTGGCCTCTTCGATGCGGAGCAATTGCACGTACCGGATCGGCGTGAGCCCGGTGGCCCTGCGGAAACGTCGCTTGAACGTCCGGGGCGGGAGTCCCGACTGCGCCACCATTTCTTCGATCGGATTGCCGATCGGAAACTGCGTTCGGATCCACTCCTGGACGCGGCGTACCGTGCCGTCGCCGTGGTCGACCGGGGGTACGAACCCCACGTACGGCCCCTGCCCCTCCCGGTGCCATTGCAGCAGCATGAATTTCGCGATAGCCGTGGCCGCCGCGGTCCCGACCGTGCGCGCGACCAGATAGAGCACCAGATCATGCCACGAGGCCGAGCCGCCCGACATGACGATCTCTTCGCGCGGTCCGGTGACGATCAGGACGTCCTCCAGACGCAGATTGATGCCGGGGAAGTTCCTGCTGAACGTGGGAGCGTATGTCCAGTGGAGCGTGACCTGGCAGCCGTCCAGGAGCCCCGTTTCCGCGAGAAGAAGCACGCCGGAACACGCGGAGCACAACATGGCACCCGCGGCGTGTACCTTCCGGAGCCACGCCACGATCTCGGGGTAGCGCCCGGGCACCCAGTCCGCGTTTTCGGTGACCATCGCGGGGATGATGACGATGTCGGTTTCCCGCACATCCCGAATCGAGCGCGGCGTTTCCAGGCGCAGCCCGCTGGCGGTCCTCGTCAGCGGTTCCCCCGCGCCCAGCACGTCCACGACGAACGGAGACGTGCGCGGGACGGCGTCATCCACCGAGCCCAGGACATCGAACAGGCCGAATACGTCGTACATGCCGGCGATGGTTGAGATGGTCGTGTCGGGAAGGGCCAGGATGCTCACGCGAATGGGCCGGTTCATGGTCTCACCCCCGGGAAAAGCGCGAAAATGGCACAAACGGACCGGTTTTGGCCATTCTAGCTCTTACCAGCCTCGGACCGCAAGCGGTACTTTCGTCACACGGTTACTGGACGGTAAAATACCCGGGCATTGGTGGAATCCCGCTCGGGAATCGCATTGTCTCTCACACTCATGGAGGACCGCACCATGAATGCACGCTCCGTTAGACACCGGACGCCCGCGCTGGCCGCCGCGATCCTGATCGCGGCATCGATACTCCCCATCGCAGCCCGGGCCGACGAGACCTGTCAGTCTCCCTACATGCCCAAGATTACCGGTCAGGAGGAGTTCCTGTACGCCTGGACGCTCGGCCAGGAAGGTCTCGGCGACGAGTCCGACAAAATCGTCACCATCGATGTCCGTCCCGGGTCGAAGACGTACGGAAAGGTGATCAGCACCGAGTCGGTCAAAGGCCGCAACGAGGCGCACCACGGTGGTTTCACCGACGACCGGACGCGGCTCTGGCTCGGGGGGCTCGACACGAGCAAGATATTCGTCTTTGACGTGAAGACCGACCCCAGCCATCCGAAGCTCATCAACACGATCGACACCTTCGTCAAGGACTCGGGCGGCGCCGTCGGCCCGCACGGCCATTACGCGCTCCCGGGCCGGATGATGATCGCCGCCCTGTCCAACGACAAGGATCACGGTGGACGCACCGCGCTGGTGGAGTATTCGAACGAGGGAAAGTACATCGCGACGCACTGGATGCCCGTGGGCGACGAGACCTTCGGCGCCAAAGTGGAGCGCACAGCCGACGGGTACGGCTACGACCTGCGTGTACTGCCGCGAAAGAACATCATGCTCACTTCCTCCTTCACCGGCTGGTCCAACTACATGATGGACGTCGGCAAAGTGCTCGCCGACGAGGAGGCCATGCGACGCTTCGGCCAGACCATGGTGGTCTGGAATCTGCACACGAAGAAACCTCTCAAGGTTCTCGACGTCCCCGGCTGCCCGCTGGAAATCCGGTTCGCGTGGGGTGAGGACCACAACTACGCCTTCACAGCCACCAACCTGACCTCGAAACTGTGGCTCATCTACGAGGACGAGACCGGCGAGTGGCAGGCCAAAGCGGTGTGTGACATCGGCGACCCTGCCAGGGTGCCGATGCCCGTGGCGATGAGCATCACGTCCGATGACAAACTGTTGTTCGTCACGACGTTCGCGGATGGCATGGTCCGCGCCTACGACATCAGCGATCCGTTCAAGCCGACGCAGGTCTACGAGAAGGTGATCGGCAAGCAGGTCAACATGGTGTCGCAGAGCTGGGACGGCAAGCGTGTCTACTTCTCCAGCTCGGTGCTTTCGCGCTGGGACAAGAAAGGTGCGGACAACGAACAGTACGTCCGCGGCTATTCCTGGGACGGAAAGACCCTGCAGAAGAACTTCGATGTCGACTTCACCGCTGAAGCACTGGGTCGTCCGCACCTGATGCGCTTCGGCTCGAGGAGCCTCTATGAGTAGGGGCGCCGCGGGAGCGGGCCTCGTCCTGCTGCTCGCCATCTCATTCATGGCTTTGGATCCGGCTCCGGCGCGCGGGGGCGCCGGAGCCCGGCCGGAGCTGTCGCTGGGCCGAAGCGCGCTGTACGACTACGATCCTCCCGAGCCCGGTTCGTATCAACTGCCCGTCATCAAGGAGGCCGGGGACGGCGATGTACTGACCGCCGACGGCAAACCGGTGAGGTTGCTGGAGGCTCTTCGCGGTCACATCACCATTCTCAGTTTCATCTACACACGGTGTGCGGATCCACGTGCGTGTCCCATGGCGACCGGCGCGTTGTACGAGATCCAGGGCATCACGGCAGAGGATGCCGCGCTCGCCAACAACCTGCGTCTGATCACCTTCTCCTTCGACCCCGAGCATGACACGCCGCAGGTGATGGCCGACTATGCGAAAATCTCGCGTCCGCGCGGCAAAGGGTGCGAGTGGCTTTTCCTCACCACGCAGAGCGAAAGTCAGCTGAAACCCATCCTCGCCTCCTACGGACAGCGCGTCGATCGCAAGAAGAATGCGAATGACGCATACGGCCCCTTCTTTCACGTCGTTCGCGTGTACCTGGTCGACAGTCGGGGACGCATTCGAAACGTCTACGCGTTCGGAATGCTGGATCCGCGGCTGGTTCTGACCGACGTGCGCACGCTGGTGATGGAGGAAACGGCCGGGGCCAGCCGGTGATCGCATGCGTGTTCCGTTGCTTGCATGGTGCGTGCTCGCGACCGCAGTTGCCGTGCATGCCGGCGAATCCGTCGATGAGCGGGCGCTCGAGCGGGTGCACCACGCCCCGCTCGGGCTGCCGCCCGTACCTGTGCCCGGCGAGTGTCGACTGACCGCCGAGACCGTGGCCCTGGGGCGAAAGCTCTTCTTCGACCGCCGGCTTTCCTTCAACAACACGATGTCGTGCGGGATGTGTCACATTCCGGAACAGGGCTTCACCAACAACGAGCTCGCGACTCCCGCCGGCATCGAGGGGCGGACGGTGCGCCGCAATTCGCCCACCATCGTCAACTCCGCCTACGAGACGCACATGTTCCGAGACGGGCGCGACATCAGCCTGGAAACCCAGGTGCTCGGGCCGCTGGTCGCGCCCAACGAGATGGGCAACCCATCCATCGGCTATGTCATCGATAAGATCCGACATCTGGAGGACTACGACGGATTGTTCGAAGGTGCCTTCGACGGCGGGCCCACGGTCGACCGCGTGGGTGGGGCCATCGCCGCGTGGGAGCGCACGATGGTGGCCGCCGCTTCGCCGTTCGACCGGTGGAAGTACGGCGGCGAACGTGACGCCTTCACCGCGCGGCAGCAACGCGGATTCGATTTATTCGTGGCAAAGGGATGTGTGATGTGCCATCTCGTCGGCGACTCGTATGCGCTGTTGACCGACGGCCGGTTTCACGACACGGGCATCGGGTATTTTAGTCAGGAAGTCGCACCCGGAGACGACCGGCCGATTCCCGTGGAGCTGGCCCCGGGGGTCGTCATACCGGTCGACCAGAGCTACATGAAGATGATCAGCGAGGAACGCGAACCCGACTACGGCAGGTTCGAGGTGACGCAGGTCCACACCGACATGTGGCGTTTCAAGACCCCCTCACTTCGAAACGTCGCGGTCACCGGACCGTACATGCACGACGGATCGCTGCTCACGCTCGAAGAGGTCGTCCGGTTCTACAATCGCGGCGGCATTCCTCACGACGGCCTCGATCCCCTGATCGTCCCGCTGGACTTGAGCGAGGACGACATCGCAGCACTCGTCGACTTCCTCCGGGGCCTGACCAGCCCCGGGCTGGGCGCCCTGGTCGAGGACGCGCGAAGCGTCGCGGTCGGCAACTGACCCCCTTCCGTTGATCAGGCGCCGCCCCGGCGGCGCAACGCCAGATACCACCCGCTCGCCATCCAGTGCGGCACCAGGTCGGCCAGCCCGGCATCGAACCCGCCCAGCGCCCGGTTGCGCCGCATGGTCGCGAATATCGTCAACACGAAGTCCGAGTTCGTGAGGCGCTCCACGCCGAGACCGTGGCGCTCGAAGAGCGCCGCCAGGCGGCCGCGCGTGTAGTGCTGGCAATGGTCGGGTCCGGTGCCCGCCACATAGGGCGGTTTGCCGAGCGCCCGACGCAGCCAGTTCCAGCGTCGCGCGACGTGATGCGGGCGGAGATAGTTCGACAGCTCCCACGGTCCGTACCCGTTGGGTGTGGTCACGAGGAGGACCCCGTCGGGGGCGAGGTGGCGGACCATGTTCGCAACGAGAGCGTCGGGATCGAGCACGTGCTCGAGCACTTCCGAGGCGATGATGGCGTCGAAACGTTCGTCGCTCCGGAACGCGAAGGCGTCCTCGACGGTTGCCTCGAGGTTGTCGAAGCCATGCGTGCGCGCCGCCGAGCACAGCGTGTCGACGTCGCGGGCGTCGATGTCGAGCGCGCGCACGCGCGCCCCGGTCCGGGCCAGCGGCAGCGTGATGCCGCCCACCCCGCAGGCCACCTCCAGGATGCGCAGATCGCTCACCGCGCCGCGCCGTTCGGCGGCGAGGTCTTCGAGGGACCGGTAGACGAACAGGAGCTTCTTGTGGTCCACGGGGTCCCGGTAGGGGCTCGCGGCGGCGAATTCTGCGAAGGTAATCGGGGCTCTCATGCGGTCCTCGTCGTCACGATGGTACACCGGCGCATCGACGTACCGCAATCGGCGCGGCGCTGGTATACTGGGTCGGCGGGGTCGCGCGCGTGCCGCACGCGAGGCTCCCGAAGCCGCATCGATCAACGAGGTAATTCCATGAACGTCATCGCCGATTTGACCGTGCTCCCCATCGGGGTAGGCACGTCGCTGTCGAAGTACATCGCCGCGTGCGAGCGCGTCCTCAATGACTACGAGCTCGAGACGCGGCTCCACGCCTATGGGACCAACATCGAAGGGGAATGGGACACCGTCTTCGCCGCCGTCAAGCGGTGCCAC
>CAZCQM010000027.1:0-19977 GCA_964500785.1 uncultured bacterium
GTACGGGCGCGTGACGGCGTCCTACCCGCGGTATTTCTACGTGCCGAGGCTGGGACAACGCATCCACGACCGCTTCTTCCACCGCGGCGCGCGCGGCGTGGTGCGCGATGTCGTCGACTCGTTCCGCCCCGATGTTCTGCTGGCAACCTGGGCGTACCCGGATGTCGTGGCGTCGCGGCGGATGGCGGCGGACCACGCGCTGCCTTTCGTCGCCAAGGTCCACGGAACGGACGTGAACGACTACTTCTCGGAGTCGTGGCGTAGGAGCGCCATCGTGCGCGCGCTCACCGCCGCCGACTCCGTGGTCGCGGTCAGCCGCGCGCTCTCGCAGCGACTCGCGGACGCCGGCGTGCAGGGCGTGCGCGTCGTCTACAACGGCGTCGATGGAGATCGTTTCGCCGTGCGTGACCGGGACACGGCGCGCGGCGCCTGCGGCATCGGCGCGGGGGAGCGCGTCGTTCTCTTCGTCGGGAATCTCAAGCCGGTCAAGTCGATCGACGTTCTCATCGACGCCTTTGCCCGCCTTACGGGCGGGCGTCTGGTCATCGTGGGGCGCGGACCGCTGCGCGACGCGCTCCGTTCGCGCGCGGACGAGGTCGGCGTCGGCGCGCGCGTGCGCTTCGAAGGTGAGTGCACCCCCGACGAGGTCGCGCGCTGGATGAACGCGGCCGACGTGCTGTGTCTGCCCAGCCTCAACGAGGGCATCCCCAACGTGCTGCTGGAGGCGGCGGCATCGGGCCTGCCGGTGGTGACGACGAGCGTGGGCGGCATCCCGGAGGTCGTGACGGAGGGCGAGAGCGGCCTCCTCGTGGAGCCCCGCGACGCGACCGGCCTCGCCGCGGCCCTCACCACCGTCCTCGAGCGCCCGTGGGACCGGGAGCGGATCCGGAGCCGCGCACGGCGATTCACCTGGGAAGCGAGCGCGGGCGCGCTGCGCGATGCGCTCGGCGCGGCCGTCGAGCGGCGGGGACGCCCATGATCCGCGGTCACGACATCGTCTACGTCGCCAACGACTGGCGCGGCGAGAACAAGACCAGCGCGCACCACATCGCGGAGGTGCTGTCGCGGACCAACCGCATCCTGTACGTCGAGGCGGCCGGCCAGCGGGCGCCGCGTGCATCCGGGCGGGATCTGCGCAAGATCGTGCGTAAGCTGCGCCGCTCGCTCGCGCCGCCGGTTCCGGTCGCCGAAGGCGTCTGGACGCTCTCGCCCCTGATCCTTCCGTTTCACGCCCACGCCTCCGTCCGGCGCCTCAACCGCTGGCTGCTGCGCTCGGTGGTGCGGCGGGCGTGCCGGCGCATGGGTTTCGAGCGGCCGCTGCTGTGGATCGTGCTGCCCCACTACGCGTCTCTCGTCGACAGTGTCGCATCGATGGGGATCGTGTATTATTGTGTGGACGAGTACGCGGCCCAGCCCGACGTGGACGCCGAGAGTATCCGGGCCATGGAGAATCAGGTCCTGAGGCGGGCCGATGTTGCGTTCGCCGTGTCCGATGCGCTCGTCGAGGCCAAGCGGGCCGTGCAGGAGCGAACCTACGTGAGCCCGCACGGCGTCGATGTCGGGCATTTCCGCGCCGCGCTGGAGCCGGGCGCCATCCCGGCGGACGTCGCCGCGATCCGCCGTCCCATCGCGGGGTTCTTCGGGCTCATCGAGGCGTGGATCGACGTGGACCTGATTGCACGTGCCGCGCGCGAGCTCCCCGGCGTATCCTTCGTCCTGGTGGGAAGCGTGTCGCGATCGGTGGACGCCCTGCGGGGGCTGGACAACGTGCACCTGATGGGGCACCGCCCCTACTCGGCGCTCCCGGACTACCTGCGGGCGTTCGACGTCGGGCTGCTGCCCTACGTGTTGAACGCTCAGGTGATCCACTCGAATCCGAAGAAGCTGCGGGAGTACCTCGCCGGAGGACGGCCGGTGGTATCGGTTCGGGTTCGAGAGGTGGAGCGATACGCTCATCTGGTCCGCATCGCCGACGGACCGGAACAGTTCGTGCAGGCGATCCGCTCGGCGCTGGCCGAAGACGGGCCCGATGCCCGCCTGGCCCGCGCCCGGGCCATGGAAGCGGAGTCGTGGGAGGAGCGGGTGGAAGCGATCTCGGCGCGCGTCGCGGAACACATACCGGAGGTTCGTAATGCCTGAGAGCAGGGTCATGATTCGTTCGTTGCACGACGCGTCCGTCGACGCGATCGTACGCGAGATCTTCGAGAGCTTCGACTACCGGTCGTGGATTCCGGAAGGCGCGAAGGTGGCGGTCAAGGTCAACCTGAGCACTCCGTTCGCGGAGAACGCCGAGGGCTCCAATACCGATCCGCGGATTCTGGATGCCGTGTGCGCGGTGCTCCGCGAACGCACGCACCACATCGCCGTCGGCGAATCCAACGGGATGCGCTACGACACCGAACAGGCGTTCGAGGTCACAGGCTATCTTCCCATCCTCGAGAAGCACGGCGTGCGGATGGTCAATTTCTCCAAAGACGAGTGGATGGAAACGGGCGAGCCGCTCATCAAAGGGTGGAAGCTCCCGCGCACGCTGCTCGAGGCGGATGCGTTCATCACCCTGCCGGTTCTGAAGACCCACGCGACCACCGTGTTCACCGGCGCGCTGAAGAACCAGTTCGGCTGCTACCCGCAGCACAACCGGATCCTGCTCCATCCGAAACTCGACGACGTGATCGTGCTGATCAACCGTCTGCTCAAGCCGCGCCTGGCCATCATGGACGGGATCGTGGCCATGGAGGGACGGGGACCGATCAACGGCAAGCCCAGACGCATGGACGTAATCCTCGGCTCGAGCGATCCGGTGGCGCTCGATTCGACGGCGATGCGGCTGGTGGGACTCGACCCCTACCTGTCCGGCCACATCCGTAAGGCCGCGCAGGGGGGACTGGGGACGATCGCCTCGGAGACGATCGCCCTCGACGGCCCGTTCGACCGGCTGCGCACGACCTTCGAGCCGGCCGAGAAGGACCTGCCCATCAAGGCGCTGGGGCTCATTTCCCGCTCGCGTTTCCTGACCGAGAAGCTCATCTTGAACCCCGAGAGCTTCTATCCGCTGCGCCGATCGGCCCTCGTGTTCCGCGATGTCCGTGATTTCGTACGTGGAATTCCGCGAGCGGTGCGGAAATCCTAGTGACACCGGCGCCGGGCAGCGGTACATCTTTTGCAGGATCGGGAGCGAACGCTACCATGCTTTCTCATCGTCGTGACTCGGGTCCGGGCGCACCGCGACCAGGTCGGCCTGTGTCGTTTTTCGCAATGAAGGCTCGCCCCCTTTAGGAGGAAATCACACACTATGGCAACGCATAACAACCTCCGGGCGGTGATTTCCGTCCTCGGCCTCTCAGCCGCACTGATCCTCGGGAGTCACGTCTCCGCCCGGGCGACCGATTACTACGTCTCCGGCACCGGGAGCGACACCAACGCGGGCACACAGGCGGCCCCGTGGAAGACGCTGCAGAAGGCCGCCAACAGTGTCAGCCCGGGCGACGCCGTCATGGTCGAAAACGGCACCTACGCGGGGATGTACATCTCGCGCGACGGCTCGCCGACGGCCCCGATCACGTTCCGTGCCGACGGCACCAACGTCGTCATCAACACGGCCAACGCCAGCACCCCCGACAACATCAACATCGAGGGCGCGGACTACATCGTCATCGAAGGATTCATCGTCGAGAACGCGGGCCGCGCCGGCATCCGGGTTGCGACCTCGCGCGGTGTGGTCCTGCGCAGCAACTACTGCCGGCAGAACGCGACGTGGGGGATATTCACGGCCTTCGCCCCCGAGATCCAGATCATCGACAACGTGTGCGCGAATTCCGCGGAGCAGCACGGCATCTACGTGTCGAACAGCAACGTGGCCGCCGACAATCCAATCATTCGCGGCAACGAGTGCTTTGGAAACGCCCACAACGGGGTCCAGCTCAACGGCGACTGCACGTCCGGCGGGGACGGCGTCATCGGCGGGGCGCTGATCGAGGACAACTTCATCCATGACAACGGCTGGAAGGGCTTCAGCCTCATCTCGGTCCGGAACTCCGTGATCGTGAACAACGTGCTGTACAACAACGGCACCTCGGCGGGCGCGGGCGGGATCCACCTGACCGACGAGCCCACGTGCAACCTGCCCAGCATCAACAACGTCGTTGCCAACAACACCCTTGTCGAGTTCAACATCGCCGCCATCCGGCTGGGCGATGGGTCTTCGCCCAACACGTTGTTCAACAACCTCGTGGTGGCAAGCAGCCTCTCCAACACGATCGTCGACGACGTGGGGGGCAACAACATCGACGCGACGTCCAACATCCGCAAGACGGTCACGACCGGCCTCTTCCAGGACGCGGCCAATCACGACTACCGCCTCGCCTCCGGCAGTCCCGCCATCGATGCGGGTGTCACCACCTACAACGGCGCTTCGGCGCCGACGACCGACATCGAGGGCTCGAGCCGGCCCGCGGGTGGAAGTCCTGACGCGGGCGCGTACGAGGCGGCCGGGACGGCGCCACCGCCGCCCCCTCCACCACCACCGCCGCCGCCGCCGGGAGGAGGCATCAAGACCACCCATCCGCGGATCGTGATGTCCGACACGCGGCTCGCGGAGATCCGCCAGGCGGCGTGCTTTGACGCCAACGGGAATCCCATTGCGGGCTGCACGCAGACCGCGGGCTGGAACGGTGTCGAGAACATCGTCGTCAACCGCCCGGACCGGGCGGGACCCCTCGAGTACGCCATGGCCTACATGGCGACGGGCAACGCGACCTACAAGACCAACGCCATCGCGAAGGCGGACGCCATGGTCGCGGCCGGCTGGGATCCAATCGTGTCCGCGAATTACCGGTTCCTCTACGTACGCGACTACCTGCGTGATATCGCGTGCGTTTACGATTGGCTCTACAGCGACCTCGACGCGCAACGGCGCGCGAACTACAAGAACTACATGCTGATGCTCATCTACCTGTCGTACAACAGCAATTCGGTCACGAAGGCGCTCTACGACGTAGGAGGATGGGGAATCGAGAACCCGGGCAACAACTTCTACTACAACTTCATCCTCGCCACGACCTACACCGCGCTGGCTCTCTACGGCGAGGACACGAGCACGTTCACCTGGTCGGGGAAGACCTATCCGTTCTCGCTGCCGTTCGACGGGTCGACGTACACGAACGTCCTGGACTTCCTGATGGCCAAGATTACCCAGCAGTCCATCCCGGGCTGGCTCAACACGCGCGGCAAGGGCGGCTTCTGGCACGAAGGTGACCAGTACGGGCCCTCGGCCAAGCGGCACCTCTTCGAGGCGCTCCTGATCCTGCGCGACGCCGGCGGACGCGATTTCTTCAACGACTCCGCCACCAGCTTTCCCGCAGAGGCCGCCCTCTACAAGATGTACAGCACGCAGCCGGGCGGGAAGATCCTCTACAACGGCGGGGACGCGGGACGCGAGCCGACCATGACGCTCTACGATTACGACCGGCACGAGATGCTGTGTCTGGCCGACGGACTCGTCGGCCGCCCCGAATCCGAGTACGCGCAGTACTGGGTCAACCACTACTACACGGAGGTCGACGGAACGGCGCAGCAAGTGGTCGATTTCATGTTCTACCGCCCGTCTCTGCCCGAGAGGAGCCCCGCCGATCTGCCGCTGGCGTACTACGCGGAGGGTGGCGACTGGATGAACAGCCGCTCCGGCTGGACGGACGACGCCGTGTCCGTGAGCTTCGTATCGACGGACATGGTGGCGGGACACCAGCACAACGATCAGAACGCTTTCCAGATCTACCGCGGCTCGTCGGGGACGGGGGCCAACGGCTGGCTCGTGACCGACGTGCAGCCGTTCGCCCAGGGGCTGCGGCGCTACACCAGCGCGCACAACGACATCGTGGTCGATGACGCCCGGTGCCAGCGCTACGGGCTGGGCACGGGAAACATGGACGCGTTCAGCAGCGTCACCAGCACGGATCCGCCCTACACGTATGCGCGCGGCAACGCGAGCGACGCGAACTACGCCGGCCTCGAGGTTCCGTGCTACAGCCAGAACGGGACCAAGCAGCTGCAGACGTACCTGCGCGAGTTCGTGCACGTCCTGCCGGGATACGTCGTCGTGTTCGACCGGGTCACGCCGATCAATCCGTCGTCGACCATCTACAGCCTGTTCCATTACCACAACCAGCCGACGGTGAACGGAAACCTGATCACGGCCGTCAACGGTGACGGGAAGGCGTTCCAGAAGGTCCTGCTCCCGGTATCGGCCAACATCAAGCTGGTCGACGAGCAGGTGGGCGACAGCAAGCGCATCGAAACGTGGCGCTCGGAGGTGACCGCGCCGTCGACGGTCCCGAACTACGAGTTCCTCCACGTCTTCTACATCACGTCCGCGCAGACGACTCAGATGCCGAATGCGGTCACGGTACACTCGGAGGCGCAGAACATGATCGGCGCCAAGATCGAGGATCCGGCGCACGACATCATCATGATGTTCTCGACCGATCCGCAGGCGACACCCCCGGGGGGACCGATCGAGTACAAGGTCGGGCTCGGCGGCGTCGGCGAGCATTTCCTCTTCAACCTCAAACCGGCCTGCGAATACCGGGTCGACGTGGCCGCCGAAGGTGGATCGAACCGGATTCGCGTCAGTGAGGGACCGGGAATCCGGACCACGGACGCGGGCGTCCTCCACTTCGAGGTCGGTGCGACGGCACTCGCGGCGCGAGGTCGTTAGAAGGGTTCAGGCGGTTCGTGCGGCCCGGCCAGGCGGAGATCGAGAGCCGAATACTCGAGAACGCGTCGCGGTACTTTCCGGGCCTGCGCCCCGGAGGTGTCGTCGCGCGCTGCGAGCCCTTCCGGGAGACATCCTCCTATCCGCTCGTTCGCTGCGCGCTCTTCGACCGTGACACGGGCGAGCGCCGCGCGGGCGTGGTGGTGAAGTTCCCCCCGACCTGGTCCGACAACAACGAGGCCGAGACGGAGTTCCACCACCTGACGCTGATGGCGGGCGTGGTGGGCACCGACGACGGCCCCCTGCGGGTCCCGCGTCCCCTCGACTACTACCCGGACTGGACCGCGCTCGTGACCGAGGAGGTCGCGGGCGAGCGCTTCTCCCGCCGACTCCTGCGCGACGCATCGCGCTTCGCCGGCCCCGAGACCCGGCGCGCCCTGGCCGGCTGCGTGCGCGACTGCGGGCGCTGGCTCCGCGCCTTCCACGAAGCGACCGCCGCGCCCGGCGCACCGCCCTTCGATGCGGCGTTCCGCGCCGCCGTGGAGGAGCGCCTGGGCCGCCTCATCCCCCACGGATTCCCGGCGAGGAGCGTGCGGCGCATCCTGGACACCGTGGATGCGCTCGTCGCCTGGAGCACGGGGCGTCCCGCCCCGGTGGGCGATCTCCACGGCGACTTCGGGCCCCAGAACGTCCACACCGGGAAGGACTGGGTCTGCGTGTTCGACCTCAGTTACAATCGCAAGGCGATCGTCTACGATGACGTCTCCTATTTTCTGGTGACGCTCGAGACGACGAGTCCCTGGCCGCGCCACCCGTTCTTCAGCCGCGCGAACGCCCTGGCGCTTCGGGAACCGTTCCTGGACGGATACCTGGGTCGCGCACCGGGTGCCGAGGAGGCGCAGATGCTCGAGGGGTACTATCTCAAGGCGCTCGTGTTCCGGTGCGCCAAGCAGCGGCGCAACGTCGCGTCGCGGGGCCGGGTGGGGGCGTGGGGGTTCGATCGCGTCTTCGTCGCCCGCCGGTATCCCGCGCGGCTGGAGCGGCAGTGTGCGCGCATCCTGTCGGCACTGTGAGGATCGCTCGCTTTTCGACCGTGACCACTACCCGCAACAACATTGCTTCCGCCCGGCCATCCGTGCCCGTGCTGATGTACCACAGCATCGGCCGGGTCATGCCGGACTGGGCGTGGTCGATCCTCACCACACCCGCGCGCGTGTTCGAGAGTCACCTCCGTGCGCTGGCGCGGGCGGGCTACCGGTCGGCCACGCTGGCGCAGTGGCACGATCACGTGAGCGGCGCAAAGCCGCTCGACGGGAAGCACATCGTGCTCACCTTCGACGACGGCTACGTGGACAACTGGACCTACGCCGCACCGCTCCTCGAACGCTACGGATTCCGCGGCACCGTCCTGGCGACGGTGGAGTTCGTGCAGCGGGAGGACGTCGTGCGCCCCACGCTGCGCGACGTGTGGGCGGGACGGACCCGCGAGGACGATCTGGAGGTCCGGGGCTTCATGTCATGGGAGGAGCTGCGGCGGGGGAGCGACAGCGGCGTGCTCGACGTGCAGTGCCACGCGTACACGCACACCTGGTACCCGACCGCCGCGGAAGTCGTCGACTTTCACCACCCCGGCGACGCCCACTACTGGCTGGACTGGAACGCGTTTCCGGAGGCGAAACCCTTCTACCTCGCGAGCCTGGGAACGTCGCGCGTGCCCTACGGCGTGCCGGTCTACCGGCACGAGAAGTCGCTGGCGTGCCGGCGCTATTTCCCGGATCCCGCGGAGTCCGAGCACTGCGCGGGCTGGGTGGCGCGCCACGGGGGGGCGTCATTTTTCTCCGCACCGGACTGGCGATTGCAGCTCGAGGCGCAGCTGTCGAGCTTCCGCGCCGGGCGCGCGGCGGCGGGGCGGAGCGAGACGGACGCCGAGCGGGGCGAACGCCTGCGCCGCGAGATCGTGGAATCGAAGCGCGTACTCGAGGAGCGCGTCGGACGGGCGATCGATTTTCTCGTGTGGCCGGGAGGCGGCTACGACGACGACGCCATGCGGCTCGCGCGGTCGACCTACGCGGCCGTGACCCTCAGCGGTCGGGACCGGCAGCGGTACCACAATCGCCCCGGCGAGAACCCGGGATCGATCGTGCGCCGCGGCGCACCCACCATCGACGTGGGGAACCGGTCGCACTACGCGCCCGGCCGCTACCTGGTGGATTTCCTGGACGAGTTTCGCGGCGTGCCCGGCGCGCGGCGCCGGCGCCAGATCCGCAAGCTCGCCCTGCTGGCGGCCGCGCGGGCCGGCCTGTGGCCACGATGACGCGTAACGGGAGCGCATGAACCGGCGTCACGTTCTCCTCTTGACCTATCACTATCCGCCCTCGGCGGCGAGTGGCTCGTTCCGCCTGCTCGGCTTCTCGCGCTACCTGCCGCGCCTCGGATGGCGGGTCAGCGTCGTGGCCCCCCCGCAACTCCCGGGCGAGCCGGTCGACCCCGGACTCGCCGCCCGCATACCCTCTGAGGTGGACGTCGAATCCGTCCCGTATCCCGCGACCGTGTGGAAGCCGATCCGCATCCTGTTTCCGTTCGGCGTATGGCTGCCCGCCGCGCGGGCCGCCGTGGCGCGCGTGCTTCGCCGTGCCCGGCCCGACGTGGTCGTGACGTCGGGGCCCCCGCACGTGATCCATCTCCTGGGCCTGTGGCTGAAGCGCCGCCACGGCGTGCCCTGGGTCGCCGATTTCCGCGACCCGTGGGTGAAGGACGGACTGGGCCGGCCGCCGCGCCGTCTGGACCGGTGGTTCCTGTTCTGCGAGCGCCAGGTGTACACCCACGCCGACCGCATCATTGCCAACGCCCCCAACGCGCGCGACGTCTACGCGCGCGAGTATCCGCGCCACAGCGGCAAGATCCGCATGGTGACCAACGGGTTCGATCCCGGCGTGGTGGACGCGCCGCCGCGCGCGCGCCGCGCGGGAACGGTGCGCCTGGTCTACGCCGGCGAGCTCTACCTGGGGCGCGATCCGCTCCCGCTCCTCGACGCGATGCGCGAGGTCGAGCGGGACCCCCCTGTTCCCGGTACGCGTCTCGTGCTCGATGTGCTCGGGCGTGCCGAGCGCGGTCGCGACGCCCTCGACCGCGCCATCGCGGAGCGCGGACTCCAGGACGCGATCACCTTCCGCGGGCACGTTCCCTACGACGAGGCGGCACGAGAGACCTATGCCGCCGACATCAACGTGCTCTTCGACACACCGAATCGCACCTTCGGCGTTCCCGCCAAGCTCTACGAGTACTTCGGCGCCGCGCGTCCCGTCCTCGCGCTCGCCGAGGCGGGCGGGGACACGGCCAACGTGCTGCGCGCGGCGGGACTCCTGCACCGGATCGCGTCGCCGCGCGATGCGGGCGAGATACGCGCCGCACTCGCCGGGCTCGTCAAGGCGGTGATCGACGGCGACCCCGTCGTGCAGGACACCGCCGCAATCGCGCGCTTCACGCGCGAGCACCTCACGCGCTCCCTCTCCGGGATCCTGGAAGAAGTTCTGGCCTCCGACGGCGGGGCCGCGGTAGGGAAGGAGCGGGTCGAATGAGGAGGAACGCGGCATCCCCGGGGGCACTCACCGGCGCACGCGAGGTGACAAACGATGGCTAACCGCCGGCTGATCGTCGCGGCCATCTTCATGGTGACCCTGGCGGCGACGTTCATTCTCACCTACCTGCTCCTTTCGTCGCTCAAGTTCGCCCTCGCGGGTGCAGTCGGACTGGTCGGTCTCACGATCTTCTTCGTCGAGCCCTTCGTCGGCCTGGTGAACTACCTGTTGTTCATCTATCTGCGCCCGCAGGACTACGTCCACGCGCTGCTGGGAATGCCGATCATGCTGATGATCGGCGCGGCCACCTTCGGCCTCATGATCCTGCACATGGCCGTGTGGAAGCGCAGCATCGCCATGGCCCGGGCTCCGCAGAACCGTTTCGTCGCCTGGCTCTTCCTCGCCATCGTCATCTCGCAGCTCGCCACCCTCCTGCCGTCGGGGGTGGTGGACGCGATCACGAACTTCATGCCCACGGTGATCCTCTACATCCTGGTCGCGAACCTCGTCACGACCCCGCGGCGGCTGAAATTCATCATGAACCTCATGGTCATCCTGGCCGTGGTCCTGGCGGCGCAGGGGATCATGCAGTACTACACCGGCCAGGCATTCGGCGGGGAGCAGACCTACGAAGGCCGTATCCAGGCCATCGGCATCTTCTCCGATCCGAACGACCTCGCCATGGCGCTGGTCATGGTGCAGCCACTGATGCTGATGAAGCTGCTCGAGCAGTCCAAACCGTACGAGAAGCTCCTCGCGATCATCGCGCTGGCGGTGCTCTGCTACGCAGTCTTCCTGACCCAGTCGCGCGGCGGGCTGCTGAGCTTCGGCCTCCTGATGATCGTCATGCTGAGCCGCCGTTACGGCCGCGTGGCAGGTCTGGCGATCGGCGGCTTCATGCTGCTCACGATCGTGGTGCTCACACCGCGCATGTCGACGATATCGGCCGAGGAGGGATCCACCTACGGGCGCATCGAGGCCTGGACCGCCGGGTTCGACATGTTTCAGACCCACCCCTTGTTCGGCGTTGGCTACCGGAACTTCACCGAGTACCATTTCCGCACCGCGCACAACTCGCTCGTCCTGTGCGTCGCCGAGCTGGGGTTGTTCGGTCTCTATCCGTGGATCATGCTGTTGTACATTACGTTCAAGAACATGGATTTCATCACGAGGGAGATGCGGATCGCGGGGAAGCGAGATACCGCCATGTACGTCGATACGATCCGCTACGGGCTGGTGGCGTACTGCGTCTCGGCGTATTTCCTGTCGCGCACGTACAACGAGCTGCTCTTCATCTTCCTCGGCCTCAGTGTCGCCGTGACCGAGATGTTCATCAGCGGGTCGCGGGAGAATTTCGTCCTCATCGAGAGGCGGGACTACGCCCGCGGCGTCGGCGTCATGATCGCGGCGGTGGTCGTGACCAAGCTCTTCCTCTACACGGCGTGGTAGCAGGGTGTCGTCGGGAATTCTCATCGTCGCACTCGCCCTGGTGATGGCGGCCGTCCTCGGCGCCGCGCGCGTCGCACGCCGCAAGAGTGTCGACCGCATCGTCCGCGACCGTCTGACGCGCCGCCGGCCGCCCGTCGCCGGCCCGCGGCACGTGTTTCTTTCCGTCGTCGACCACTTCGAGCCCTTCTGGCACAACCGCGATCCGGTCCTGGCCGCCGAGCGCGTGCGGCGCTGGCGAACCCGCTACCCGGAGATCGCACGGCGCTTCCGGGACGCGGGCGGACGGCCCCCGCGCCATGCGTTCTTCTACCCGCAGGAGGAGTACCCGATGTCGCCGGCGTGCATGGACCCGCTGGCCGAGCTGCACGCGCTCGGACTGGCGGACGTCGAGGTCCACCTGCACCACGATCACGATTCCGCCGACGCGTTGCGCGAGAAGCTGCTGCAATTCACCGGCATGCTGCGTGACCGGCACGGGCTGCTCCACGACGACCCCGCGACGGGCCGGCCGGTCTACGCGTTCATCCATGGCAACTGGGTGCTGGGAAACTCCGGGCCGGGTGGTGAGTTCTGCGGTGTCGACGACGAGTTCGTCGTTCTGCACGAGACCGGTTGCTATGCCGATTTCACCTTCCCGTCGGCCCCTCACCCGTCGCAGCCCCCGCGGGCGAACACGCTGTACTATCCCGCGGGCGATCTCCGTCGCCCCCGCGCGCACTTCCGCGCCCGCGACGCGTGCTACGGCACCCCCGCGCCCCCGGATGCTCCGCTCCTGGTCACCGGTCCGCTGGCGCTCAACTGGCGGCGACGGAAGCGGGGAATCCTGCCGTCGCTCGAGAACGCGGATCTCACCGCCACCAGTCCCCCCGGCCCCGATCGCCTCGACCTGTGGATCCGGACGGCGGTGTCCGTGCGCAATTTCCCACGCTGGATCTTCGTGAAGCTCCACACACACGGCGCCCAGGAAGCCAACGCCGAGCTTCTCCTTGGCGACGGAGCCGGCAGCCTCGCGTCTCTGTTCGGTGACGCGCTGGCGCGTTACAACGACGGGGCGCGCCATGTGCTCCACTTCGCGACACCGTGGGAGATCGTCCGCGCGGTTCACGTTCTGGAGTCGGCCGACAACGCTTCCATTCGCGCGATCGAGAATTTCGAATACCCGTTCTAACCGCGAATGGCCGTTCGTGGCGCACGACGTGCGCAGAATCCTCGTATTACCGGCAACATTCTCCTTGACGCGAGAGCCGAAATATCAAAACGTATCCCTCGACGCGCGAGTGGCAAAGCCCCGGCCCCGTGCACGGTTCTTGCAGCCCCCTCAATCATTCAACCATCAGGCTCGATTTGGCGAGATTAGAACAACTTGAGAGGTCTCGGACGGCGCGTTTTCTGTGCTCCCGGGGGTTGCCCATGCTTCGCTATTCAACCTACTTGGCTCTTCTCGCGGCGCTTCTCGGTACACCCGTGGTTTCGCACGCGCAGAATGGGACATCGCCGGCCGGTGCTGCGAAGAGCACGGTCTCTGGCAACACGCAATTCATCCTGTTCAACCTGCCGCCCGCGGGTTCCTACGAGATCCGCCGGAATCAGGCGGTCGTGGGGTCACAGACGGCCGATCCGGCCGGGACGTTCTCGTACACGGGCCCGACCGCCACGCTCGACACCTATCAGTTCGTTCCCACCGGGATCAATCCGGTGACGCCGTCGGTCCCCGCGAACGTCGTCGCGACGGGCAACACGTCGGGCTGCGTCGCGATCAGCTGGGACGTACCCGATACCGGGGAGTACGTGACCGAGTACTCGGTGGCATGGGGAACCACGTCGGGGTCGTACACGGACTCCGTCCGCGTCGACCGGCTCCAACTCGTCAAGTCCGGCTCCACCTACACGCACACGCGCTGCGGCTTCCCCAACGGAACCTTCTATTTCGTGCTCCGCGCGCACAGTTCCTTCGACCTGTGGAGCGCCCGCTCGGCGCCCGTCTCGGCCACGATCAGCAACCAGAACACGCAGGGGCCGCCCCCCCCGACCCACGTGACGGCATCGGAAACACCGCCCGGCTGTGCGAAGGTGACCTGGACGCAGTCCGGCGACCCCACGGTGTCCGGCTACCGGATCTACTACGCGACGCAGCCGCGCAATCAGGCAGCGTACACGGATTCGATCGACGTCGGCCAGGTGGGCACGGGGTCGGTCTGCAGCCTCGCCCCGCAGACCTACTATCTGGCCGTGCGGTCACGCACATCCATAGGGGTGTTGAGTGGTTACTCGAATGAAGTGACGCTGGCCATTCAGGGACCTGATGTTACGCCGCCGGTGGTCGCGAACCAGACGCCGGCCAACGGCGCGACCGGTGTCGCTCGTAACACGAGCGTCTTCTTCACGGTGGTCGACGCACGCTCGGGCGTGGATCCGGCTTCCATCGCGGTGACGCTGAACGGGCAGGCGTGCCCGTCGATCACGGCGCCGATGACGGGGGGCTACGCCGTGCAGTGCACGCCCGCGTCCGACCTGCCCGCGACCACGGACATCGCCGTCCAGGTCACGGCCTGGGACCAGGCCAGCAGTCCGAACACCGTCAACGCGTCGTGGACATTCCAGACGGGCGCAAATTCCGTCAACGACATCGACCCGCCGACGCTCCAGGCCGTCTCTCCGGCGGCCAATGCCACCGGGGTCGCGCCGGGCAGCCCGGTCGTGGTCTCGATCGCCGATACGGGGCTGGGAATCGACTTCACGAGCGTCCTCGTGCGCATCGACGGCGCCCAGGTCACGTTCCGGGTGGAGGGGGACCCCTCGAGCGCCCGGATCATCTACGAGCCCGCCGCGCCCTTCCGGAGTAACAGCACCGTCGCGGTGCGCGTCGAGGCCTGCGACCGCGCGGGCACGCCCAACTGCGCGGCGCCGCTCTCCTACAGCTTCTCGGTGGGAAGCGCGCTGAACACCTCCGCGTCCATTCCCGGCGCCATCATCCCGGATGGATTCTGGGCCAACGACCCGATGCGTCCCCTCGAGGTCCACAACATGCCGCTCAACTGGCACGTGCGGATTTTCGATGCAGCGGGGATCCCGGTGCGGCGCTTCGAGAACCACGCTTCGGAAGGGTACACGTGGACCTGGGACTTCATGAATGATGGTGGCCAGCGCGTTGCACCGGCTCTGTACCTCGTTCGGGTGACCGACAGCGGCGGCACCGTCCACGGGACGGCGCGCTTCCTGGTACAGTCCCCGTGATGGCGGCCCGCGTCCTCACGCCCCGACGAATCGCCTCCTCGCTACCCCTCGCCCTTCCGCTCGCGCTCGCGTACGGCTTCGTCGTCGTCGCGCTGGTCCGCCAGTGGGGGAGCGATCCCAATTACGCGCACGGCTTCTTCGTGCCCTTCATGGCGGGTTGGCTCGCCTGGCGGCGTCGTGAGCGCTTCACGCGCGCCCCCCGGGTGCCGTCCGCGGCGGGACTGGCCGTGGTCGGTGCGGGGGCGCTGCTCTACCTGGCCGGCGTGCTGGCGGCCGAGTTCTTTACCATGCGCCTGTCGCTCGTGGTGGTGACGGCGGGCCTGGTCCTCGCCCTCGAAGGGCGGGCACGATTCCGCACCATGGCCTTTCCGATCGCCTTTCTCCTGTTCATGATCCCGCTCCCATACGTGTTCTATTACCGGTTGACGTTCCCGCTCCAGATCCTCAGCTCCCGGCTGGCCGCGTCGTTCCTCACCACCCTGGGAATGCCGCTGGTTCGAGAGGGAAACGTGATCCACCTGGAGGGCTACTCGCTCGAGGTGGTCACGGCGTGCAGCGGACTGCGATCGATCATGACACTGGGGGCGATCGGCGTGTTCCTCCTCGACCTCATCCCGCTGCGGGCGGCGGCGATTCCGGTGTACGCCGCATTGATCGTTCCCGTCGCGGTGGCCGCCAACGTGGCCCGGCTCGTCGCCACCGCCGGCATCGCGGCCATCGGGGGATCCGACGCCGCGCAGAGTTTTCTTCACGAGCTTTCCGGGCTCGTGGTATTCGTGACGGGACTCGTGGCGCTGCTGGTGTGCGCGAAGGGACTGCAATGGATCGGACGCGTTCGAAATGGGTAGCGGCGGTAATGCTCACCGTCGCCGGGTTGGCGGCGCACGCCATCCGGGCGACCGAGCCCCGCGATGCCGGCCCCCTCGGGCTGGCGTCGGTGGCGCTGGCCCCCGACGGGAGCCCCTTCGAGGACGATTCGCTCGACGCCGGCTTCCTGGACGAACTGCGCCCGCGCGAGGCGCTGTACCGCACCTACGACGCGGCCTCCGACACCCCGGTCTGGGTGTTCATGGCCTACTTCGACCGCCAGAACCCCGGCCCGTGGCGCTCCGGATCGCTGCACGGGCTGGTCGTGTCGAACGGCGTCGAGAAGCGTCTGGTCTGCTACTGGTATCAGACCCCGCGGGGCATCGTCGTCGACGCGCTGCCGCTCAAACTCGCCCTGCTGCGCCGGGCCGTCGCGCGGGCGTCGCAGGACGTGGTCTTCGCGAACGTGTCGACGCCGCTGACGGCGGACATGGAGTCGGCCTTCGCGCGCGTCGCGCCGTACGCACGGAACATGGAAGACGAGATCGCACGCCTGTACCGGGAGCGAGATGAACGTCACACGCATCCTCTCTGATTATCTGGACGCGCTCACGAACGTCCGTGTCGCTTTCCGCTCGCCGAGTGTGTTCGTGCCCTTTCTCGCCTTCGCGCTCGTACAGATCGTGGTACTCACGCTCCTGGCCTTCTTCCCGTCGCCGGAGCTGGCGCCGGTGATGGTTCCGGTGGTGCGCTTTCTGGGGGGAGAGGCCGCACTTCATTACCCGGCGCACTTCTCGCTGCTGCCGGAGGTATTCCACCGCGTCTACATCCCCCTCGTCGCCCTGCTTGGGTTTGCGCTGTGGACGCTCGGCACGTGGTCGATGGTCGATCACCATGAGGTCGGGCAACGCATTGCGCCGCGGGCGCGCGCGGCACGCATACCGGACATCATCCTGATCGGGATCGTGTTCACCGCGGCTACCGTCCTGATGGGGCGCGCCGTCGGCTTCGTGGCCGCGTTTCTCCCGGCACGTGTCCCCGCCGCCGCCGTCGCCGTGGTGGGAATCACCCTTGTCGCCGCCGTGCAGACACTCCTCGTCTATGCGCCGGTGGTCATCCGCCTGAGAGGCGTCCGTGCTCCCGGCGCGGTGTTGACGAGCGCGCGCTACGCGCGCCGGCATTTCGGTGCCACCGCGCTTGTCGTGGCCACCGTGCTGGTGATCAACGCGCCCGTCGACATCCTCCTCGCCAACGCGAATCGCCTCGTACTCCGCTTCACCCCGGAGATCGTGTATCAGGTCATGATCGTGGCCATCGTGCTGGAGGCCGTCACCGCCTACGTCCTCTTCGCCGGCGTCGTGGGGCTGGCGCTTCCCGAGGAAGGGGGCATGCGATGACACGCGCCTGGATGCTCGCGTTCCTCGCTCTGACGACCGTGACGGCGTGCGCACCCGTGGACGGCGTTCTCGCGCGCTACCGCCAGGAGCGCCAGTTGTGGCACGCGCAGTTCTACGAGCGCCGCATCAACATCTCCTTCGTGCAGGGCTCGGCCCAGGACATTCGCTTCGCCACCGCGGCGTTCCAGAAGCTCCTCGCCGACGACCCGCTCTCGAACCCCGCGGCCGCGTCTTGGGATCCCGAGGTCAGGCGCGACATCCGCCAGCTTCGCGTGTCGTCGCAGATCGCACTGGCCAATCTGTACTACCTGAGCGCGCGCTACGCGGATGCGGGGTCGCTCTATCAGCAGACCCTGAACGCGGGCGATATGTCCCTCGAGAACACGCTGGAGACTCGACTGGGCGCGGCGCGATCGTTGTATCTGGCCGGAGACTCGGACGCGGTGATGCAGCAGTGCGCCGCGATCTTTCGCGAGCTCCAGGACAATCCCGAATTCTGGTCGCACGATCGCGACATCAACGACGTCTTTCTCAACGTTCCCGTGGCGCTGGTGCGTATGTATCGCGACGCCGGCAACGATTCGGCGGCCGCCGAGTTCGGGCGTCTCGGAAGCGAGTTCTACGAGCGCATCGCGCGCGAACGGGATGGAACGAGGACCGCGTGGCAGGCGCGCCTGGGCGCGGTTCAACTCCACTTGATTCGCCGTGAATGGAACGCAGCCACCGAGGGCCTGCAGGGCATACTGGCGGACTCGTTGCAGACCGCGGGGGATCCCGGTCGACTCGAGCTGCTGGATGCGGAGATCTACGCCTTCGCGCTTGAGGACACCGCGCGCGCCCTGCACGCGCTCAACGCGATCATCGATCGGTATCCCGACGAGATCGTGGCCTACGCGGCCCGCTACGATATCGGCGCGCTGCGCGCGGCACACGGAGATCCCGCCTCGGCGACAGAGATATTCCGGAGCCTCGAGTCGGAGGATCGCACGCCCGCGACCGTTGCCTCGCGGGCGATGCTCGCGCGCGCGCGGCTCCTGGAGCGATCCGGAAACTGGGACGATGCCTACACGCTGCTGCGCCGCGTCGTCCAACTCTATCCGTTCACCGAAGCCGCCATCGAGGCGCCGATCGTCGTGACGCAGCATTACATGGACGTGGGGCAGAAGGAGCTCGCCAGGCGAGCCCTGGACCGCGCGCGCGAGTACTACCTCTCGCTGCTGGATCGGAGGAGCCAGTTCCGCGGGGACCGCTTCGTCGTCCAGGCGGCACTCGCGGAGAGCTACGTCACCGCCGGCCGCGGCGCCGACGTCGCGGAGCTCCTCGGCTCGGGATCGCCGCAGTGGGACGAGACCAGTACCGCAGCCGCAATGCTAAGAAGCGCAGAGGTTTACGCGAGCGTCCTCGGGGACACCGATCATGCCGCGGCGATGCTCAAAAAATGTATTGAGCGATTTCCGGAAACACGGTATGCGAAGGTAGCTCGGCGTCGACTCGCCGCCCTGGAGGGTGGATCGCAATGAGGAGGATCCGGCCCGGTTCGCCGGTGGGCATGCACGGTGCCACTGGCGCATTCGAGGGGTGGACGATGTCGGACCGCAGCGGTTTCGCTCCCACCCGATTCTGTCACGCGAAATGGTCGGTGTGCGGTCGGTCGACCGTGCACTTTGGAAGTCACAATCAACGTCCAGTGGCCTCTCCAAGCCCTTTGTACACCGCCTCTTATGGTACGGAGGGAAGCGCCGGGACACACCCGGGGGCGATTCGCCTCAGGCGGCACGGCGCGTGCGTGGTTGGCCCCACGATTGCTGATCGGAACGTGAACACACCACCCGTAAGTCACTGCCAGGTGCGGCAAGGATGAGCAGCATGAGAGTATCCGCATCGGGTCGCGCGTTTGCGCGGGCCATCGTTCTGGGTGTCACCGCCATCGTCGCGGCGGCCCCGTCCACGCAGGCGCAGACCGGCGCCGGAACCTACGCCGCCCCGTCGCTCAAGATCCCGGTGGGCGCGCGCCTCATGTCGTCTCCGGACGCCGTGGCGGGGCTGAAACCGGACGCATCGCTCATGTACTCGAACCCGTCCTTTTTGACGGGCGTGACGCGCTCTCAGGCGTTCGTATCCACCACCGAGTGGCTGGACAACCTCACGTTCAGCGCCGCCGGCATCGCCATCCCCGTGGGCGGGGGGAATACCGTGCTGGGTATCGGAACGACCTTCCTCTATTCCGGCGGGCTCCAGGGCTACAACGACGCCATGACGGTGGTCACCGAAGAGAGCTTCTACACGGCCGGCTTCGACGCCACCGTGAGCCATGCCTTCCCGGGCACGGGGCTCTCGCTGGCACTGGGCGCGACGTATATCCGCGAGCACGTGGTGCCGCAGGACGGCAGCGGCCTCGTCTACAACGTGGGTGGCTCCTTCTGGGTCGGCCCCAACCTGCTGCATCTGGCGGCCCGTGACCTCGGAGGAGCGGTGAAGTTCGATTCGGGGAACTGGGACGTGGCCCCCGAGATCATCGGCGGCGGCGGGCGCATCATCGATTCCCGCGTGGGCCAGTTCTTCGCCGGGGCCCAGATCGCCAACTCGGATGCGTACGGGACGCGCTTCCAGCTTGGCGTGGACTACGAGATCAATACGATGTTCACCCTCCGAAGCGGCGTGACCAACACCATCGACCAGGTCGACGCCGTTCCTTTCAACGCCGGCTTCGGGTTCCGCTACGGAGCCCTGTCCATGGAGTACGCGTACACGCCCCAGCAGTACTTCGCCAGCACGCATACCTTCTCGCTGCTGTACTCGTTCG
>CAZCQM010000028.1:0-19779 GCA_964500785.1 uncultured bacterium
GTGTATATCGCCGCCACCGTGCCGGTGATCAGGCGCCAGACCAGGCGCTTGCGCTGACTGCGCGCACTCCGGGCCCAGACCGCGGCGCGCGCGGCGGCTTCGCTTTCGGCCAGCGCGATCACCCGGTCGACCTGGCCGTCGATGCTCAGCTCGGAGGTGTCCACCAGCCACGCCCCGACCGGCCGGATCAACGGGCTCTCCTCGCGGGACGAGTCCAGCGCGTCGCGGCGTTCCAGGTCGCGCGCGACCTCCTCGACCGTCACCGCCGCGCCCTGCGCCACCACTTCCGCCCGGCGCCGTTCGGCCCGGACCCGCAGCGACGCATCGAGGTAGATCTTCACGTCGGCCCACGGAAGGACCACGCTTCCGATGTCCCGTCCCTCCAGGATCACGCCGCCGGCATCGGCGAGGGTGCGCTGCCGGACGACCATCGCCCTGCGAACCGGCGCGTGCGCGCTCACCGCCGACACCGCGGCCGTCACGTCCGCCGAGCGGATGGCGTCGGTGACGTCGCGTCCGTCGACGAGTACGCGCATTCCGGCGCCGGAGGCTGAGAACTCGACGGCGAGATCGCGCGCGAGGGCACCCAGGCGCTCCGCGTCGCCGAAGTCGATCCCGCGCTCGCGGGCGATCACGGTGACGGCGCGGTACATCGCGCCCGTGTCGATGTGGCGGAAACCAAGCCGCGCGGCCAGGCGGCGCGCCGTCGTCGTCTTGCCGGACCCGGACGGGCCGTCGATCGCAATCGAGAAGGTGCGGAGGACGTCCGCCGCGTTCGGGCGCGTCTTCACCGGGGCGGGCGCCGCGGCTCACGTGCGGCCGGATGGTGGTCGAACACGTCGCGCGTCGCCTCGATCAGCCGGTCGTTCTCCTGCGGCGTCCCGACGGTGATGCGGTACATCGCCCGCGCGGCGCCGAACTGACCCAGACGGCGGACGATCACACCGCGCTTCGAGAGCTCTCCGAAGAGGTCCACGTCGCGCTCGCCCAGATCGACGAACACGAAGTTGGTCTGCGATGGCGGACACGCGAGCCCGAGCGCGAGCATCGCGTCGCGGACGCGGGCGCGCTCGGCGATGGTCTCGCGCGCCATGGGCCTCAGGTCGCCCGCGCACTCGAGCGCGGCGAGCCCCGCCGCCTGCGCGAGCCGGCTGACGTTGAAGGGCTGGCGCACCTTGTGGAGGATCTCGACGATTTTGGGGTGCGCGATCGCGTACCCGACGCGGATGCCGGCCACGGCGAAGAATTTCGAAAAGGTGCGCAGCACGATGAGCCCGTCGCGCGTCCGGCGCAGATCGAGCGACTTCGGGTAGTCCTTCGCGTCGACGTAGTCGATGTACGCTTCATCCATCACCACCAGCACCTCGTCGGGCAGATCGCGCAGAAACGTGTTCACGTCGTCCGCCGTCACGTAGGTCGAGGTGGGATTGTTGGGATTGCACACGAACACCATGCGCGTCCTGTCGTTCACGGCCTGGCGCATGGCGGGAAGATCCAGCCGGTAATCACGACACGGAATGCCGACGCCGTCGACGCCGCAGATCCGTGCGATCAGTCCGTAGACGATGAAGCTGGGCACGGGGAACACCACGTTCTCCCCCGGCGCCACGAAGGCGCGCACCAGCAGGTCGATGATCTCGTTGGAGCCGTTCCCCACCATGATCTCGTCCGGGGTGATCCCGTGGTGCCGCGCCAGGGCGCGCGTGAGCTCCGGGCTCCCCGACGCCGGGTAGCGGTTGGCGTCCTGGAGGGCCACCGTCACCGCCGCCACGATCTTCGGGTGCGGGGGCCGCGGGTTCTCGTTGGAAGAAAGCTTGATGGTCCCGGCGTGCTCTTCACCGGGTTCGTAGCGTTGAATCTCGCTGAGAAACGGCCGCGCCAGGCGTTCAATGTCCATGCGTGCTTCCTCCCGCGGCCCGGTCGAGTTTCTCGAGCTCTCGCGTCGTCAGGGGTCGAACCGCGCCCACCGGCAGCTTCCAGATCGAAATGGGGCCGAAGCTCACGCGCTTGAGCGATACGACCCGCAGGCCCACCGCTTCGCACATCGCCCGAACCTGGCGGTTGCGCCCCTCGCGCAACGTCACCCGGAGCACCGTCTCCTTCTGCAGGCGAACCACGAGCTCGACCGACGGCCGCGGCCCGCGACGCGCACGTTCCGCTTTCTTGTTCACGGGAGCGCGGCCCGCATCGGCCGCCATGCGGTCGAGGCGCCGCACCTGCGACTCATCGGCGCGCCCGCGCACGCGCACCTGGTAGACGCGCGGAATCCCGAAACGGGGATGCGTGAGGCGGTAGCAGAGCTCGCCGTCGTTGGTGACGAGCAGCGCCCCGGTCGTATTGACGTCGAGGCGTCCGACGGGAAAGAGCCGCTGCCGGCGCGCGAGAGCGCGGCACAGGGCGACGACGGTCGGCCGGCCCTGGGGATCGGACACGGTGCTGACGACACCCCGTGGCTTGTGCAGCAGCAGGACGACGCGCTTCTGCGGGCGTCCGACACGGGTCCCGTCGACGTCGATCCGGCTCACGCCGGGGACAACGCGAACACCCAGCTCGCGCACGATGCGTCCGTCCACCCGGACGCGACCGGCCGCAATCAGCGCGTCGCACGCGCGCCTCGACGCGACGCCGATCTGGGCAAGCAGGTGGTTCAGACGGACGCTGTCCGCATCATTCGCGGTAGCCATCGGTATCGTCATCCGGGGTGTCGTCGGCCTCCTCGGTGGGCGGCGCCCCGGGCTGGCCGGGGCCGCCCCGTCTGAATTCGTCGTACAGCGGACGATTGACGGGCTCGTCGACCAACGGGCCCACGCTCGCGCCCGCCGCCACGGTCTCCTTGGCATCGTCGTCCGCGGGAGCGTCGTCGTGCGCCGGCCCCACCGGCGACGCCGCGTCGATTTCGGAGGCGTCGCCGTCCGCGTCACTTTCCGCCGCCTCGGCCGCGGCGGGGGCGTCCCCTTCCACCGCGGACTCTTCCCCCGCCTCCCGCGCGAGCAGCGCCTCCAGGTCTTCGATGCTGGGCAGGTCCCTCAGCGAATTCAGGCCCAGGTATTCGAGGAATTCCTGCGTCGTCCCGTAGAGGAACGGCGCGCCCAGCACCCGCGCCTTGCCGACGATCTGGACCAGCGAGCGCTCGAGCAGGTTCGCCACCACGCTGCCGCACCCCACGCCGCGGATCGCCTCGATGTCGGCGCGGGTGATCGGCTGCTTGTAGGCGATGATCGCGAGCGTCTCCAGGCCCGCGCGAGAGAGACGGAACTTGCGCCGGCCGTGGTAGAGGCGGCTGACGTAGGGAGCGTATTCGGCCCGCGTCGCCAGTCGATAACCGCCGGCGACCTGCTCGATGCCGATGCTCCACGCCTCGGCGTCAGCCCGCCGGCTCCAGTCTTCGATGGCCTTCCTGACGTCCGCCGCGGTGACGTCTTCCACCGCGGCCGCGATCCGGCGCGCCGTCAGGGGCTCGTCGGCCGCGAACAGGAGGGCCAGCACGATATTATCGAGATTCGGATTCTCCATCGACGCTTTCCGCCGTTCCACCCTCGCCGGGCGATTGCGCAATCGCGGAGTCCGCTGCGGCCCCGTCGATCACCGTGTCCACATCTTCATCCGGGCGCTGCAGCGATACCTCGGCGGGCATCTCCGCATCCGCGCTCCAGTCGCTGACCGCGTCGAGCGGGCGACCGAAGTTCGCGCCCCGGTAGATCCATATGCTACCGAATGACACGTCCTGTTGCACGCGTGCCTGTCCGTGCTTGAGCAACTCCAGAATCGCCATGAACGTCACGATCACTTCCAGACGCGATCGGCTCTCACCGAACAGATCCGAGAACATCACCGGCTCGGTTCGCTCCAGCGTCCCGCGGACGAGATCGATCTTCTCTTCGATCGTATACTTCTCCAGCTCGACCTCTCCCACCGGCGCCCCGTCCAGCTGGCTCATGAGCTCCTGGAACGCGCGCATGAGCTGGTAGAGGCTGAGGTCGATCACCGGCTCGCCGGCCGGGTCCTTCTCCTCCTGCGGGACCGGGCGCGTGAAGATGTGCGCCCGGTGCTCCTCCATCTCCCGGAACGTCTTCGCCACCTCCACCATCTTCTTGTACTCAAGGAGGCTGCGCACCAGCTCCTGGCGCGGGTCGTCCTCGGTGTCATCGTCCCGGCGCAGCAGCATCTGTACCTTGATGCGCATGAGCGTCGCCGCGAGGACGAAGAACTCCCCCGCCACCTCGATCTGCATCTCCTCCATCATATTGAGATAGTCGAGGTACTCGCGCGTGATCTTGGCGATGGGGATGTCGTAGATATCGAGGTTGTCGCGGCGGATCAGGTAGAGGATCACGCCCAGAGGCGCACGAAGCCCCTCGAGCTCGGTGGTGTACTGTGCCGGGCGTGCTTCAGCCAACGTGCATCCGCTCCCTTACCGCGTCCATTGTGGATCGCGCCGCGCTCCGCGCCTTCTCGTCACCGTCGCGGATCACCTCGTCCACCGCGCCCGGCGTCGACTCCAGCTCGCGGCGCTTGTCGCGCAGCGGTGCCAGAAACTCCGCGATGGCCTCGCCCACCATGCGCTTGCAGTCCACGCACCCGAGCTTCGCCGTCGTGCATCCCTCGTAGATCTCCGGGGCGCGCTCGGGGCGGAACTTCTGCCAGTACGTGTAGATCAGGCACACCTCGGGGCGTCCCGGGTCCGAGCGGCGCTTGCGCTGCGGATCCGTGAACGCCGTCTTGATCTTGGTCTGGATCACCTCCGGCGAATCCGCCAGTTCGATGGTGTTCCCCAGCGACTTGCTCATGCGGCGCCCGTCGAGGCCGGGGAAGCGCGCAAATCTGGTGAGCTTCCCTTCCGGGACCGGGAACACATCCCCGTAGAGGCGGTTGAACTTGCGCGCCAGCTCCCGGGTGATCTCGATGTGCGGCAGCTGATCCTCGCCCACCGGCACGACGTGCGCCCGGTAGATGAGGATGTCGGCCGCCTGGAGCACGGGGTAGCCCAGGTGTCCGTACGACACCCCCTCGCCCTGATCCATCTCGAGGTCGCGCACCTGCTCCTTCAGCGTCGGATTGCGTTCCAGGCGCGCGGTGGTAACCAGCATCGCGAGCAGGAGATACAGCTCCGCGTGCTCCCGGACGTGGGACTGCACGAAGATGGTCGACGTCTCCGGGTCGAGTCCCGCGCTGATCCAGTCGGTGACCATCTCACGCGTGTTGGGCGGGATCTCGGCCGTGTGCTCGTAGTCCGTGGTGAGCACGTGCCAGTCCGCGACCATGAAATAGCAGCGATAGTCCTTCTGCAGGGCCACCCAGTTCTCGAGCGCACCCGTGTAGTTGCCCAGGTGCAGGCGGCCCGTGGGGCGAGCTCCGCTGAGTATGATTTTTTTCGAGGGGGACACCGGTGCTCCAAAATGTGCCGTGACACGGCGTTTTGCGGCATTCTATGCGGCACTTTCGAGGGGTGTCAAGGAATGTCCCCGCCGTTCGGGGCGTCCCCTTCGGCATTTCCGGGGCCCGCGGTCAGCGTCCCCGCGGATGAAACGCGCGGTGTGTCTCCAGAATGTGGCGGGTATCGACGTTGGTGTAGATCTGCGTCGTCGCGATGTCGGCGTGCCCCAGCAGCTCCTGGACGAGTCGCAGGTCGGCGCCTCCCTCGAGCAGGTGTGTCGCAAACGAATGGCGCAGCACGTGCGGACTCACCCGCCGCTCGATGCCCGCCGCGGCCGCGTGCTGCTTGAGGCGCTTGAAGAACCCCACCCGCGAGAGGCGACCGCCGCGCACGTTCAGGAACACGTACGGCGAGAGGCGCCCGTCGAGCAGCCGGGGGCGCGCGCGGTCGACGTAGCGCTGCAGCGCCCGCGCCGCGGGACGGCCGTAGGGGACGACGCGCTGCTTGTCGCCCTTCCCCGTCACGAGGACCACACCCTGCTCCCAGAGCACGGCGTCGGACGTGAGGCCGCAGAGCTCGCTCACGCGCAGGCCCGCGCCGTAGGCCATCTCGAGCATGGCCCGGTCGCGCAGGCCGAGCGGCGTGTCGTCAGGCTGGTCGAGGAGCAACTCCACCTGGCGCACCGTGAGCACACCGGGCAGGCGGCGCGGCCGCTTCGGGCTCGCCACCCGGTCGGCCACGTCGGGCCCCATCCCCTCCCGGGAGAGGAAGCGGTGAAAGTGCTTCAGCGTCGAGAGCATACGGGCGCGGGAGGCCGGGGAAAGCCCGCGACGCGACAGGCGCACCGCGTGCAGCTCCAGGGCGTCCCGCGTCAGGCCGGCGGGGGCGTCGATCCCCCCGGCCTCGAGGGTCTCGAGGTAGCCCCGGAGGTCCCGGGAGTAGGCGCGGATCGTGTTGGGCTGCAGACCCTTCTCCACCACGAGATAGTGGAGGAAGGCGTCCACGGCTCCGTCCAGGGTACGAATCACGGCACTTGACGGCGTCACGAGGAGTTGTTAACGTTCTCCGTCTGATTATTCAGGAGGATCGTCGAATGCCACAACATAAATCGTGTGAGAAGCGCCTCAAGCAGGACGAGAAGCGGACGGCCCGCAACCGCGCCGCCCGGGGGACCCTGCGCACCGCCGTCCGCGCCTACCGCGAGATGGAGGCCGACAAGCGCCCGAAGGAATACGCGGAGCTTCAGTCTCTGCTGGACCGGGCCGTCAAGAAGGGCATCATTTCCCGCAACCGTGCCGCGCGACTGAAAGCGCGCCTCGCCCCGACGGCGTAGCTCGGAATCCCGGATTCGTACGGGGCGGCGCCTCCCTCACCGGGTCGGCGCCGTTTTCTTTTGCGGCCCCACGCTCACCGCGCCGCGACGTAGCGAGTCACCGTCTCCACGACCTTCCCCAGCGGGACGATCTCGGTGCGGTCGTCGATCCGATAGTAGATCTCCGCGTTTCCATCCTTGAGATTTCTCTCCCCGAGTGTGACGCGAACAGGGACGCCGACGAGGTCCGCGTCCTTGAATTTCGGGCCCGGGCGCAGGTCGCGGTCGTCGAGCAGGACGTCCAGCCCCTCGGCGCCGAGATCGGCGTAGAGGCGCTCCATGGCCGTGGTGGTGGCCTCGTCCGAGAGGTTGACCGGGAGGACGATGACATCGAACGGCGCGAGGGACTTCGGCCAGCGGATGCCGCGTTCGTCGTGGTGCTGCTCGATGGCCGCCGCCACCGCGCGCGAGACGCCGAATCCGTAGCACCCCATGATGAAGAAGTTCTCCTTGCCGTCGCTGTCCAGGAACGTCGCGTTCATGCTCTTGCTGTACTTCACGTCGAGCTTGAAGATGTGCCCGATCTCCACCCCACGCTGGACCGCCAGCGTCCCGTGGCCGCACTGCCGGCAGGTGTCGCCCGCCACGGCCATCGATACCGGCGCCGTCCGGTGCGGCGTGAAGTCACGGCCCATCTTGACTCCGCGCAGGTGCGCGTCGGCCGCGTTGGCGCCGACGATCATGCCGTCGTACGCCTCCAGCAACGGGTCCGCCACGATCTCGACCGACTCCGGCAGGCCGACCGGTCCGGCGAATCCGACCGGTGCGCCGGTGAGTGCGGTCACCTCCTCGTCGGTGAGCAGGCGTGCGTCGGCGCCGATCGTGCGGGCCAGCTTGATCTCGTTGGCGGTGCGTTCTCCCGGGACGAGCACCGCGACCGTCGCGTCACCGCTCCGGTACAGCAGCGTCTTCACCAGGCGCATCGGCGACACCTTCAAAAACGCGCTGACGTCTTCCACCGTGGTCTTGCCCGGCGTGTCCACGCGCGTGGGCCCGTCGGCCGGCTCCCGTTCCCGCTGCGCCGGGCCGCGACCCTCCGCGCGCTCGTCGTTCGCCGCGTATCCGCACGCCTCGCACCGGAACATGACGCTCTCGCCCTCGTCGGCGAGCACGATGAACTCGTGGTTCACGTCGCCGCCGATCGCACCCGACTCCGCCTCGACCATCACCGCGTCCAGCCCGAAGCGCTCCAGGATACGCCGGTACGCCCCGGCCATCGCGTCATACGTCTCCTGCAGCGATTCCTGCGAGGCGTGAAAGCTGTACGCGTCTTTCATCATGAACTCGCGGGCGCGCATGACCCCGAACCGCGGGCGGAACTCGTCGCGGAACTTGACCAGAATCTGGTAGAGGCACTGCGGCAGCTGCCGGTAGCTCTTGAGCTCGGCGCGCGCCAGATCCGTCACCACCTCTTCGTGGGTCGGACCGAGCGCGAAGAAGCGCTGGCGCCGATCATGGAGCTTGAACAGAATCTCGCCGAAATTGGCCAGCCGCCCGGTCTCCTCGTACAGCTCGCCCGGGTGCAGGATGGGCATCTGGACCTCCTGGCACCCGATGCGATTCATCTCTTCGCGCACGATGGTCTCGACGCGCCGCAGGACGCGCAATCCGGCCGGCAGGAACGTGTACACCCCTGACGTCAGCATGCGGATGAGCCCGGCGCGCAGCATGAGGCGGTGGCTCGGGATCTCGGCCTCACGCGGAACTTCCTTGTACGTCGGCAGGTAGGACTTGGACCAGCGCATGTGATCTCCGATGTTGGATAATGAAACGGCCAGCGAGGTCGCCTCTATGCGGCGTGGCGCCGGCCGGGATCAGTAGTTGTACCCGATGAACAGCTCGAAACCGGTATGGCTCGATATCGTAACGAAATCTGTGGGCCATGTAAAGTTCACTCGGATCACCGGCGCGAAGCCCAGATTCAGCTCCACCCCGGTACCCAGCGTCCCCAGCCACTCGGTGTCGAAGACCGGGAAGTCGTTGCGCGCCGTCCGGCCGGCGTCGAAGAAGAGTGAGCCACGGAACATGGGAAACTCGATGGGCCCGAAGGGCAGGACGATCTTGAGGCCGTCCAGGAGTGGGAAACGGATTTCCGTGTTAAACAGGTGCGTGGTCTTTCCGAAGAACTCGCGATAGTCGTATCCGCGCAGTGTCCACGGCCCCCCCAGGTAGAAGACTTCTCCGTCCCCACCCCAGGTATTACGGGTCACGTATCGCGCCGCAAACACGATCCGGGGCGTGAGCTTGATGTACCGGCGCAGGTCGAGCTGCAACAGGGTGCTGTCGAATCCCCGCCCCAGGAAATCCACCGTATACCCGCCGGTCACGTAGTACCGCCACCCCAGCAGCGGTCCCCCGATGGTCCACAGGGTGTTGTCGCGCACGTAGGACAGGAACAACGATCCCGTGATGCTGTTGGACTCGCGCTCGCCCGAGAGTGCGGCGAAATCACCGTACTCGATGTAGCGCACCACCGCCTGGCTTTCCACCCGTTCGAACTTGTTGCGGGGGATGCTCACGCCGAAGGCACCCCCCACGCGCCGCTCCTGGCGGGTGAAGAACACCTGCTCGCCGTAGCTGCTGAGATGAAACAGGCTCGCCGTATAGTTGACGCGGTGCGAGAGGTTCGTGTAGGCGACGGCTCCGTTGAAATCCTTCCAGAAGTCGTTCAGGTCCTGGGTGGTGGTCCCGAACACCAGTGAGATCTGATGGTTGCCCAGAACGTCGGTCATGACCAGCTGCCCGCCGTTGCCGACGTCCCCCCCCTGCGGATCGATCGCGACCCCCGCCCCGACGAAGTCCACGCTGAAGTGCGTCTCGTAAGGTTTGGTCACGAAGTCCTCGCTGGACGCCTCGCGGCGCGACCACGGGATGACCGTGCTGTCCGGCGGGGTCGGGCGCGACATGTCCTCCGCGCGGTGCCGCACCCGGAAGCGGTACAGCTGGAATCCGCCCTTCTCATAGACGGAGGCCACGAACGCCCGTCCGTCCGGAAACACCGTCGGCGAAGACACGCCCGTCACCACGTTGGTCTGCCGGGTGATCGTGTCCCCGTCCTTGAGGTAGACGTTGGGCGTTCCCCCACGGTCGGAGGTAAACAGGAACCCCCGTCCGTCCGGCATCCATTCCGCGTTGCCATCGGCATGATTTCCGCCCTCGATGGGGGTGATCTCGCGCGTGGTCAGATCCATCTCGTAGATGTGTGTGCGGTCGCGGTCCTCCCCGGCACTGCGGTCCGACGTGAAGAGAATTCGGTCCTCGGTCGGATGGTAGTCGGGGTCCTGCTCGCTGAAGCCGTCTTCCGTGAGCCGCTCGAGGCGCCGGTCGTGGATGTATACCAGGAAGAGATCCATGATCCCGTGCGTGTCGATGGCGCTGAATACCATCTTGCGCCGGTCTCCCGAGAGTGTCGGCGAGGCGATCAGCGACAGCCCGTCGAACTCGAATTCATCGATCTTGTGGTGCGTGCGCGTGTTCCAGAAGTAGATGACGTCGCGATCGTTGCTCTTCGACACGAAGATCAGCGTGTCGCCGTGAACCTCGATCTTGCTCCGGAACGCCGGCAGCGACTCCAGCGCCCCGGACCGGCCGCCGCTGACGACGACGTCCTCCCGCCAACCGCTCCGCTGCGACCCGCGCCCCGCGGTCACGACGACGGCGCCGTCACGCGCCGACAACGCGTAGACCGTCGTGTCGCCTTCCGCGTCCCACCCCACCGCCGTGCGGCTGTGGAAGGTGCCCGGCGGCGTCAGCCGGGTTCCGACGTCGGCCGCGAACTCATGGTCCAGAAGCGATGGATAGTAGCGGCGTTTCACGTAGCGCTTGAACGCGTCGTTCAGCTGGAAGATATTCATGTGGATCGTGTTCTGGAGGACATAGGTGAATTCGCTCGCCGTCCACCAGTTGTCCAGGATCTGGATCACCGCCTTCACCCCGAAGTTCGTGGCGATGTAGCCCACCACCGCCTCGCCCTGCTTGTACATCATGTACGACCCCTCGATGCGCCAGATCTCGTTCAGGTCGAGGAGCCGCTCGTTGAGCAGGGCATCCCGAACGAACATGTTCCCCTCCGAGTTCTGCGGGGAGTCGGCGAAGAACTCCGCCATGCCTTCGGTGAACCACAGCGGTGGCTGCTGGTAGGTGTACTTGCCCCGGTCGTGCATGGAGACCTGGAGCTTTCGCAGCATGAACGCATGCACCATCTCGTGGCGCACCACGTGGCGGAGATTCGCGTACGAACCGTTGAACGGCACCGCGATGCGGCCCTTCATCAGGTCGGTGAACCCGCCCGTGTACTCCGAGATGAGCGTGGGCAGGATGTTCGTCTGCTGGAAGTCGTAGTGGGTGGCGTAGAAGACGAACGGAAGCCGGTGATCGAATTCGACGTCGAAGGTTCGGCTGTACTCGTCGAAGGTCTGCTCGACCAGCGGGGCCAGATAGAGGATCAGCGTGGAGTCGGGCGCATAATGATAGATGTCGACGTGTTCGGTCTGGAGAACGCGCCAGTTCCGCCCGTGATAGATGACCTTGTTCTTACCGAACGGGTACTGCGCATGCACTTCGCCGGCGCAGAAAAGAGCCGCGGACAGCAGGGCCAGAGTGACGATCCGTCTCGACATCGATACGGCGTCACACGTCGGCCGTTCCCCGGAAATTGACGGCGATCGGGCCCTCGAGAACCACGTGCCGGGCGCCGTCGGGCTCGAGAACGAAGGACGCGACGAGCTCGTCCCCACTGTGCTGCAGGATCCGAGCCGGGCTCGCCACCCGCTTCTCGTGGGCGAACAGGACCGCCGCGGCCACCGAGCCGGTGCCGCACGCGTGCGTCTCGGCCTCCACCCCCTTCTCGTACGTGCGCAGCGCGATGCGCCCGTCGGAGCCGACCGAGGCGAAGTTGACGTTGGCGCCCTCCGGGGCGAATGCGGCGTCATGCCGGAGCATGCGTCCCCATTCGAACACCTGGTCCGCCGTCAGGGCGGATGCGTCTGGAACCGGAATCACCGCGTGACGTGTCCCCACGGTCATAAAATGCACGGCGCCGCCGTGCGGCGCAACCGCCACTGCGACACCCGTGCGCAGCCCGCGCGCGTCCATCATAGCTATCGACACGCGCTCCCCGTTGACCCGGGCCTCGATCGGCCCGGAGCCCGTCTGAAAGTGGATGAGCGCCTGCGCCCCCTCGCTCTTCCCCCGCCCCAGGGCGGCGGCGAAATGGGCGGAGCACCGCGCTCCGTTGCCGCACATCTCGGCCGCCCACCCGTCCGCGTTGTGGTAGTTCATGTAGAAATCGAAGCCGCGCGCCGCGTCGAGCATGATCTGTCCGTCCGCCCCTACGCCGCGCCGGCGGTCGCACAGGTGCGCGATCTGCGGCGCGGAGAGCCGCACGTCTCCGTGCAGGTTGTCGATCATGACGAAGTCATTTCCGGCCCCGTTCATCTTCAGGAAATCGATCTTCATTCTCCCTCCCGTCGCCGCAACACCATGGCCGGAATCTCGGTCGTGGAAGCGGGCTTGACCGACAGCGTGCCCGGCAGGCGGATGCACGGCTCGCGGCACGGCGCCGCGGCGCCGGGCGGGCAGTCGTACTCCCCGCACGTACTGTCGGCTTTCAAGTCGAGGAACGCGCGCAGCACGTAGTCGCCCGGCCGCGCCTTGATCTCGAACGCACCGATGCTGTCGCACAATGCGTAGACCTTCGCACGCGTCGAATCGTCGGGGGCGAACAGGCCCACCGACACGCGCATGGTGTCGATGCCGGTCTCGTTGACCACCGAACCTTTCACCACGCCGGGTTCGTTGGGATCCACCACCGTCACATTGACCCCCGCGGCGACCGGCACCCGGGGCGTCAGGACGATCGTATCGGGCAGCACCGCGGAGGCCTCCGACCCCGGGTCGAAGGTTCCGTTTCCATTTCGGTCGACGAACGCCGCCACGATGTAGCGCGCGTCGTTCGCGGGCAGGTAGCGCAACCGGTATTTCCCGTCGCGCGCGGTCGTCGCCTCACGGTCCGGGCGTTGCGCGAGGGGATCGAAATCGGGTCCGCGCGGCAGGCGGAAGCACCGCACCACGGCTTTCCCTACGGGATCCTGCTTGAGGAAGACGGCGCCCTCGATACGCGCCGTATCGAGCACGGCACCCGTGGCGAACGCGAATTCGAACGACGCCGTGG
Source organism: uncultured bacterium (assembly GCA_964500785.1). Lineage (GTDB taxonomy): Bacteria > Krumholzibacteriota > Krumholzibacteriia > WVZY01 > JAKEHA01 > JAKEHA01. Next base: position 12,919 of record CAZCQM010000028.1, read on the forward strand.
AGGGCACGCCGTGGGCGTCGCGCCCCCCGGGCTTCATCGTCACCACGTAGGTCGTGTCGCGCAGGAGCGGGTCCTGGGGCTGGACCATCATGGTCTTGCCCTGCCAGTGCACGCGACCGAAAACAATCGGCGGTTGCACGACCAGCTGCCGCTCGACGCGCGGGCGCGTCATGTCCTCGCTGAAAGTCACCCCGATTTCGCTGTACGGCGCCACCCCGACCGAATCCGCGGCCGGAATCGACCCCACCACGGTCGGGCCGACTTTGTCCTCCGGACCGCCGGGCGGGGGCGCCTCCGACGCGCACGCCGCCATCAAGATGGCCAGTACCCACGCAAACACGCGCGTGCGAGTCGGCACCCGCGGGTACCTTGCCGCGTGGCGCGCCGCGGACGATTGCCCGGTGCGTCCCGCCATCACGCGCGCGGGTGCGCCTTTCGGTACACCTTCTTGAGATGTTCGACGGATACGTGCGTGTAGATCTGAGTCGTGGAGAGGCTGGCGTGTCCCAGCAGTTCCTGGACGCTGCGCAGGTCGGCGCCGTGATCCAGCAGATGCGTGGCGAAAGCGTGACGCAACGCGTGCGGCGACGCCTTGGTAATGTTCGCCACGCGCCGCAGGTGACGCGCCACGATGCGCTGCACCGTGCGCGGGCTCACCCGCCGACCGCCGCGGCCGGCCAGCGCGGGCTCGTCCCGGAACCGGCCCAGCGCGCGATCGCGCGCCCCATCTACGGAGAAGCGAAGCTCCCAGTAGGCCAGCACCGCCTCACGCGCGCGGCCGGCGAAGGGCACCACCCGCGACTTGCTCCCCTTCCCCTTCACCACCACCTGCTCTCCGAGCGGGAGGAAATCGCCGACGTCCAGCGCGATCAACTCGCGCAGGCGCACGCCGGTTCCGTAGAGGAACTCGAGGACGGCGCGGTCCCGGCGCCCCGTCACCGTTGCGGAGTCCGGGATATCCATCATCGCGCCCAGCCGCTCCTCGCTGACGATGGTCGGGACGGATCTCCGTACCACGCGCTGCGCCAGGTGCGTCGTCGGGTCGGTCTCCACCACTCCGCGGTCGCGCAGGAAGCGGTAGAAGGACCGGATCGCCGCCGTGCGTCGCATCATCGAGCGGCTCGCCCGCCCCCGCGCGATCTCGTCGGCCAGGAAGGCGCGTACGTCCGCCGTCGTGACGCTGCCCACCGCCACCTCCTCGCCCCGCCGGGCGGTGAGGAAGACCACCATTTTCGCCAGGTCGGAGGCGTATGCCTCGACCGTACGCGGAGACAATCCCCGTTCGTGCGCGAGGTAGGAGCGGAAACGTTCAATGGCGGCGTCAATCTGCATGGCATCGCATCCGTGGCCCGGCGGCCGTCGTGACTATAGCGAAAGGCCCGCGGGGCGGATAAGCGAAATCTGACTCACTCGAAGAGCCACGTGTGGGCGCTTCTGTAGGCCTTCATCGCCTCGATCGCGGCGTGCGATCGTTCCTGGTTGCGGTCGCGGCGACGGCGCTTCGCGCCCGTCGTGGCCGGCACGATGCCGAAGTTGGCGTTCATGGGCTGGAAGTTGGCGGTGGGCGTGTGGACGTAGTCCAGCAGCGATCCGATCATCGTATGGCGCGGGATCGGGGGCAGCTCGCGCCCCTTCACCTGCGCCGCGATCGACATCGCCACCACGATGCCGCTCGCGATCGACTCCACGTATCCCTCCACGCCGCAGATCTGCCCCGCGTAGTAGAGCCCGGCGCGGCGCCGGTCGCGGAGGTAGGGCACGCACAGCTCCGGAATGTTGAGAAAGATGTTCCGGTGGATGGTTCCGAAACGGAGGATGGAGACGTCCGAGAATCCCGGCATCGAGCGGAGCAGATCCTTCTGGCAACCCCAGGTCATGCGCGTCTGGAATCCGACCAGGCCCATCAGGCTGCCCTCCCGGCTCTCGCGTCTCAGCTGCAGCGCCGCGTAGGGCTCGCGGCCCGTGCGGGGATCCGGGAGCCCGCGCGGCTTCATGGGTCCGTAACGCAGCGTGTCCTCGCCCCGCTTGACCAGCACCTCGACGGGCAGGCAGGCCTCGAAGTACTTCTCCTCCTCGAAGGCGTGCGACTGCACGTACTCCGCGCCCCGAACGAAGTCGATCAGGGCCCGATACTGGTCCCGGTCGAAGGGAATGTTCAGGTAGTCGGCGTCCCCCTTCCCGTAGCGGCTCGTCCAGTAGCCCACCGACGGGTCGACGCTATCGCCGTCGATGGACGGAGCGATGGCGTCGTAGAAATACAGGTGGTCCTGCGAGCAGTGCTCCACGAGCGACCGCGACAGCTCCGTGCCCGTCAGCGGGCCGGTGGCGATGACCGCGGGGGGGTCGAGGTCGAGGGCGTCGACGCGGCGCCGTTCGATGCGGATGAGCGGGTGCGCCTCCAGAGCGGCCGTCACCGCCGACGAGAACAGCTCCCGGTCGACCGCGAGCGCGTGCCCGGCGGGCACCGCGCTGGCGCGCGCCACCTCGAGCAGGCGGCAGCCGAGCACGTCCATCTCCGCCTTGAGCAGTCCGGAGGCGGTGTCGAGCAGCAGCGATTTGAAGGAGTTCGAGCAGACGATCTCGGCGAGGCGGTCGCCGGTGTGCGCGCCCGTCGGGGTCGCGGGGCGCATCTCGCACAGCCGCACGGGGATGCCCCGGTCGGCGAGCTGCCAGGCCAGCTCGGAGCCGGCCAGCCCTCCCCCGACGACGGTCACGTCCCTCATCGGCCCCCGCCCTGGAGCTCGCTCACTCGCCGGCGAACTCTTCCTTGCACTTCGGGCACTTGAGGTAGTCGCCCCGCGTCTTGGAGGACTTGTGGACGAGGTACGGGTTCCCGCACGACGGGCAGTCCTCTTCCGCCGGCTTGTCCCAGCTGGCCCACTCGCACTCGGGGTACTTGCTGCACCCGTAGAAGACCTTCATGCGCTTGGTGACCTTCTCGACCACCTTGCCGTCGCAGCCTTCGCGCGGGCAGTTCATCCCGATGGGGAACGCCTCGGTGTGCTTGCACTCGGGGTAGCGGGAGCACGCCGCGAAGCGCCCGTAGCGGCCGGTCTTGGCGACGAGCGGGGCGCCGCACTTCGGGCACACGCCGTCGATGTGCACGGGCGCCTGATCCTCGAGCGGACGCGAGAACTTGCACTCCGGATACGCCGGGCAGGCCAGGAACTGGCCGTTGCGTCCCCACTTCTTGATGAGGTTGCGCCCGCACTTCTCGCACTTGATGTCGGTTTCTTCCTGGAGCTCGCTTTTGAGGCGGGTCTTCTTTTAATCGATGTGGTCCAGCGACTCCGAGAACGGACTGTAGAAATCCTTCACGACCACCTGCCACCCGAACTCACCGCCTTCGACGCGGTCCAGCTCCTGTTCCATCTGGGCCGTGAACGACGTGTCGAACACCTCCGGGAAGAAGCGTTCCAACGTCTTCCAGACCTGCCGTCCCAGGGTCGTCGGCTGCAGGCGCCCCTCGTTCTTGTTCACGTACTCGCGGTCCTGGATGATCGACACGATGTTCGCGTAGGTGCTGGGGCGTCCGATGCCCTTGTCCTCCAGGTCCTTGATCAGCGTCGCCTCCGTGTAGCGCGGGGGCGGCTCTGTGAAGTGCTGTGTTCCGTCGATCGACTTGAGCGACAGCTTGTCCCCCGCCTCGACCGGCGGAAGCTCGCCGCCCTCGTCGCTGAGCTGTTCCTCGTACACGGACAGGAAGCCCGGAAACGTCATGACGCGTCCGTTGGCCTTGAGCCCGTAGTCGCCCGCCTTGACCATGACCTCGGTGGTGTCGTAACGCGCGCTCTCCATCTGCGAGGCAACGAAACGCTTCCAGATCAGCTCGTAGAGAGCATGGAGATCGCGGGACATCGCCCCCTTGAGCGACTCGGGCGTACGCGTCACGTCCGAGGGACGGATGGCCTCGTGGGCATCCTGGGCCTTGGGACCGGTCTTGTAGGTTCGCGGCTTGTCCGGGTGGTAGTCCTTCCCGAACGTGCCGCCGATGTAGTCGCGCACCGACGTGAGTGCCTGGTCGGACACACGCACCGAGTCGGTTCGCATATAGGTAATGAGTCCCTGGCGATCGCCGTCCCCCACGTCGACGCCCTCGTAGAGCTGCTGCGCCAGCATCATGATCTTCTTCGCGGAGAAGCGCAGGCGGCGCGCGGCGTCGCGCTGCATGGTGCTCGTGATGTAGGGCGGCTGCGGATTGCGTTTGCGCTCTTTGCGGTCGACCGAAGCGACGGCGTACGACGCCTTGCGCAGGTCGGCGAGAACCGTGTCGCTGTCCGCCTGCGTCTTGAGATCCATCTTCTTGCCGTTCTTGTCGACCAGCTTCACCGGGAGGTCGCCGCCGGCCGGCGTGCCGAGAAGGCCCTCGATGGTCCAGTACTCCTCGGAGACGAACTTCTCGATCTCTTCCTCGCGCTCGCACACCAGGCGCAGTCCCACGGTCTGGACGCGTCCCGCGCTCAGCCCGTAGTAGAAGATCTGCCAGAGGATGGGACTGATCTTGTAGCCGACCAGCCGGTCGAGAATGCGGCGCGCCTGCTGCGCCTCGACCTTCTTCATGTCGACGTCGGTGGGACGCCCGATGGCGCCCTGGATGGCGGTCTTCGTGATCTCGTTGAAGATGATCCGCTTGACGTTCTTCTGGACCGGACGGATGTACTCGCGGATATGCCACGCGATCGCCTCGCCTTCCCGGTCGAGGTCGAGCGCGAGGAAGACTTCGTCCGCGGCCTTTGCATCCTTCTTGATCTGGTCGAGGACCTTCTTCTTTCCGCGCGACACGACGTACTCGGGCGAGAATCCGTTGTCGAGATCGACGCCGAGCCGGTTGGTCGGCAGGTCCATGACGTGCCCGACCGAAGCGACCACCTTGAATCCCTTACCCAGGAACTTCTTGATGGTGTTCGCCTTGGCAGGCGACTCAACGATTACAAGTGCATTGTTCGGCATAGGTTGTTCCTAAAAAAACGAATCGCAAGATGGGAGTCTTGCGTTGAAAAAAGAAGGAGTCTGTCGGGCGTCACGCTCCGTCACACCGGCGTCCCTCCGGCATCGAACCGATCGATCGGCTCATCCTCGGCCTCGCCCGCTTCGCGGTCGAAAATGACCGAGCAGGCGATGGTCTTCACGTCCTCCACCGGGACCTTCTCCGGTCCCACCGGGATCGCGCGGGCCAGGATCGTCTCGAACTGCCCCGGATCGATGATCCCCAGGTTCAGGAGCCGGAACAGGAAATCGTACGCGGCCGTGCTGAGGCTCATCCGTTCGAACTCGCTCAGCACCCGTACCGACCTCCGGTGCAGGCGGCCTCCCGGGCGCGACGAGACCCACACCACCGCGTGCTCGATCTCGTCGGCCGAGTACCCCTGACGCGACAGCTCCTTGTCGAGCTCGACGTGGGAGCGGTCCGCCGTCCGGGTGATCTCGGCGACCAGAACCACCAGATCCATCAGCCTTGTTCGCATCGGGTTGCCTCCGATCGCGATCCCAGCAAGTCCCGTGCTCGCCGCGAAACGGGGAAGAAACATATATCAGCCCGCGGAAAAGCGGCAACCCAAAATGTGCCCGGTCGCGTCGATTCGACGCGAAATGACACCCCTAACTATTTGCCCCACAACACTTTTTGTACTTCTTGCCGCTGCCGCACGGGCAGGGATCGTTGCGGCCCACTTTCTCGGCGGTCCGGACCACCGGCTTCCCGGCGGGCCGATCCTGCAGGACCCGGCTGGTCGCCTCCGTGGCGCCCGCCGGTCCGCCCGAACCCCGACCGGTAGTCGGTCCCGACCCCGGATTGCTTACGGCGGCCGGCGTTCCCAGCGGGCTCGCCGCGGCCCCGATCGCGGAGGCCTCCTGGTGGACGGCGCGGGCCCGGCTCAGGTCGGCGGCCGTCTGCCGGCGGGGGGCCGCCGCCACGCGCGCGTGGAAGATGGCGTAGAGTGCGTCGCGGTCGATGCGCTGGTTGAGGTCGCTGAACAGCCCGAAGGCCTCTCGCTTGTACTCCACCAGCGGGTCCTTCTGGGCGTAGGCCCGGAAGTGGATTCCCTCCTTGAGAGAATCGAGCTCGTGCAGGTGGTCCATCCACTTCTCGTCGATCACCTGCAGCAGGACGAACTTCTCGAATTCGCGCACCAGGTCCGGGTTGTTCATCTCGCGGGCGAGGAAATCCTCCCGCACCTTCAGCGCCTCGCGCGCGCGCTCGCACGCCAGGTCGCGGAGGTCGTCGATCGACGCCGGCGAGTCGTCGGGGGCACCGAAGGGGTGCAGGAACGTCGCTTCCAGCTGGGCGAAGAAGTCGGCTCGGCGCTGGTTCTCCGTCAGCTCGCGGGGATCGATGGTGGCGTCGATGGTCGTTTCGATGTGGTCGTCGATGATGGCCTCGATGATCGGCTTCAGGTCCTCGGCGTCGATGACCTCGTTGCGGCGCCCGTAGATCACCTCGCGCTGCTTGTTCATGACGTCGTCGTACTCGATCAGTCGCTTGCGGATCTCGAAGTTGTGCGCCTCAACGCGCTTCTGGGAACGGGCGATGCTCTTCGTCACCAGCGAGTGGGTGATGACTTCCCCGTCCTTGACGCCGAGCCGGTCCATCACACCGGCGATGCGGTCGGACCGGAACAGGCGCATGAGATCGTCTTCCAGGGACACGAAAAATACGGACGCACCGGGGTCGCCCTGGCGGCCGGCGCGGCCGCGGAGCTGGCGGTCGATGCGCCGGGACTCGTGCCGCTCGGTGCCTATAATATGGAGGCCGCAGGGGACGTCCCGCTCGCACTCGGTGGTGTCCACCGTGCTCCCGTCCTTCGTCTTCCACTCCCTGCGCCCGCTCCCGATGCCGCACTCTTCGCAGCGAACCACGCGCGG
>CAZCQM010000029.1:0-8858 GCA_964500785.1 uncultured bacterium
GAGGATCTGTCCGCCGAGCTTCTCCCACCAGTGGAGGCCGCGGAAGTCGTCCACGCGGGTCTCGACCTGGCGCGAGGCCCGGTCGAGCGAGCGCACCACGGAACGAAGAAACGCGAGGCCCGTCTCCGGATGTTGCGGTGAGAGGTAGCGCCCCACGATGTCGCGGTACGCGCCCCGCAGAAAGCCCCGGCGTCCACTCCCCGCCTGCGGGTCGAGGTCCTGCAGGACCACGGAAAGGCCGCGCCCGCCGCTGACGCGCTCCGAGTAGTGCAGCTCCGCGTCGGGGGATCGTTCGGAAGGTGTAAACGCGATCGACTGGGCCATGGTCGTCGCGGCAGCGCGATGAAAGCACGCCGCCGCGGCCCCAGCCTAGGCGGCGCCGTCGCGAAGTGTCAACGAAAGCTTTGGACGGGAGATGTCAGGAGCGGCGCCGGCGAGGAGCACCCGTCGCGCGCCGTCGCGCGGACGCCACGGTCTTCTTCGACGTTTCCGTGCCGCGGAAGAGCCCGACCAGCCTGGACCACGGGCTGGTTCCCTCGTTCGACTTCCCGCTCTTCACCGCCTGGTAGTAACGAAGAGCGACCGGGTGTTCCGGGTCCCATTTGAGGGCCTCTTCGAACGACTCCAGCGCGGTGCTGGTCAGGCCCGCCTGCATGTAGACGAACCCGAGATTTGCGTGATAGTCGGCGTTGTAGAATTCCGTTTCCAGCGCTTTCTTACACGCGTCGCGCGCCTCGTGGAGTTGCGTGCGCAGGACACCCAGCGCGAATCCGTACCAGCTGTGGTAGGCGGGATTCGAGTCGTCGTACTTGATCGCCGCCTTCAGGAGCACGGCCGCCTTGTCGTAGCGATTCTGACGCATCGCGGCGCGGGCCTGGTCGTAGGACAGCTGAGCCGAGCGCTTATCGGCTTCGCGCCGTTCGCCCGTCGCCAGGCCCGGACCAGAACGGCGCTTGAGGCGCTCATCGAATTCGCGGCGCTGAGACGGGTTGCTCAGGATGGCGAACGCCTCGTTGATCAGCTTGAAGTCGATTCCGTCCTGACTCGTGGTATCGCCGACGACGTCAGGGTGGTGAAGCTTGGCGAGCTTGAAATACGCCTTCTTGATCGTGTCGGCATCGGCGGCGGGCCACACCCCGAGCACTTCGTAGTAGTCGACAAATTTGGTGTTCTGTTCCATCACGGGTCTCGCGATCCTTCGGTTCCCCTACTGGCGACCTTTCGTGCCCGATACGGCCTTCAGCTCCTGTTGCAGGTTGTTCGCAAGCTGATTTTCGGGCTGAGTGCTGAGCACCTGGCTGATCTGGGCCTGAGCCTCCTCGTACCGATTGTTTTCGTAATAGAGGAGAGCGAGATTGAGACGGGCGTTGGTGTAGTACGGGTTGATCTTGAGCGCCGTCTCGAACTCCTGGGCGGCGTCGTCCACCATGCCGCCGTTCCCGTACGCGATACCCAGGTAGTTGTGAAGGTCGGGGTAGTCGGGCTTGAGGACGATCGCCTTCTTGAGCTCCCGGATGGCCTCGTCCACGTTGCCGTTCTGGATCGCCTCCACAGCCAGCTCCTTGCTGATCTGGGCCGAGCTCGGCCGCTCTTCGACCAGCTCGCCGTAGAGACGGATGATCTCGGCTTCGTCACCCGTCCGCAGCGCGGTCACCACGGCGTCGAGACTCTCCCGGTAGAAATTCGGGCAGCTGTGCCTGGCGTCCGCGGCCTGCTGCACGGCGCCGGCCGTGTCTCCGCATGCCCGCAGGGACCGGGACAGGCAGATTCGCGCGCGAAAGAATTTGTTGTTGATGTCGAGCGCCGCCTTGAAACTGTTCGCGGCGTTTTCGTTGCGCCCCTCTTCGGCATAGAGCGAGCCCAGCTTGTAGTGGAGATCGGCGAAGCGCGGTTTGATGGATACCGCCGCCTCCATCTCCCGGATCGCGGCGGGACGGTCTCCCGAGTCGGAGTACTCCCTGGCCATCGCCACGTGCGCCTCGCACGTGTAGAGATCCAGAGTCGCGCGGTCGACGTCGCTGGCCGACGCCGCCATCTGCCGCAGCTCGTCGAACTTGACCAACGCCTTACGGTGTTCGCCGGAGTTCAACAGGTGCAGCGCTTTGGAGAATTCGTCCTTCGGGATGAACGCAAACAGTCGCTTCAGAAACATGGCCTACCCCTGTATGAGTCTCGTTGCCAGTTGCATGGCAATACCGCTGAAAATAGGGACGCGCATGTTGTCGTCCAGCGGCGACGGCAGCGCTTCCGCAATCGTCGCGGCCGCGGCTCCCACGAGGGCCATCCCCCACGAGCCCAGAATCGGCGCCCCGACCAGGAGGCACACCACGAAGCAGGCGAAACTGCCGTGGGGACTCTTGCCCCAGTAACGTGGTATGCCGAACCGCTTGCCCACGATCGCGGCCGACGCATCGCCGAGCACGAGAAACGCCAGCGATGCAATCGCGACCTCCCGGTCGAACACCACGACGCTCAGGAGTGCTGCGATCATGTAGTGGGTCGATCCGAGGAGATGTTCCTCCTCGTGCGGTCGGATCAGCGATCGGAACAACTGCAGGAAGAACCTGCGGAGACGTTGATCACTGAGCCGCAGCAGATCGACCGCGACCGTGACAAAAGTAGCAAGTATGAGGCCAAGCAGGGCCGGGGTGGGTGGCATGAAGTAAACCCAGACCGGCACCACGATCATGGCCAGATGAAAGGACTTACGTTGCAGCTCGTGGCGGAGGAGCCCGTGAGGGCGCGGTTCCGGTCCGGCGTTGGGGGTATGCATCGGGCCCGGATGGTAGCCGACCCGGTCACCCGGTGATAAGAAAAAAACTGTCCGGTCGGGCGGCGCGGGTGGAACGACGGTGCGGGAGGGGCGATGGGACGCCCCTTACCGGTCCTCCCCGGACCCGTCCCGGCCACCCCCGAAGTAGAGGGTCCGGTAGACGTTGGCGGACTCGACGACGCTTTTCACATACCCCCGGGTCTCGCGGTAGTCGATGGAGTCGACGTCGTCGATCGCATCCTGCCCGTGCGCGCCTTTTCTCACCCATCGATCCGCGGCCCCCGGGCCGGCGTTGTACGCGGCCAGCATCCACGACACGCTTCCCCGCCCCTCGCGCAGCAGGTCGGCCGCATACCAGGCCCCCAGCGTCACGTTCACCGCCGGGTCGCCCAGGGCATCGTCGTCGAGATCCAGATCGATCTGGCGCGCCACGCGCTTCGCCGTCTCGGGCATCAGCTGCATCAGGCCGACGGCCCCCGCGCGGGACACCACGTCGCTCTCGAAGCGGCTCTCTTCGCGAATCATCGCGTAGAGCAGGTTCGGCGGGACGTCGTTGCGTGCGGCACCGTCGAGCACCTGCGCCGGGTACGGGAGCGGATACGTGAGATAGCGAAAATCATCGACGTGTTCGCGGCGACGCTCCCACTCCAGGTTCCAGCGTGCGTTCTCGTAGAGGCGCACGCTGCGCCAGGGCATCGCGCAGTCTTCGTAAACACGAGCCAGCAGGAGGAACTCGCGGGCGGAATTCCCGCACCGCCGGCGGGCGACCTCGAGCTCGCTCTCGGCCCAGTCGCGGAAACCGGCCTCCAGGAACCACACGCCACGGTCGATGGCCTGCCCGGCGACGTTGTCCGGGGTTGTCCGTGCCGTCCCGGCATCGGCCAGAACGCGCTCGTAGGCCGCGTGCCGGGCCGTGTCCGCGTCGCGAATCCAGTCGATCAGCGATCCGTCCCGTGCACCCACGCTTCCCGTGGAACCGCGGACCGGACCGCGCGACGCTTCGGCGACGTCCGGCGACACGTAGAAGGAATACGGGTTCAACGCCCGCAGCTCATCGAGGATCATCGCGCCGCTGCCGGACCCGCGCGTGCGGTCGTACTCGCGCGCGAGGTAAAACAGCGCCGCCTCGTCCGTGCGCCGCGAGCGCGCGAGCCACTGGTCGTAGATGGCGATGGCCTCGTCTCCCCGGCCATCCTTCGACAGGCGGTCCGCGCGCCGCATGGCCGCGGCCCAGCCCTGGAACGTCGAGGGATATGAACGCCGCAGCCGGTCGAGCATCCGGTCCGACTCGCGGACCCGTTCATCCTGATCGTAGAGCGCCGCGGCGGCATACAAGGCATCGGCCGCAAGCGTATCGTTGGGATACGTCGTCGCAAATTGTTCGTAGAGGCGCGCCGCCTCTTCGCGCTTGCCCAGCTTGCGCAGCGACCGCGCCATCACCAGCATCGACTGCCGCCGCAACGCCACGTCCGAATACGACGGCCGCGACAGCGCGATGGCGCGCGAGTAGTCACCGGTCTGATAGTGGTAGTCGGCCCACAGCAACCGGAGCGCTTCCCCGTCGTGCCCGCGCGGTGACCGGGCATCCAGTACGCGCAGCGTCCGTCGCAGCGCGTCCGTCCGGCCGCGTACCGCAAGCACGTTCGCGCAGTCGAGCAGGGCATCCGTCGGCACGCCTCCGGCGTCGGCGCGGCCGACCAGGTCGAGCGCGCACGCCTCCGCTTCCGCCGAGTTGCGCGATGCGTCGAACAGACGGCGCGCGGCTTGAGTCGCTTGCCGCTGATCGCCGCACTCCCACGCGATCGCGTAGCGATCCTGCATGGCTTCGCGCCGCTCGCGCGCGTCCGTGGCACTCTCGATCGCCTCGCCCGACGCGGCAAGCGCCTCCCACGAGCGGCCCAGCGCGCGAAACACCCGGACTCGCTCCCGGTTCGTCTCCGCGCGCAGGGGTTCGGGGATGCCGCGGTCCCGGGCCAGCGCGAGCTGCTTCGCCGCGCTGTCCGGCTCGTCTCGCGTCAAATAGAGGCGCACCGCGAGGACGTCCGCGTAGGCTCCCAGCGCGCGATCCACGGGCGCCCCGTCGACCGAAGCGAGCAGGTCCAGCGCTTCCCCGGTGCGCCCCGCCTCATAATTGAGGCGCGCGCGCTGCAGCGCATAGAGGAACGCCGAGCGGGCGTCGGCGCGTGGAGGAGTCTGCGCGAGAAGGCTGTCGGCTTCGGCGGGTCGGCCGAGCTCGGTGAGGATGCGTATCTCGAGGCGTTGCGCGTCCGGCGATCGAAGCGCTCCCGCCCCCAGGAGGGCGTCCCAGGCCAGGCGCGGCTCGCCGTGGTTCACCAGTCGCCGTGCCCGGGACACCGCATCGGCCGGGGCCGGGACGCCCGGCGCGGCGTTCGTGTCCGACGAGGCGGGCTGATCGAGCACCATGCCCCCCGCGCCGATGCCAAGACAGATGACGAGTCTGGGGACAAGGCGGCCACGCATACATCAAGTATACGCGGCGGTCGCAATCCCGGCAACGTCCGGGGTCATTCCCATTCGATAGTGGCGGGCGGCTTCGAGCTGACGTCGTAGACGACGCGATTCACCTGAGGAACGCGGTTGATGATCCGATTGGAAACTTCGCGCAGGAAATCCGTGGGCAATTCGGCCCAGTCCGCCGTCATTCCATCGGTGCTGGTGACCGCACGAAGAACAATGGGAAACGAATAGGTGCGACCGTCCCCCATGACACCCACGCTGCGCACGGGAAGCAGGACCGCGAGCGCCTGCCACACCTGATCGTAAAGCTTCCACTCACGCAGCGCGTCGATAAATATCCGGTCGGCCTGGCGCAGGGTCTCCAGACGCGCTTCGGTGACCTCGCCCAGGACCCGCACCGCCAGCCCCGGGCCCGGGAACGGGTGGCGCCACAACTGCTCCCGCGGGAGCCCAAGCTCCTCGCCCACGGCCCGCACCTCGTCCTTGAACAGGAGGGCCAGCGGTTCGATGAGATCGAATCGCATGTTCTCGGGCAGGCCACCGACGTTGTGGTGGGTCTTGATCGTCGCCGACGGGCCGCCCGTGGAGAAGCTCTCGATGCGGTCCGGATACAACGTACCCTGAGCGAGGAAATCGAACGGCCCGTGTGCCGTGCTGACTTCTTCGAATATCTCGATGAAGAGATTCCCGATCCGCTTGCGCTTCTGCTCCGGATCCGTGACCCCGGCAAGACGCTCAAGGAAACGCGCGCGCGCGTCCACGACTTCGAGCGGCGCCGAGAGGTGGGACCCGAGCAGAGCAACGACCCCCTCCCGCTCCCCGTGGCGCAACAGACCGTTGTCGACGAAGACACAGAACAGGTTCTTGCCGATGGCGCGATCGATGAGGCACGCCACCACCGACGAGTCGACGCCGCCGCTCACGGCACAAATCACGCGCGAGTCTCCGACGCGTTCGCGGAGGTCGGCGACCATCTGGTCGACGATGGCCCCCGTCGACCAGTTGGCCTCACAATCGCAGACCTTGAAAAGGAAGTTCTCGATGATGGTGTCACCAAACGCCGTGTGTCGCACTTCCGGATGAAACTGCACCCCGTACACGTTGCGTGGCGGATAATGGAAGGCGGCTATCTCGCTGGCGTCCGACCGGGCCAGCACCGCGAGCTTCGGATCCCCGCCGCGCACGGTGTCACCGTGGCTCATCCACACGCTCTGATCGGGCGGCGTGTTCTTGAACAGCGCGTGGTCCGTGTCGGCGTGGATGCGGGTGTGTCCGTACTCGGCCGCGCCGGCGCGGACCACGTCGAACCCGAGGTCGCGGCTGACCAGCTGCATCCCGTAGCAGATGCCCAGAACCGGCACCCCCCACTCCCAGATGTCCGACGGGAGAGCCGGCGCCCCGGCCTCGAAGACGCTCGACGGCCCGCCGGAGAGGATGACCCCGCGGGGATGGTCCTGGAGCGCGGTCTCGCGGGTCACGTTCCAGGGAACGATGCGCGAGAACACACCCTTCGACCGGATGCGTCTCGCAATCAACTGCGTGAACTGCGATCCGTAGTCGAGAATGACGATTCCGTGCTCGGGCATGTATGAAGAAAGGTCAGACGTGCCGGAAGTGTCGGCGTCCGGTGAAGACCATGGCCACGTTGGCCTCGTTCGCGGCGTCGATCACTTCCTGATCGCGGATCGAACCGCCCGGCTGAATCACCGCCACGATTCCCGCCTTCGCCAGCTCCTTGACCCCGTCGGCGAAGGGAAAGAAGGCGTCGGACGCGGCGACCGCACCCTTGACCGCGAGGCCGGCGTCGTGCGCCTTGCGCGCCGCGATGTGCGACGAGTCGACCCGGCTCATCTGGCCCGCGCCGATTCCCACCGTGCCTTCGACGTTCGCAATCACGATCGCATTCGACTTGACGTTCTTCGCCACGCGCCACGCCATCTTCAGCGCCAGCATCTCCCGGTCGTCGGGCGTGCGCTGCGTCACCGTCTTCAACTCCTGGAACTCGGGGAAACCGGCGTCTTCGTCCTGCACCAGCGCGATCTCCTGCATCCACACGCCCACGGTTCCGCCCTTCGCCGCGTCCCAGTGCGGCGCGGGCACGATCAGGACGCGCAGGTTCTTCTTCTTCTTGAGGATCGCGGCCGCCTCGGGCTCGACATCGCGCGCGATGACCACTTCGAGGAACAACTGCCCCATCTCTTCGGCCAGTGGCGCGGTCACCGTTCCGTTGACGGCCACCACGCCTCCGAACGCGCTCACCGAATCCGTCTTGAGCGCCCGGCGCCACGACTCCACGACGTCGTCGCACCAGGCGGCCCCGCACGGGTTGTTGTGCTTGATGACTGCAACACTCCGCGGACCCAGGTCACGCACCAGCGCAAACGCACCCACGATGTCCAGGTAGTTGTTGAAGGACAGCTCCTTGCCCTGCAGCTGCTGCATGGCCGTGAACGGAGAGTCGGCCACCGTCTTGTACAGGGCGGCACGCTGGTGCGGATTCTCGCCGTAACGCACATCGGTGATCTTGGTCAACCCGACGGGCAGGTGGGCCGGGAACGCCTCTTCGTCGTGGGACACACCGCGCATGAAGCGCGCGATCGCGGCGTCGTACGTCGCGGTCAGCGCAAACGCTTCGGCGGCGAGCCGCGTCCGCGTCGCCAGCGAGATGCCGCCCTCCTTGAGCTCCTCGATCACGCCGGCGTACTGCGCCGGGCTGGTCAGGACGGTGACGTGCCGGTGATTCTTGGCCGCCGCGCGCAGCAACGTGATCCCACCGATGTCGATGTACTCGACGAGGTCTTCGGGGGACAGCCCCTCGCGGAACTTTTCCTCGAAGGGATACAGGTTGACGACGACCACGTCGATGGGGTGTGTCCCCTGTTCCTCGAGCGTGCGCACGTGCTCGGCGTTGTCTCGATTGGCGAGGATACCGCCGTGAATCTTGGGGTGAAGCGTCTTCACGCGCCCCCCGAGGATCTCGGGGCTCGAGGTGTAGGCCGAGATCTCCTCAACCGGGATGCCCTGCTCCTCCAGGAACGACTTCGTCCCCGACGATGCGATCAGGTGCAGGCCCGTTTCCTTCAGGGCGCGCGCGAGGTCGGCGAGCCCGGTCTTGTCGGTGACGCTGATCAGCGCCGTGGCGGCCTTTAGAGTCTTGGTCACAGGAATTTCTCCACATCGCGATGAGGAAACAGGCGGTCGTGCGCCTCGCGATAACGCCCGATCGTCTTCTCGATTACGTCGTCGGGGAGCGCGGGGCCCGGGGGCGTGTGGTCCCATCCGCTCCGATCCAGATAGTCGCGTACGAACTGCTTGTCGAAACTCTCCTGACCGCGCCCGGGCGCGTATGCGTCCGCGGGCCAGAAACGCGACGAATCCGGCGTGAGCATCTCGTCGATCACCGTGATCTTACCGTTGATGAGTCCGAACTCGAACTTGGTATCGGCCAGAATGATGCCGCGCTCGCGGGCGTAGTCGCGGCCGTGGCGGTAGAGATCGATGCTCATCGAGCGCAGCATCTCCGCCTGCGCGCGCGGGACGATCTCGCACATCTGCTCGAATGAAATGTTCTCGTCGTGCCCCGCGTCGGCCTTGGTGGCCGGCGTGA
>CAZCQM010000029.1:8868-19761 GCA_964500785.1 uncultured bacterium
AGCCCCGACGGGAGGCGCACCCCGCACACGGACCCGTTGGCGCGGTATTCCTTCCACCCCGACCCGCTCAGATACCCGCGAACGACGCATTCCACATCGAAGCGATCGGCCTTCGACACCAGCATGCTGCGCCCCGCCAGCTCCCTCCGGCCGCGGAACGGCGCGGGGTACTCGTCGACTTCGGCGGTCAGGAAGTGCGTGTCGAGTTTCGGGCCGAAGTGCTCGTACCAGCCGAGCGTGATCTGGGTGAGGAGGATCCCCTTGCCGGGGAGATTGGTGGGCAGGATGACATCGTAGGCGCTGATGCGGTCGGTGGACACGATCAGGAGCTTGTCGCCCAGGTCGAAGACATCCCGCACCTTTCCGGCGCGATCCGGTTTCAATCCGAGGTCTGCGGTACTGTTCAAGGATGTTGTCATGGTGTCGGCCTTCCTTGCGCCGCCGGACGACGGCGGTTACAGCGATGTGTCGGTTCCCAGGACCCGGCGCCCATCCACCCGCAACACGCCACGCGCGTACAACTCGACGGCGCGTACGACGATGCGGTGCTCTTCATCGAGGATCCGATCGCGCAGGGACGCGACGTCGTCGCCGTCCCGGACCGGCACGGCGGCCTGCAGCACGATGGGCCCGCCGTCCACCGACGCATCCACGAAATGCACCGAGCAGCCGGCGACCTTCACGCCGTACTCGAACGCCTGGCGCTGGGCGTGGAGCCCTTTGAAGCTCGGCAACAGAGACGGGTGCACGTTCAGGATGCTTCCGGCGAAGCGCTCTAGCAGTTCGCCCGACAGGATCCGCATGAACCCCGCAAGAAACACGAGATCGACACGCTCCGCCTCGAGCCGGCGGACGATCTCCGCCTCCGCACCGGGCTGCAGGCGTCCCCGTCGCTCTCCGGGATCGACCCAGTGCCAGGGAACACCCATCTCGTCGGCGATCGTCACCGCGTGCGCGGTGCGGTCGTCGGTGATCAGGCACGCTAAATCGGCCGGAAACGTCGGGTTCTGGCAGCGCTCGGCGAGCGCTTTGAAGTTGCTTCCACGGCCGGAGGCCAGCACGGCCACTCGGCATTTAACGGAGGTCACACACACCCTTCCGCGTCGTCGTTTGTCGGACTATATCACCGGCCCGCGCGCGCGTGGCAAGGAAAAATCGCCGCACCGGTGGTCACCCGCGCCACGCGAACGACAGTACAATGAGGGCCGTCCCGGCCAGCCAGGCGATCCTCCGCCGGCGGCCCAGCCACACCACCGCCAGGCCGCCGTAGTAGGCGCCCAGGCGCGGCTCCGGGAGGGCGAAGGTCCCGGGCACGAGCCGCCCCGCGGCCTGCAGGGCGGACTCGGTGGCGTGGGACACGGCGCCCAGGGCCGCCATCGTTGCGGGACCCGCGAGCGGAACCCCGTGCAACCCGGCGGCGAGGATCGAAAGCACCTGAACGGCGACCACCGGGACCAGGAACACCGGCGTCGCCAGGGGGCCCACAGCACTCACCCGCCCGAAGTGGATCAATTGCAACGGGGCGATGAACACCTCGACCGCGAGGCTCAGCACCACCGTCGCGCCGGCGCCGCGGGCGACCCGCCCGGCCGCGCGACGCACCCGGGACCGGCCGGGCACCGATGTCCCGCGCATCCAGGAGGCGCGCGACGCGACGGCGATCACCGCGAGTGTGGCCGCGAAGGACAGCTGCAGCCCCACCGACAGGGCGGCGACCGGCGACGCGAGCGTCACCACAAGGAGCGTCTTCGCCAGCGCGTCCATCGGTCGCAGCGGGCGCGCCAGTGCGTGCGCCGCGGTCAGGATGAGCGCCATGACGTAGGCCCGCGTGAGCGAGGCGACGTCGCCCACGACCCCGACGTAGAAGGTCAGCGCCACGACGAGCACGCCGTATCGCCAGCGCGGGACGAACCACGACGCCAGCATGGCGAGCCCCGCGATCACCGCCAGGTGCATCCCGCTGATCGCGAGCAGGTGCACCACGCCCAGGCGCACCACCGCGTCGTACGTGGACCGGTCGAGGTAGCCCCGCTCTCCGAGCAGGAGGCCGACCGGCAGCGCCGCCCGCGCCCCCAGGGCGCGGCACAACCGCGTGCGCACCGCCCGATGTACCGGCCAGAGCACGTGGCGCCGCACGGAATCGCCGCGCACACCGTCCTCACGCGTGACGCCTGCGAAGCGCGCGCGCATCGTGCCCGCCGCTCCGCGCGCGACCAGCGCCCCGTCGGCGGGTCCCGCGAGCGGCGCGATGCGGCCGCACAGCGTGAGCACCTCCCCGTAGTTCACGTCGAAACAGCCGGTACGCGCCCACAGACGGATGCGTCGCCCCTCCAGCACCGTCTCGAAGACGAACGCGGTGCCGAACCGGCTCGAGCGCGGGAACGAGGCCACCCAGCCCGTCAGGCGACACGGCGTCCCGCGGGCCGCGCGCGCCACCTCCCGTCCATCGCTCTCGACGCGCGCCAGCGAGCCCACTCCGGCGAGTCCCGCGAGCACGGCGATTCCCGCCCACACCCATGACGTACGCGTGCCCGATGCCCACGCGCGCAGCGCGAGCGCGCACCCCACGATGACGATGATGAGTACCCGGTGAAAGACTCCGGCGATGACGCACGCTGTCAACCACCACACCACATTCCCCACCCCCCGTGCGCCGCGGCCCGCCGCAGCGCCGCAACCGGCTACGCGGTCGAGTAGAGCACGACCTGATTGCGACCGCGCTCCTTCGCGCGGTACATCGCCTGGTCGGCCTGAATGAACAATTGCTCGCCGGTCCGGGCCGTGTCCGGGAAGACGGCGACCCCCACGCTCACGGTGACCTGCCTGGGATTGCCGCGATTGTCGCGGAATCCGCGGAACTGCTCGATGACGCGGCGCAAGCGCTCGGCCGTGTGGACCGCTTCGAACTCGGGCGTGCCGGGCAGGAGGATCACAAACTCCTCACCACCGTAGCGGAACGCCAGGTCGATCTTACGCAGGTTACGCCGGATGATATCCGCCACCGCTACCAGCGCTTCGTCACCCTTGCGGTGCCCGAGCTCGTCGTTGACACGCTTGAACTCGTCGACGTCGATCACGAGCATCGACAGCGACGCCGCCGAGCGCGTCGCGCGCTCGATCTCGACCGGCATTTGACGGTCGAAGAACTGACGATTGTAGACCCGGGTCAGTGAATCGACCGAGGTCATGGTCTCGAACTGCTCGTTGAACTCGATCACCTGGCGCACGACACCGGCCGCCAGGTCGAGGCGCTTCTCCATCGTCGCCCGGTCCAGGCCCTCTTCGAAGTAGGTGCGGAGCAGGCCCACGACCTTCCCGCCCGCGAAGATCGGGACGATGCCGAGCGTCTGCCAGCGGGCCCCTCCCTCTTCGGCCGGGGTCGACAGGTCGGCTTTCGGAATCAACTGGTGCTCACCGGCTTCGATGGCCCGGCGCGCGGCCTCGGAGGTGCGCATGGCGGTGTCGGTCACCACCCGCACCCGGGGCCCGGCGGCGTCGTCACCGAGCGGTGAATCTTCCAGGACGTCCAGACTCGAGGCCGAAAGCCCCAGCCAGCGCTCGAGCGTCCCCAGCAGGATCTCGAGGCGGGCCAGGACGGGAGCGGAGCGGTCCGCGATGGCGAACGAGCGGATGATGTCGGGAAGCACCTCGGCGGGAACCCGCATACCGGGCTCTGGCGCCTCAGGGGGCGGCTCGGGCCGGTCGGAGGGTGGCGCGGGTGGGGCGGCGGGGCCGCCGGTGGCGTTCTCCCACTCGTCGCGCGGGAGCGCCACGCTGACCTGGTAGCGCCCCCCGTTCTTCCGGTACCCCACCACGACCGAGCCATCCTCGGCGATGACCCCCGTCCGCTCGAAGTACCGGGTGGCACACAGCGCCTCCAGGGCGCGAATGGACTCGCGCCGGAGGTCGTCCGGGCCACCGGTCCTCAGCGCCGTGTCGACGTCCCGGCGGAGATCCACCGGAAGTCGGTGCTGGGGAACCAGATGGAGGAGAAGGTATCGGAAGTCCTGGTCGTAGATGCGCATTGCGTCGGTACCTTCGTCCGCCGACGGCTGGTTTCTGGCCACCTCAATTGTACCGTACTCGGGACCGTGGCTTCCAGGGCTTTCCCAGGCCAACTTCCGCGTACCCGTGCTCCCCGCCCCTTTTGGCTTGCAAGTTGCTCCATTACCGGGTCATATTGCGCCCAAGCATCTGTCGCGCATGTTTTCGACCCCCGGAGGCCTCCGTGCGATTCATCCCGCGACCCCGACATCTGTTCCGAAGCGTTCTCTCCATTCTCGTCCTCTCTGCCGTTGTCGGTGGGTGCAGCCACGCCGAGCGGCGGGGCGAGGCTCAAGCCCTCGGGGCCGACCCCGGGGCGGAGGCTTACCAGGCCGGAATCGACCGGTTCGCCGCCCGGCTGGAGGCCTCGCGCAGCCTGTCCGAATCGGGGGACGTCGCGCGATTCCAGGCCTCACGGGACTCGCTGGTGGCCGACGTCAACGCGTTCATCCGTGAGAACCCCCACGCCGAGGAAGACGCCGCCTTCGTCGGCATCCTGAATGCGCTGAGCGCACTCGATACGCTGGCGTCGGCGATGCCGCAGACCGAGGACGGCTACTCGGCCGTCGACGATTCGCTGGCTCTGGCCAACGCCGAGTGGCCCACCAACGACGTGCCCGAGGGCCGGATCTTCAACCGCGACAACGCCCTGTTTCCCGTCGTCGAGAGTACGCGGATCGACTTCTGGCTCAGCTATTTCACCGGCCCCGGCCGTGAACGCTTCGAGCGCGCGCTCTACCGCATGCAGCTCCACCGGCCCACCATGGAGAGCATCCTGGATGAGATGGATCTTCCGCGCGAGTTGATCTGCGTCGCGTTCATCGAGAGCGGTTTCGCCATGAAAGCGGTCTCGCGCGCGCGCGCCGTCGGGCCGTGGCAGTTCATCACCGGGACGGGCCGGCGCTACGGCCTTCGCGTCAACTGGTGGTACGACGAGCGGTGCGACATCGTCGCGTCGACGTACGCCGCCGCCAATTACCTTCAGGACCTCTACGCCATATGGGGCGACTGGTACCTGGCACTCGCCGCCTACAACTGCGGCGAGTATCGCGTGGCCCGCCAGGTCGCGCGCCAGAACACCACCGACTTCTGGAAGCTGGATCTCCCGCTCCAGACCGAACGGTACGTGCCCAAGTTCCTTGCCGCGCTCTACATTCTGCGCGAGCCCGAGAAGTATGGATTCGACATCCCCCAGGTCGAGCCGATCCGCTTCGACCTGGTCCCGGTCGAATACGCGCTGGACCTGGACGTCCTCGCCCGCTGCGCCGGGACGACCACGGAAGTGATCCGGGAGCTCAACCCGCAGCTGCGCCGCGGAGCCACACCGCCCAACATGGAAGTGCACATCAAGGTGCCGCCCGGTGTGGGCGAGTCGTGCGCCGCCAACATCCTCGAGCTGCCTCCCGAAGAACGCGTCGCCTGGAGCGAGCACCGGGTGCGCAAGGGCGAGACGCTTTCTGAAATCGCGGCCCATTACGGAACGTCCGTCACGGCCCTTCGCGACGCGAACGGCCTGAGCCGCCGCGGCTACCTGCAGATCGGCCAGCGCCTCGTCATCCCCGTGCCCGGCGGCCGCGGGGGCGCCTATGCGGAGGTCGCCAGCTCGAAGCCCACCTATCGCGACCGCACATCGGGCATCGACCGCGAGGCACTCGAGCGCTACGCGCAGCGCGCCGCGAAGTCCGCGCCCCCTCCGGGACGCAAGCGTGTCGTCTATACGGTGAAGCGCCACGACACTCTGAGCGAGATCGCCGCACAGTATCACGTCGGGCTGAGTCGCATTCGATCCTGGAACAACCTCAGCCGGCGTCGACATATCTACCCGGGACAGAAGCTCGTCATCTACGTGCCGGAGTCGTACGTGGGAGCGTCGGAGACGCGCGTGGCCATGGCGAAGAAGCCGGTCGACGAGACGCACTTCGTCAAACAGAAGCACGTGGTGGCGAGCGGGGAGTCCTTCTATTCCATCAGCCGGCGGTACAACGTGTCGGTCAGCGACCTGATGGCGTGGAACGGGCGCCGCCGCTCGATCATCCGCCCCGGGGACGTCCTCGTCGTGTACACGCCGCGCACGGAATCCGGCAACCCCGTCGGCGAGAGCGGCGGGCGCTAGCCTGCGGAACGCCGGCGGGCGTCGCTAGAAATTGGCCAGAACGGACACGCGGTGCGTGGCGTCGAACGCGTCGTGGTGCAGGTAGGCGTAGTCCAGGCCGATGACCCCGAAGTAGATTCCCGCTCCGGCCGTGGTGTTCCCGCCGTCGAGCCCGCCACGGATCATCACCTTGTCCTGGAAGCTCAGCTCCCCACCAATGTGCAGATCGGTGCTGAACGTCTCCGCCCAGAACTCCGATGCCTGGCGGCGGTCGTCGAAGAACACGTCGGCGTCGACCGCCAGCAGAAACCCGCCGTTGAAGCGCTCCGACCGGACGACATAGGCGCTTCCGAGCTTGAGCATGGGCACGATGAACTCGTTGGTCCCGGTGCTCCAGCTGATGTAGGTGCCGGTTGCATCCTGGAGCTTGGCGCCGAACGACAGGTTGCGCGTGAAGACGTCGCGCCGCAGGTAGCCCAGGTCGATGCCGATGCCCATGCTCGACTCGCCGGCGATGGCATCCTGGTAGATCACCTTGAGCGTCCCCCCGATGTTCCCCACTCCGGTCTGGAGCGCAAACGTGCCCAGACCGGCGAAGCTGTTGTCCGACTCACGCGGGACGAAGCCCAGCTGGTCGTCGGGGATGCGCACCCCGTTGGCATCGATGAAGAACTCGCCCTCATCGGGATCGAAGTGCCCGTTGCCGTTGAGGTCGTTGAAGCGCAGTTGATTCGTCACCGGCTGATCCGGGGCTCCGAGGTGGATCAGCGCGAAACCGAACGCGGGCTTGCGCGCCGGATCGACCAGTGACGTGGGCTGCATGTAGGCCCCGAAGTTGTAGTTGAGCAGATCGCCGAACTGCTCGGCGTGCATCGCCAGAATCTGACGCTTCTCGACGCCGGCGATTCCCGCCGGGTTCCAGAACACGGTCGAGGCGTCGCCCGCCACGGCGGCGAATGCTCCGCCCATGCCCAGCGCCCGGGCACCGCCGCCCGGCGCCATGAACTCGCCCGCCAGCTTGGTGGCCCGGGCATCCACGGCCGCGGCCAGGACGGCGGCGGCCAGCGAGACGATGGAGAGAATTCGAACGGTCCGGTAAATGCGCATGCATGCCCTCGGTCGGATCGGGGTGGTGATCAGGCTGAAACTCCTCATGCGATCGGGGTACGGAATACTCAGGGGAGGGCTTGGACCATTATACGATGTCTCGCGGGCCGGTACAACGCGGGAATTTCCCGTCAGGCGAGCCCGTACTCCTTGATCTTCCGGTAGAGCGTCCGCTCCGAGATCCCCAGTGCGTCGGCCGCACGCCTCCGGTTCCCCCCCGACCGGTTCAGCGCCTCCTTCACGGCGGCGCGCTCCAGGTGGGCGAGGCTCAGGCCCTCGGCGTCGTCGGACGCTGCGTGCGCGATAACCTCTTCGAGCCCCTCGAGCGGTGCGCGTTCCGGCGGGCGCCGCTCCTCGTGCAGCAGGCGCAGGATTTCGCGGACGTCCCGGTGCAGCGCCAGCATCAGCCCGTAGAGCATCTCACGCTCGGCTTCGTCGCGGTTCCGCAGCGGCACCGGCAGGTAGGGCGACGACGGCGCGAGCCCCACGTCCCCACCGCCCAGGTGCGCGTCGACCAGGTCGCGCGTGATGCGCGGGCCCGGTGCCAGCACCACCAGGGTCTCCACGAGGTTCTTGAGCTCACGGATGTTCCCCGGCCACGGATGCGACTCGAGGCGGTGGAGCGCGTCCGCTTCGATCCCGCGAACACTCTTGCGGTTGGAACGATTTGCGAGCCGGATGAAATAGTGCGTCAGCAGCGGGATGTCCTCGGCACGCTCCCGCAGCGGCGGGATCGTAAGCGTGATGCCTTTGAGGCGGTAGAACAGGTCCTGGCGGAACGCTCCCGAGCGGACGGCTTCACCCAGATTCCGATTCGTCGCCGCAATCACGCGCACGTTCACGCGCAGGCCGCCCACGCCCCCCACGCGCAGCACCTCACCGGACTCGAGGACGCGCAGCAGGCGGACCTGCATGTTGGGGCTCATCTCTCCCACTTCATCCAGGAAGACGGTCCCCGTGTCCGCGCGCTCGAACAAACCGGCGCGCCGCGACACCGCACCGGTGAACGCGCCCTTCTCGTGCCCGAACAGCTCGCTCTCGAGCACGCCCTCGGCCAGCGAGCCGCAGTTGATGGCCTCGAACGGCCGCTCGCGGCGGTGACTCGCCTCGTGGATGGTGCGCGCGATGACATCCTTGCCGGTCCCGCTCTCTCCGTTGATGAGGATGGGCACCTCGGTGGGCGCGACGAGCAGGACCGACTCGAGCAGTTCCTCGAGCGCGAGTGCGCGCCCGATGATCCCGGCGCGCGCCTTGACCCCGACCAACGTGAGGCGATGATCGAGGGTGCGCCGGCATACCGCCGGCTCCAGGGGACGCTCGACGTAGAGGTCCACGCCCTCTTCTCGCTCCGTACGGCGCACGGCCTCGGACTTCGGGCCG
Source organism: uncultured bacterium (assembly GCA_964500785.1). Taxonomy (GTDB): domain Bacteria; phylum Krumholzibacteriota; class Krumholzibacteriia; order WVZY01; family JAKEHA01; genus JAKEHA01. The sequence continues at coordinate 17,492 of CAZCQM010000029.1, forward strand.
CCCACCACCGTCGCATCGAGCTCCGGCAGCGACTTGCGGCACCGCCGGATCAGCGACACGTATGCGGGTTCGGTGGCCTCGTCGATGAGGATCGATGCGGCGGCATCCGGAAGCGCGTCAACGAGCTCGCCCGGCGTCGACACCTCGGTGTGGCGCCAGCCTTCGCGTGGGAACAGTCCGGAGAGGGACTGGCGGATTGTCGCATCCGCGGAGAGGGAGATAAACTGAAGCTGTTGTGAACTCAACCAGTTTCACCACAACTACGTTAATAACCGATCTGTCAGTCTGTCAATGGTCTTCGCGCAGGCCCGCGTTGCGGGGCACGGACGTGCGGTAGCGGCGGAGCTTGTTTCGCAGCGTGCGGACGCTGATGTCGAGCGACGATGCCGACCGCGTCCGGTTGTGGTCGAGCCGGGCCAGCCGGCCCAGGATCATGAGCCGCTCCATCTCCCGGATCGACCCGCAGCGGAAGACGTGATCGAGGCGCTCGTCGATCGATTGCGCGGCAGCCGCTGCATTTCTCCGGCCGAGCGCGCGCCGCAGACGCCCGACTTCGGCGGCGCGCCGGATCGCGGGCGTCACGCGGCCGCGGGCGGCGGGCACGTGCTCCCAGACCGCGAAGCGCGCCGTCGTTCCGGCGTCACCGATCAGGACGACGGGAACGTCGGGATGCCGGGCCCCGATCACCGCAACCAGACCGTCCACCGTCATGTCCAGCACGTGCGCGCCGACGGCAACCGCGTCGCACGCGCGGCGCGCGAGCATTGCCAGCGTCTCCGCGCCGGTCAGCACCGGCACCGCATCGAGCGTCTCGCCCTCGACCAGCGAGGACTCCACGCCAACGGCTATGACTCCCATTCGATGCCCTCCGCTTCGCCCAGCATGACGTGCGCGACCGTGCGTGTCGCCTCGCGACGCACCCCCGCCACTCCCCCGAGAATCGGCAGGCAGGCAGCCACGTGTGTCAGTCCGAGTCCGGTATGGCCGCGCTTGTCGGTTACGAACGGGCGCCACACGTCATCGGCTATCCGCCAGTCGGGCCCTTCGTCCGCGATGCGGACATGATAGAGACGCCGTCCATCCAGCCGGCCCTCGTCGACGCGTACGCGCACCCACGTGCTTCGCGGTGCACTCTCCATCGCGTTGCGTACCAGATGAAAGATCATGCGGCCCACGAGCTCCGCGCGCTGCTGGAAACTTCCCCGCGTTCGGTCCGTCACGTCGATTCGACACCGGGCGATGCGGTCGCAACGCGCCGCTACGCTGTGGAGGATGTCCCACCAGGCCACGTCCGTCGCACGCTCGCGATCACACACGCGCAACGCGCCCAGGCGTCGCACGAAACCGTCGAGGTCTTCGGTGGCCCGGTCGATCCGCGAGACCCAGTGGGCGGTGTTGGCGTCGCCGTCGGCGGCGTCCGCAACCAGCGACGCGTAGGCGCGCACCGCACCCGAAGAGTGGCGCGCGGCGCGTCCCACCTGCGCGAGCAGCGTGTCGATGTCACTGAGCCGGCGCGTGTCCCCGGAGGAAAGGTCCGGCGCCGGGCGAACTCCGGCGCGCACCAGGCGTTCGCGAACCGCGGCGCGCCAGGCGGCCGCGGCGGCGTCGCGGGGACGGTCGGCGGGCATGGGACTCATACCCGGGCGGAAGGCAATCGGCGTGCCGTGCCCGGCAATACGGGAAGAACCTGTTGCCAGGGTTCAGGTTAGGAAGGCCGGCGCCCCCGCCGAAGCAGTCGGAGTGCGGCACAATCGGCCGCACTCCGACCCGCCCGGGGGGAACATTTTGACCACTAGGCTTCGGCAGCCGGGTTCGGAGCCTTCTGGAACGACTTGAGTTTCTCGCGCAGCGTTTGCCGCGATATCCCGAGAATCGCCGCCGCCCGCGACTTGTTGCCGTTGGTCTGTTCGAGCGTTCGCTCGATCTGAACGCGCTCCACGTCGCGGAGCGTCATCGGGAAGAACGTCTCGGCCATCGACGCGGACGCCGAGCGCACCGTCGGGATCTCGGTGCCGACGTGGCCGCGGATCTCCGGCGGCAGGTGCGACACGAGCAGCTTCTCCTGGGCTTCCAGCAGCATGGCGCGTTCGATCACGTTGCGGAGCTCGCGCACGTTGCCCGGCCAGTCGTATCTCACCAGACGCTCGATCACGTCCGCCGCCGGCAGTTCCACCTGCTTGCCGAGCTCGCGATTGAACCGCTCCACGAAATGCCCCACCAGGAGTGGGACGTCCTCACGGCGCTCGCGCAGCGGCGGGATGTGCAGCGGA
>CAZCQM010000030.1:0-9759 GCA_964500785.1 uncultured bacterium
GTCCCAGTCGAGCCCGAGCCAGTGCAGGTCCTCGATCAGCGACTGTTCGCTCTCCGTGGTGCTTCGCTCCGCGTCGGTATCCTCGATACGGAGGACGAACGCGCCTCCGTTGTGCCTCGCGAACAGGTAGTTGAAGATCGCCGTGCGCGCGCCGCCGACGTGGAGGTAGCCCGTCGGGCTGGGCGCGAAACGCACGCGAACATTTTTGATCTTCGCCATGAAATCCTTCCCGGGTGTCGCGGGCGGTCGGGCGGCTACAGCGCCGATTCCCGCCAGTTCTCCATGCGGTCCCCCGACGCCGTCTCGACCGATGCGATGGCTTCGCACGCGATCGCCTCGCCGCGACCGATGGCTCCCTTGCCTTCGAACGTCGTCGCCTTGACGTTCACGCGATCGGGCGGCACGTCCAGGTGCTGTGCGATGGCGGCCTCCATCTCGCCCTTGCGGTCCCCCAGCCGCACGACGTCGGCCAGGACCGTGCAGTCGACGTTGACGATGTCGAAGCCGGCGCCGTGCACCATCTCCGCGACGCGCACCAGGAACTCGCGGCCCGCCGCGTCCTTCCAGCGCGAGTCGGTGTCGGGGAAGTGCCGGCCGATGTCGCCCAGTCCCGCCGCACCCAGCAGCGCGTCACAGATGGCGTGGCTGACCACGTCGGCGTCGGAGTGCCCCTCCAGGCCGACGGTGGCGTCCTCGAAATGGACACACCCGAGCATGAGGGGGCGTCCGGTCGCAACCGCGTGCACGTCGTAGCCGATTCCCACTCGCGTCATGACGAAACTCCATTCTTCAACAGCGCCTCCGCGAGGGGAAGATCCTCGCGGAACGTCACCTTGATATTGGTCCGCTCCCCCGGCACCGTGAACACCGGTTCTCCCAGTGCGAGTACCAGCGAACCGTCGTCGCTGGATCGAAATCCCCGCGCCCGTGCGGTGCGGTGCGCCTTCGCGACCAGCGCCGCGCGGAAGCCCTGCGGCGTCTGGACGCCGGCCACGTGCACGCGGTCCAGGATCGCGTCGACGCGCCCGTCGCTCTCGTGCACCAGCGTGTCGGTGGCCGCAACCGCCGGCACGACGGCGTCGTGCGTGGCGAGCGCGTCGAGCACCCGGTCCCGCAGCGCGGCCGACAGGCACGGGCGCGCCGCATCGTGGATGAGGACGTGCGTCGCGTCTTGCGGCAGGCGCTCGATCCCGTTGAACACCGATTCCTGCCGCGTTGCACCGCCCGCGACGAACGCAACGTCCTTCGCCGCAACTTCCGGTGGAAGCGCGCCGCGCAACTCCGCCTCCGCGTCCGCAGGCCCGACGACGACCAGCGATTGAACCCGCGGCGACCGGGCCAGCGCCAGCGCGGACCAGGCGAGCATGGGCCGGCCCGCCAGCGCGATCAGCTGCTTGCGTCCACCCGGGCCGAAGCGCTCTCCGCTCCCGGCGGCCATGATCAGTGCGACGACGTTCATCCGTCTTTGCGCCGGCGCTGCGCGCGCCGGGGTTGCGTCAGAACAAGCTGAACTTGACGTAGCGGCCGGGGTGCTTGCGAAGGTCCTCGAGCAACGAGTCCATCTGCGCCAGCGTGGACTCCATCCGCAGCACGAGTTGATCGTCCGTCAGCAGGCGCCCCGCCGATCCCTGGCCCGCGCGCAGCCGCGCCGTGATCTCCTTCAGGTCGGACGACACTTCGGCGAGGTTCTTCGCCGTCGTCTCGGCGTCCCCGCCCGCGCGCCCGATCGACGCCAGGGTGGAGTCAATCTGCGGGAAGTTGTGCCCGATCAGGCTGTCGAGCAACGCGGACGTGCGCTCGAAGTGCGCGATCGACCGATCCAGCTTCTTCCGGTTGGTCTCGGTCGTGCGGCGCAGGTTCTTGCTCGCCGCGGCGAAGTCGTCCACGCCCTCCTCCAGCTTTCCGTTCCGGCTCAACGACTCCGCGATCTCGCGCAGGTGCCGGCTCGTCACCTGCACTTCGTCCAGGATGCCGCCGGCCGAGCCCATCACCTCGCTCATCCCCATCAGGAACTCGCCGGTCAGCGTATCGCCCGGCTGGACGAACCGCGGCGCCACCCCCTGGCGAATGGCGACGAAGCGCTCGCCCATGATTCCGATGCTCTTGAGCTGCACGCGCGAGTCGTCTGGAATCGACGACCCGTCGCGGATGCCCAGGTCGACCACGACGCGATCGGACAAGAGGCTCACCGACTCGACGCGCCCGCGCTCGACGCCGTTGACGTAGACCGGATCGCCCGACACCAGTCCGCCCACCTCGTTGAACTGCACGAAGATGTGGTAGCGCTTCTCGGCGAGCTGGAACTTCTGGAACCACATGGTGCCGATGACCGCGACCACCGTGGCCAGCACGACCACCGCACCCACGCGGATCTCGAGGCCGCGTCCCGTCATTCGCTGCTCCCCACCACGATGGGGCCGTACGCACGCCCTTCGATGAACTGGCGGACGGTAGCGTTATCGGTCTGCTTCACCTCGTCGGGGGTTCCCTCGAAGATGACTCTGCCGTCGTGGAGCATGGCGATGCGGTCGGCCACCTTGTAGGCGCTGGCCAGATCGTGGGTCACGACCACGGACGTGATCTTGAGCTCGTCGGCCAGCTTGACGATCAGGGTATTGATCACGTCCGCCATGATGGGGTCCAGGCCCGTCGTCGGTTCGTCATAGAGCACGCATTCAGGATCCATCGCGATCGCGCGCGCAAATCCGACGCGCTTCTTCATGCCGCCCGACAGCTCCGAGGGAAACTTGTCGCCCACGCTCTCGAGCCCGACCATGCGCAGCTTCTCGTCGACGATGGCGCTGATCTCGTCGGGTCGCCGCTTCGTGTGCTCCTGCAGCGCCAGACCGACGTTCTCGTCCACCGTCAGGGAGTCGAAGAGCGCCGCGCCCTGGAAGACCATACCAAAGCGCATGCGAAGCTCGAACAGCTTCTTTCGGCTCAGGTCGGCGACCTCGCGACCGTCGACGTACACGCCGCCCCGGTCGGGCACCAGCAGCCCGACGAAATGCTTCAGAAGCACGCTCTTCCCGGAACCGCTCTGGCCCATGATGACCAGCGTTTCCCCGGGCTGGATGGTGAGATCCACCCCGCGCAGGACGCTCTTGCTGTAGAAGCTCTTCCAGAGGTTACGACATTCGATGGTGAGCATGGTGGTCGGGGGGCATTCTAGCACGGGCCGGCCGCCCCGCGTCACTCACCCTTGTAGAAGATCAGGCGGAGCAGGACCGAGGCGAGGAAATAGTTGGAGACGAGGATGGCGATGCAGCTCGACACCACCGCGTGCATGGTCGCCTTCCCCACGCCCTGGGCGCCGCCGAAGGTACGGAAGCCGTTGTAGCAGCCCAGCAGCCCGATGATGCCGCCGAAGGTCATGGCCTTGATGAGCCCGCTGATGATGTCGTCCACGTAGAAGAACATCCGGAGCCCCTCGACGAAGGTGGCCGTGCTCACGCCGATGGAGACGTTCGCCACCAGCAGGCCGCCCAGGATGGCCAGGAGGTCGGAGAAGATGACCAGGACCGGCATCATCACGACGCAGGCGACCACCCGCGGCATGACGAGGTAGCGCAGCGGGTCGATGGCGAGGACTTCCATGGCGTCGATCTGCTCGGTCACCTTCATGGTGCCCAGCTCGGCCGCGATGGACGCGCTCACGCGCCCGCCGACGACGAGCGCGGTCAGCACCGGCCCGAGCTCGAGGATCACCGACTTGCCCACCACGGTGCCGAGGAACACCATCGGCACGTAGTCCTGGAACTGATACGCCGCCTGCACCGCCGCCACCGCGCCGACGAAGATCGACGTCACCAGGACGAGGGGAATGGACCCGATGCCGACCTGCTCCATCTGGAGGAGGGTCTCGCGGTGGGTGCGCGGCAACTCGCGCAGGCGGACGATCACGCCGCCCAGCATGATGAACGACCCGCCCACGTCGCGGAGGAAGTTGAGCGCCGCCACGCCGACGGCCCGAAGGGCGCGCTGGACGGTCAGTGAGGGACGATGACGATACCTCGTCGCGGTTATCGCGCGCACGGCTTTACTCCGTGAAGGCGGCCGACTCGAAGCGGGTGCACGAGTCGATGAAGGTGAGGTTCACCGTTCCGGTGGGCCCGTTGCGCTGTTTGCCGATGATCAACTCCGCCTTACCGCGATTCTCCGACTCGGGGCCTTCGTAGACCTCGGGGCGAAAGAGGAAGAGCACGACGTCCGCGTCCTGCTCGATACTCCCGCTTTCCCTCAGATCCGACAACATCGGCCGCTTGTCGCCGCCCCGCGATTCCACCGCACGAGAGAGCTGCGACAGCGCAACCACCGGCACGCCCAGCTCCTTGGCCAGCGCCTTCATCGTGCGCGAGATCAGCGAGATCTGTTGCTGGCGGTTCTCGACGCGCTCGCGCACGCTCACCAGCTGCAGGTAGTCGACCAGGATCATGCCGACGTTCGCCTCGGCCTTGAGGCGCCGCGCCTTGGCGCGAAGCTCCAGTGTCGAGAGTCCCGGCGAGTCGTCGATGTAGATGGGCGCCTCGGCCAGGTAACCCGCGACGATCGCGAGCTCGGCGTACTCGTTGGATTTCAGGTAGCCGCGGCGCAGCTTGTTGGAATCCACGCGCGCCTCGCTACACAACAGTCGCGTGACCAGCTGCTCCGACGACATTTCCAGGCTGAAGATCCCCACCGGAATCTTCTCCTTGATCGCGAGGTGCTCGCACAGGTTGAGCGCGAAGGACGTCTTCCCCATGCCGGGACGCCCCGCGACGATGACGAGGTCCGACTTCTGGAAACCCGACGTCAGCGAGTCGAGGTCCTCGAAGGGCGAGGGGACGCCGGAGATGTGGCTCCCGCTCTGATACAGCGCTTCGATGTTCTTGAAGTGGTCGCGGAGGATCTTCCCGATGGACTCGAAGCCCTTGAACATCCCCTGCTGCGAGATCTCGAAGATGTGCTTCTCGGCCTCGTCGAGAATCTCGGCGGCGTCGCGCTCGCTCTGGAAGCACTGCGTCGTGACGTCGCTGCAGATCGTGATGAGGCGGCGCATCACCCATTTCTCGAGCACGATGTTGGCGTAGTACTCGACGTTGGCCGCCGTGTGCACGCTGTCCATGATCTGCGTGAGGTACGCCGCCCCGCCCGCGGTCTGGAAGGTCGTGTGCTGCTTCATCTCCTCGGAAAGGGTGACGATGTCGATGGCCTCGCCGCGCGACGACAGCGTCTCCATCGCGGCGAAGATGTCGTGGTGGGCCTTCTTGTAGAAGGCCTCGGCCGAGATGGACTCGGTCGCAATCGAAAAGGCGTTGTTGTCCAGCAGCACCGCGCCCAGCACCGCCATCTCGGCTTCGAGAGACTGGGGCGGGACGCGTCCAGATGCCTGGGGGGGAGTCTGTGCAGCGCGAATGTCAGCCAATGGGATGCCCTCCTGTCGCGGGCATTGTAGCCTACGGCGGGCCTTCCTCAAAGGACGGGCAGCGCCGGAGCGGGAAAATCGGTGGAACGCTGTGGACAGGCTGGGGATAAGCCCCCGGTGCCGCTACTCGAACGGCAGCACCTCGACCGTCTTCGAGTCCGTCGCTTCACCCATCTTGATCGTCACCTTGTATTTCCCCGGGGCGACGAACTGCTCCAGCCCCGGCTCCTCGTTGGGACCCGGCTCGTAGCGGTACTTCTCGTCGGCCTTGAGATCCCACACCACGCGGTTGAATCCCGCGCGCGGCGTCGCGTCGAGCGCACGCAGCACGAAGCCGGTCGAATCGGCGACGGACACACTCACCGGGTCGCCGGTGTTGTCGCCGACCCAGAAGTTGATGTACGCCCCCATGGGCGGATTCTTGACGCGGAAGACGCCATTGCCGATGCCGTAGTCCTCCGAGGCGTAGAGGCGCGGGCGTGCGGGCAGCACATCGAACATCGCGAGCGGTTCGGCGCGCGTGGCGGCATCGAGCTGGGCGAACATCGACACGTCGTCGAGCACCCAGATGCTCCGTCCGTGTGTGCCCACCACGAGGTCGCGCTCGCGCGGCTGGATCACCATGTCGTCGACGGGCGCCGGCGGGAGCGCGTCGCCGTTGAGACGCAGCCAGTGCACGCCGCGGTCGAAGGTCACGTAGGCGCCGAACTGCGTCCCGCAGTAGAGGACGTCGCGGCTCGCGGGATCCTCGATGACCACGTTCACCGGCTCGCCCGCGGGCAGATCGCCGGTGATGTCGGTCCAGCCCTTCCCGAGATTGGTCGTCATGAGGACGATGGGCTTGAATACGTCGCTCCGGTGACCGTCGACGGCGACGTACGCGGTCTTCTCGTCGTGCGACGAGGCGGTGATGTAGGCGACGTACAGCTCGCCCACCGCCTTCGGGGTGACGTCCTTCCAGGCGCCGCCGTCGTTTTCGGTGACGTGAACGAGCCCGTCGTCGCTCCCCGCCCACAGGAGTCCCGCGCGCAGCGGCGACTCGGCGAGGCTCACCACGGTTCCGTACGTCTCCGCGTCGGAGCCCACGGTCATGATCTTGTCGGGCTCGTGCCGCGAGAGGTCGCCGCTGATCGAGAACCATTCCTTGCCGCGCTCCGTCAGGCGGAACACCTTGTTGCCCCCGTGGTAGAGGACGGTCGAGTCGTGCTTCGACACGAAGAACGGCGAGTCCCAGTTGAAGCGCAGGCGTTCCTCTCCCTCGCGCGGCGACGGCCGCAGCATCGTGTGCACCGCGTTGGAGAGATTGATACGCGAGAGAAATCCGCCCTGCGCGGTGGCGTACATGACATCGGGGTCGGTGGGATCGAAGGCCACGCCGAATCCGTCGCTCCCGTAGACGACGTGCCAGTCGCGGTTCAGGATGCCGTCTTTGGCATCGTCCTCGGTGACGTGGCGCGTCTCCGACGGACCGACCCACGAGCCGTTGTCCTGCAGCCCGCCCGCGATCCGATACGGGTCGCTGTTATCCACGGCGATGCGGTAGAACTGCCCCACCGCGACGTTGTTCACGAACAGCCACGTCTTCGCCTGATCGTAGGAGACGTAGAGACCGCCGTCGTTGCCGACCAGGACGTGGTTGGGATCGTTCGGGTCGACGGTGATGGCGTGGAAGTCCACGTGCACGAACTCGCTGGTCCGCCGGAAGGTCCGGCCGCCGTCCTCGGACACCGAGAGGTCCCAGCCCGCAAGATAGACGCGCTGGTCGTCTTTCGGGTCGACGGTGATGCGCGAGAAATAAAAGGGCCGCGGATCGAAGTCCGATGTGCGCGTCCAGGTGTCGCCGTGGTCCTCGCTCCGGAACACGCCGCCGTTGGGCGAGCGGTCGGCGAACTCGTCGCGCCCCGTCCCGCCGAGGTCGCTCTCGACGACGGCGTAGACGATGCGGCTGTCGCCGGGAAACACAGAGAGCCCGATGCGCCCCGTGCGCGGCGGCAGGCCGCCGGCGAGTTTCTTCCAGGTGGCGCCGGCGTCGTCGGAGCGAAAGATGCCGCCCTTCTCGCTGTTGCCGGTGAAGCTCCACGCCGTGCGCCGGCGCGCGTACATCGCCGCGTAGACGCGGTCGGGCTCTTTCGGATCGATGACGACGTCGCACGCACCGGTGTTGGCGTCTACCTTGAGCACCTGTTTCCACGTCCTGCCGCCGTCGTTCGTCTTGTAGACACCGCGCTCGGGGTTCGCGCCCCACAGGTGGCCGAGGGCCGCGACGTAGGCCACGTCGGGGTTGCGCGGGTCGACGGCGAGGCGCGGGATGTCGTGACTCTCCTTGAGCCCGAGAAACTGGAACGTCGCGCCGCCGTCGGTCGAGCGGTACACCCCACCGCCCCACGACGAGCTGTTGCGCCCGTTGCCCTCACCCGTGCCCACCCACACGATCTTCGCCTTCCCCTTCTCCGTGCGTTGGCCGGCGGGAACGACGTCCTTCTCGTTCTCCCAGCCCGGCCAGTCGGCGGGCGCGTCCGCGACAGCCACCGCACCGATGGCGTGCTGGCCGGTCTTGTCGAAGACCGACGAGAACGTGACACCGTTGTTGTCGGTCTTCCACAGGCCGCCCGTTCCGTAGCCGACGTAGAACGTCGCTCCGTTGCCGGGCGCGAGCGCGATGGATGCCACGCGGCCACCCATGTTGGCGGGACCGACGCTGCGCCACGCGAGACCCTTGAAGTCGTCGGTGGTGACGGCGCGTGCGGATTTGTCTTTGGTTTTCGATGCGGCCGGAAGGAGGGACGGTGCAGACGCCAGAACGAAGATGGAGAGCGCCGCGATCAGACGGCGACGAGCGACAGGGACCATCGGGGGGATTCCTCCATTTTTTCGAACGTGAAACCGCGTTGCGGTTGGACGGGACGCGCTACGCCGCACCGAGACGAATCGTCTCGAGCATCTCTTCGGTCCGCGGCGACGGCCGAAGCTGGGCCGCGGACTCGAACGCCTCGATCGAGAGCAGGCCGAGCCGCTTCAGCGCATATGCGACGCAATAGAGCGAGATCCGCGTGGCGGCGAGCTTGATCGGCGCCTGCGCCGGATCGATGATCTCGACCGTCGCCGGCGTCTTGATGCCGTCGGCCACCTCGGGCACGGCGAACACGCGGTCGCCGGGCTCCATGGCGGCGAGCTGGCGGCCCACCTTGGAGAGACCGTCGTGACTGAGGATGACCATCGCATCGGGGCGCGTGATGGCGGTGTAGTCGATGCGGCGTGGGCTCACCACGAGCTCCGCGATGCTGTGCCCGGCCTTGATCGTGATGGGATAGTCGTCGCGCTGTGCCGCCCACAGTCCGGAAAGCAGCGCCGTCTGGCCGACGAGGCGCACGGCCGAGCGGACCTTCCCGCCCGCCGAGCCCGCGACGACGAGCCGGAACGGTCTGGCGAGCGTCGCCTCGAAGCGCGGCGCGAGCGGCTTCGGCGCCGGCAGCGGTTTTCCGCGCGCCGCCTCCCCCGCGGCGTGATACGCCGTCGCATACTCCGCATGGTCCGCGCGGTGCAACAGCCCGCGCTCGAGATGCAGATCCTCGAGGATGGTGGTGAGCGTCTTCTTGGACGCCTTGTTCCAGGGCATGTAGTACGCCGTGCACAGCTCCCAGATGTCGAGGAGCGCGAAGCAGTCGGCGCGCACCGCCTCGGCGATGCGCTCGGGAAGATCCTTGTCGAAGTTCGTCCCGCGCCACACGTAGCCCGCGCCGTTCACGCCCACGGTCGCGCAGATGTCGAGCGGTCTCTCGAGGTTGCCGCCCGGCGTCGTGCTGGTGATCCCGCCCGGCGGTGTCGTGGCGGAGTGCTGGCCGCCGGTCATGCCGAAGTTGAAATTGTTCATCACGAGCACGGTGAGCCCGATGTTGCGGCGCGCGGCACTCAGCAGGTGGGCGCCGCCGATGCCGGTGCCGCCGTCCCCCATGATGACGATCACGGTGAGGTCCGGGCGCGCCAGCTTGATCCCGCTCGCGTAGGTGATGCTGCGGCCGTGCAGGCCGTGGAACGCGCTGGTGTCGAAGTACTGGTCCGAGAGCCCGGAGCAGCCGATGTCGCTCACGAGCACGACGCGCGCCGGATCCACCTGCAGCAGCTCGAGCGCCTTGTTCAGGTGATCGAGGATGTGGATGTGTCCGCACCCCGGGCAGAACGGGTACGGGGTCTCGTTGCGATACGTCGCGAGCGGGGTGATCGTCGTGGGCTGCGTCATCGTGTCTCCGTCGTCATCGTGTCCAGGAACTGTTGCGGCGCGATCAACTCTCCGTCGACGCGGTTGATGCAGACGACCTCGATGCCGCCGGCCAGCCGCTCGATCTCGCGCCGGTACT
>CAZCQM010000030.1:9769-19757 GCA_964500785.1 uncultured bacterium
GACGCGTGTGACGCCGGCGAGTGCGGCGCGGATCGCGCGCTCGGGAACCGGCCACAGGCTGTGGAGCGTCAGCGCCGACACCGTGCCGCCGGCGGCCCGGATCTCGGCCACCGCCTCGCGCATCGCACCCGCGGTGATGCCGAAGCTCGTGAAGAGCGTCGTCGCGCCGGGCTCGATGTCGGCGGTGACGAGCTCGATCTCGTCGGTGTGATCCTCGATCTTCGCGCGCAGGTGCTCGTTCATCTGCGCCACCTTCTCCGGAATCTTGGTGATGAACGCGCGCTCGTCGTGGGTCGACCCCGTGAAGCGCACGCGCCCCTCGCCGCCGTACTGCGCGATGGGTGGCACATCGCCCGCCGGGGCGTAGCGGTACGGCGCCTCGCCATCGGGGAGCACGCCGCGTGCGCGCACGGGCGGCGACTCGTAGGTGTCGACCTCGACCGTGTTGGCCGTCAGGCTGAGCTCCTTGTCGGAGAGAATCACCACCGGGCAGCGGAAGCGCTCCGCGAAATCGAAGGCGCGTCGCGTGATGGAATAACACTCCGCGATCGACGACGGCGCCAGCACGATGACGGGATACCCGCCCGCCGTGCCCCAGCGCGCGAACTGCACGTCGCCCTGGCCCACCGTCGTCGCCCCGCCGGTCGCCGGGCCCATGCGCTGCACGTCGACGATGACAAGCGGCACCTCGCCGATGATGGCGAGTCCGATGTGCTCGCTGTAGAGGGACATGCCGGGACCGCTGCTCGCCGTCATCGCGCGCGCGCCCGCCAGCGAGGCGCCGATGCACATCCCGATGGATGCGATCTCGTCCTCACCCTGGATGGCGACGCCGCCCACCTTGGGGAGCTCGCGCGACATCTGCAGGAGGATCGGGGAGGCGGGGGTGATGGGATAGCCCGCGAAGAAGGTGCAGCCCGCGTCGAGCGCACCGCGCACGATCGCTGTGGATCCGTCGGTGAATTCTCTCATGGAAGAAGGTCCTTCGCGTTGACACTACAATACTAACGCACTCGGGCGGGCTCGGAAAGGGGGTGTCGAAAACGAACCGGACGGCGGCGGCCGGGGGTCAGCTCGAGGCGTCGGGGCGCGCGGGGCCGTCCTGCCAGCGGCGGCTGCCGGCGATCCAGAGCGGGAGCGTCCCGGGCAGCACGACCCAGAGCGACGACCACGCCTACGCGTCCTTGAGAAGCGCCATCAGCTTCTTCATGTCCTCCCAGCACGGTGCCTTGAAGCCCGGATTGCGCAGGAGCGCGGCCGGGTGATAGGTGACGATCACGGGGATACCCTCGTAGGTGTGCTGTCGCGTGCGCATCGCGCCGAGCGGCGCGTCGGTCTTGAGGAGCCAGTGCGCGGCGACGCGGCCCAGGGCGCAGATGTACTTCGGCTGGATGATGGCGATCTGCTGGCGCAGGTACGCTTCGCACGCCTCCACTTCCGACGGCTGGGGGTCGCGGTTGTTGGGTGGCCGCGACTTGAGGATGTTGGTGATGTAGACGTCCTCCCGCTTCATGCCCATGGCCGCGATGATCTTGTTGAGGAGCTGCCCGGCGCGCCCGACGAACGGCTCGCCCTTGCGGTCCTCGTCCGCGCCGGGCGCCTCGCCGATGAACATGAGGTCGGCGTGCGGATTGCCCACACCGAACACGGCCTGGGTGCGCGTCGCGTGCAGCGGGCACCGGGTGCACGCCGAAACCGTCTCCCTGAGCTCGTCCAGCGATGCGGCGACGTTCCCGGCGGCGGGCGCGGGAATCGTGGGTGCGTCGTCCCCGGCGGCCGCGGGCGCGCCGGGAGCCGGGGCCCGCGTCGCACCGTCGAGATAGACGGAACGCACGCCCTTGCGCTCGAGGCGTTTCAGCGCCCCGGCGGCGGCGCGTCGGGATTCGGAACGGGAGGCCACGGGAGGCAAGCTAACAGGGATGGGACCGGCTGGCAAGGCCGGGAAGTCGGTGTCCTACCTGGGCGGGCGAAGCTTCGCGAACGCGGCTTCCTGCGCCGCGATCTCGAGGAGCCGGCGCGCGATCTCGCGCTTGCTCTCGGGCCCCACGCTCCGATAGACCCGTCCGCCCGCATTGAGAACGGTCACGACGTTGGTGTCGAGCTCGAACGCGTCCGCGGGCTTGTTGAGAACGACGAGGTCGCACTTCTTCGCCTCGAGCTTCGCCTTCGCGTTCTTCTCCTCGTCCTCGGTCTCCAGTGCGAAGCCGACGATGACGCGTTTGCCCTTCGAAGCGCCGAGCGATTCCAGGATGTCCTCGGTGGGAACGAGCTCGAGGTTCCACGCGTCGCCGGACTTCTTCTTGCGGTCCATGGCGTGCGCGGGCCGGTAGTCGGTCACCGCCGCCGCCATCATCAGTACGTCGCTCTTCTCGAACGTGTCCTTGAGCGCGCGCGACATCTCCGCGGAAGTCCGGACGCGCACCACACGCACGCCGAACGGGGGCGCCACCGACGTGCGCGCCGCGACGACGGTGACCTCCGCACCCGCGTCGCGCGCCGCTTCCGCCAGCGCGAACCCCATCTTCCCGCTGGATCGGTTGCTGACCACGCGCACGGGATCGATGTCTTCCTCGGTTCCGCCCACGCTCACCAGCACCTTCACGCCGCGCCACGGCGACGCGAACAGCGTCGTCACGGCGCCCATGATCGTCTCCGGCTCGGCCATGCGCCCGGTGGCTTCGTATCCGCAGGCGAGGTCGCCCTTCTCGGGCGGCGCCACGCGGTAGCCGCGGTCGGAGAGCATGCGCAGATTGTCCCGCGTCGCCGAGTTCTCCCACATGACGTCGTTCATCGCGGGTGCCAGCATGACGGGGCCGCGATACGCGGTGACGATGGTGGCCAGCAGGTCGTCGGCCCGGCCGTGGGCGAGGTTGGCGATGGTGTTGGCGGTGCAGGGAGCAATCACGACGAGGTCGGGCCACTTCGCGAGGTCGATGTGCTCGATGGGCGAGACCGCGCCGGAGCGCTTGCTGTCTCCTTCGAAGAGGTTGACGTGAACCGGGTGCTCGGAGAGGGATTCGAACGTGAGCGGGGTGACGAACTCGGTGGCCGCGTCGGTCATCACGACCTTCACGTCCGCGCCCGCCTTCTTGAATAGCCGCAGGAGAAAGACGGCTTTGTAGGCGGCGATGCCGCCCGTGACCCCGAGGAGAATTTTTTTGCCGGACAGGCTCACAGATGATCCTCAGCGGCAGCGGGTGGGATCGAGTCGGGGCCCCCGCGAGGCGAAGCCCGCGGGGTGGCGAGATGACAGGACCCGCGGCCGGTCACCCGTCCCGAGTGCGTCAGTCCGAGAAGAAATCGCCGCGGCCGGTTTCTTCCTCGACGAACTGATAGGTGATCTTGCCGTTGATGAGGCGCTTTACCGCCGTCGACGTCGGCTTGAAGTCCGGCTCGGGCTCGGCGCCGCGGATCACCAGCGAGTTCAGCCGGCGCGCCTCGCGCGCCACCACGCGAACCGCCTCGTACCGATTGGCGATCTTCTGGGTGACTCTTTCCATGATGACGAGCTTATCGATCGGAGTGGGCATGCAGGTCTCTCTTTCGTGCGCGCAACCGCGCCGTCTATCGGTCGAGCCGTTTCAGAAAATCGGGAGTCTTCCGGCTTCGCCGCGCTCGCTCCGCCGCCGCGATGGCGATGAGCTCCGCGGACGCGCTATCGAGGTCATCGTTGACGATCAGGTACTCGTAGCGGGACGCCGCCGCCAGCTCGGCCCGGGCGTTGGCCAGCCGGACCTCCAGGGCCCGGCCCGACACGTCCCCTCTCCCCTCGAGGCGCGACTCGAGGGCCGCGAGCGACGGGGGTAATATGAAGACCATGACGGCGTCGGGAAAGGACCCTTTTACCTGATCTCCCCCCTGGATGTCAATGTTGAGGACGATGTCGTGCCCGCCGGCGAGCGTCTTCTCAATGTAACTCTTTGGTGTTCCGTAGGTTGCCCCGTGAACTTCGGCCCATTCGACCAAATCCCCCGCCTTCATGGCCTCGAACCGCTCGGGTGCGACGAAGAAGTAGTCGCGGCCGTCGGACTCGCCGGGGCGCGGGGGGCGGGTGGTGGCCGAGATAGAGCGCCGCACCAGCGGATCGGCGGCGAGCAACCGATCGACCAGGGTGGTCTTGCCCACCCCGGACGGTCCGGAGACGACGATCAGGAACGCGCGCGAGGTTCGGGACACACTACTCCAGGTTCTGCACTTGTTCGCGGAGCTTCTCGGTCTCTTCCTTGAGCACGACGACGTGCTGGATCACTTCGGAGTCGGCGGCCTTGGACCCGATGGTCGTCGCCTCGCGGTGCATCTCCTGCAGGAGGTACGTGAGTCGCTTCGACACCTCGCCGCCGTCGTCGAGCGCGCGGTTGAACTGCGCGACGTGGCTGCGCAGGCGGGTCAGCTCCTCGGTGATGTCGGTGCGGTCGGCGAGCAGCACGATCTCGGCGGCGATGCGTTCCTCGCTGACCTTCACGTCTCCGGCCAGCTGGGCGACGCGCTTGCGCAGCGCCTCGACGTTCCGCTTGGACACGACCGGCGCGAGCGTCTCGATGGAACCGATGGTCCGGTCGATGATGCAAATGCGCTCGGTCAGGTCCTTCTCCAGCGCCTTGCCCTCCTCGACGCGCATGCGCGTGCAGGCGTCGAGGGCGTCGGACAGGCTCTTCTCGACCAGCGGCCAGATCTCCTCCTCGCCCGGCTCGGTCTCGCGCGTGACGACCACGTCGGGGAGCTGGATGAGCGACTCCAGGCTCACGTGTTCGTCCATGCCGTGACGCTTGGCGAAGGCGCGCAGCTGCGTGAGATACTGTTCGAGGGCCGACTCGTTGATCGTGACCGTGCGACCGGAGGTTCCGGACTCGACGGATATGGTGATGGACACGCGACCGCGCTTCAGCTTGCCGCGCACGATCTCCTTGATGTCCGATTCGCGGTTCTGCAGCGCCCGCGGGAGTTTGAACGCAAGGTCGAGGAAGCGGTGGTTGACCGAGCGCACTTCGACGATCACCGTCGACGTCGCGCTGGACGCCTCCCCCTGTCCGAATCCGGTCATACTGATTAGCATGCTCACGTCCTCACATAAGTTGAAAAGATGTAACGAGTTCCTATACTATAGCTCACCTGCTACCGTGTCAATTGACGGCAGGAGCTCCATCCCGAACCCATGAACGCATCCCTTCTTGCGATGTTCGCCGACGAGGCGCGCGCCGAACTGGTCGGCGCCACGCTGGGCACGCCCCTGTGGTTCCCCCCGGTGCTGACCGTGTCCTTCGCGCGGCGCGGCTTCCTGGTGGCCGTCCTGGAATCGCCGGGGCCGTTCTGCTGCCTCTCCCATCGCTCGCCGTGCGCGGGCATCCACGCCCCGCCGCGTTTCCAGAAGCTCGCCGGCGCCGAGATCGTCGACATCGCCATGCACGGCGACGACCGCGTGCTCCACATCGACGCCCTCACCCGCGGCGACCGCGCGCGCGTCACGTTCTCGATCGTCCTTTTCGGATCCGCCGGCGGCGCGGTGTTGCGTCGCGGCGACGCCGTGCTCGAGTCCATCGGTCGCCGCGCCGACACCGGCGCCGGGTCGGCCGGCCGGGCCGGGTCGCCCGCCGCGGTCCCGGCACCCTTCTACCTCGTGGCCGAGCGGAGGTTGGGGGATGCGGCACCGACGACGACGCCGGATTCCGGCGCGGACGCGCGGCGGTTGGGGCCGTTCGATTCCGTCCTCGACGCCTGCGAGGCACTGGGGCGCACAGTCGTCGACGGCGCCCACGAGACCATCCTGCGGCGCGTGATGCGGCCGGCGCGGCGCAAGGTGGAGGCGCTCGGGAAGCTGGCCGCCAACCTCGAGGCCGACATCGACACCGCCGCGACCCACGCCGACGTCCGGCGCGAGGCCGAGACGCTCGCCGCCTACCAGACCCGCGTCCCGCCGGGCGCCTCGCACGTGGAGCTTCCCGACCTCTACGACGCCGAGCAGGTGGTGCGCATCGAGCTGGACCCCGCCGAGCCGCTGCACATCCAGATCGAGAAGCGCTTCCGCCGCGCCGCCAAGCTGGAGAAGAGCCTCGCGCACTCCGGCCGCCGGCTGGAGCTGGTGCGCCGCGAGGCGACCGAGCTCAGCGCGTCTCTGCGACTGCTGGAGCGCGCGACGTCCTTCACCGAGGCGCTTCACCTGGTGGAGGCCATCCGCGCCAAGTTCTCGATCGAGCTGGACGACCGCGCGACGCCGGTCGGCACGCGCAAGCCCCCCCGCACGGCGGAGAAGACCTACCGGGAGATCGATCTCGACGCGCACTGGTTCGTCGTGGTGGGGCGGAGCAACTTCGAGAACGACGAGATCACCTTCCGCGTCGCCGCGCCGACCGATCTCTGGTTCCACGCGCACCAGGTGCCAGGGTCGCACGTGATCCTCCGGCCGCGCGGCGGCGGCGGTGGCACCGGTCCGCCCGCGCGCATCGTCGAACTCGCCGCGTCCGTGGCGGCGCACTTCTCGAAGGCCCGGCACAGCGGGCTGGTCGCGGTCATCTACACGCAGCGCAAGTACGTCCGCAAGTTCCGCGGGGCGCAGCCCGGCCAGGTGATCTGCGAGCGGGAGAAGATGCTGATGGTCCCGCCCCGCCTGCCCGACGCCGGACCCGGCGACTGACCCCCGGACCCGGAAAAGAAAAGAGGGAAGCACCGGAGTGCTTCCCTCTTTCCGTATCCGAAGAGCGATACCGCTCGGAATCACGCTAAGGGCAAGGGCTATGATTCGCTGGCTTGGCGAGCCACTCAGGGGTAGGCACCCATCACGGTCGATCCGAAGACCTCCCGCGGAGGAGTACGCAGCCTCCCTGGCACCGCCCTCCGGAACCACAGCGCTACCTCTTCCTGTATCCCGGCACCCCTGCTGGAGCACCCTTCCTTATCGACGCAGTGCTGTGGCAGATCATGCATTGTGCAATTGACGTGCCAACCTGCAATGCCCCGGAGGGTGGGTGATCGGGTTAACTGGTTGCGGAATAAGCTAGTTGAGCAGGAAGTGGCGGGCCCGGCAGGCGGCGGACAGGCAAAACGTTAAAAAATCTTACGGAGAGTAAAAATACCTGACGAAACGCGAGCGCTAGCGGTCGACGAAGCCACCCTCGGTATTGAGGACGACATCG
The DNA here is from genome assembly GCA_964500785.1 of uncultured bacterium. GTDB lineage: Bacteria > Krumholzibacteriota > Krumholzibacteriia > WVZY01 > JAKEHA01 > JAKEHA01. The sequence goes on from CAZCQM010000030.1 coordinate 16,897, forward strand.
ACGGTCTCACCGGACCCGGGGAGGGAGCCGTTGTAAACGTCTGCCGCGTAATCGACCCAGTAGATGTTGAGCAGCGACGAGGACTGATTCGGCGAGTCGGTACCCTGCTGCAGCAGCGACCCGTAGACGCTGACCCGCACCCGGATCTGGCTCAGAGAAATCGGGTCGCACCGGACGACCAGTGGCACCGGCGTCGAGACGCGGATGGTCTGCTGGGCGTAGCTGAAGGTCGTCACACCCGCCGGGAGCTTCTTCTCGAGCGGGGCCCAGAGCTGATCGCCGGACCCGAGGGTCGGGACCAGGAGGCCGAGGGCGGTCAGGACGACGACTAGGAGGCGTGGGAGCTTCATCAACGAGGACTATACCAGCTTTTCGGCGTTTCGGGTAGGGCGAACTTCCCTACGTCGCGCCGGAATCCCGGCCCGGGAAGGCGCTCCCCGGCACTCTCCGGTCGCCGTCCCGGCGCGTGATGCGGCGGGCGTCGAGGAACTCCAGCAGCGGAACCGCATGCTTGCGGGAGATGCCGAGGGCGTCGCGGAGGTCCCCGACCGCGATGCCGTCGCGCGTCGCGAACAGATCGCGGAGCACGTCGATGCAGCGCTCCAGTGCGCGCGCGTGCATCAGTCCGTCTCCAACATCGAATGCGAGTCCGGCGTCGCGCAGGTACTGCACGGCATCGGCGAGGTGGTCACCCCCGCTCCAGACGCGCTGCAGGTCCGCCTGCGACGGAAACGCCACCCCGGCTCGTTCGATCTCGCGGCCGAGCGCGTCGACGGCTTCGCGCAGCGGTGCGGGAAGCTGCTGCTCCGCGGAACCGGCGCGCACGCGGTCTCCCCGGACGAACAGAGCGTGGTCCGACGCGAGCACGTCGATCACGCGGTTGAACATCGCCGCGGGATGCGGAAAATCGAGACGCCGGCGCAGTTCCTCCTTGCCCATCCCCCACTGCAGCGGATGGCTCGTCGTATGCGCGGTGGCGAGCTCCACGGCGCGAGCCGCCAGCGCGTCCAGCACGTGGCGATGAAAGACGCGCCCTCCGATCGTGACGATCTCTCCGCGCGATTCGAGCGACGCCGTCGCCTCCGGATCCACGTCGCCGCCGGGCACACCGGTGAGGCCGGCCCGTTCCACCGCCCGCGCGAGAACCGTCTCCGGATCTCCCTGCTCCCGGATGCGCAGGCGTTCGACGACGGACGCGTCGCTGCGCCGGTGCGGCTCGGCGCGCGGATCGACGACGTGCCCGCCTCCGACCACCCGGGGCGGCGAATACTTGCGGATCACCAGGCGGTCTCCGACATCCGCCACGACCGGCGACTCCAGGCGCAGCTGCGCGAGCGACGATTCACCCGGCCGCAGCACGTCGCATTCGAGGAGCACGATCCGCCCCAGCAGCTCGCGCGCGCCGTGGTGGATGCGCAGGCGCTCGCGGTTCCCGATCTCGGTGTCGTGCTGGACCCCGAGCGAAACGCGGGCGTCGATCACGACCGCCGCCGCGAAGCGCCCCGGCGTTGTCAGCGTGTCGCCGCGCGCCACGTCGTCGAGCTTGACGCCGTGCAGCGCCAGCGCCAGGCGTTCGCCCGCGCTGCCGGACTCGCGCTTCTCGCCGAAGCTCTGCACTTCGCGCACGCGCACGCGCTTCCCCGGCGGCAGCAGCTCCAGCTCGTCGCCGACCGTGACGCGCCCCGAATAGCAGCTTCCCGTGATGACCACGCCGATCCCTTTCTGGTGGAACACGCGGTCGACGGCGAGCCGGAAGGGCCCGCCCGCATCGCGGCCCTCGACGCGGCGTGCCAGCGACAGGAGGACGGCGCGCAGCTCGTCGACACCGGCGCCGGTGCGCGACGACGTCGCCACCACGGCGGCGCCGTCGAGGAAAGTGCCGCGCACGAGATCGGCGATCTCCTCGCGCAGGATCGGCATCATGTCCTCGGTGGCGAGGTCGGACTTGGAGATCACCACCACGCCGTGCCGCACGCCGAGCGCGCACAGAACTTCCAGGTGCTCGCGGGTCTGGGGCATGACGCCCTCGTCGGCGGCGACGAGCAGCATGGCCAGGTCGATGCCGCCGGCGCCGGCAACCATCTGGCGCACGAAGCGCTCGTGCCCGGGGACGTCGATGATGCCGACGAAGACGTCGTCGGCGAGGACGAGCGGGGCGAAGCCGAGCTCGATCGAGATGCCGCGCTCCTTCTCCTCCTTGAGGCGGTCGGTGTCGTGACCGGTGAGGGCGCGAACCAGCTCCGTCTTTCCGTGGTCGACGTGCCCGGCGGTCCCCAGGATGAAGTGACGCCCCCGCGGGACGCCCGCGCTGCCGGAGGGCGGAGTCACATTACTGGGCCACCCGCTCGATGCGGGCGCCGAGGGCGCACAGCCGCTGCTCGATGCGCTGGTAGCCCCGGTCGATGTGGTACACGCGCAGGATCTCCGACCGGCCCTTCGCCGCCATCGCCGCCAGGATGAGCGCGGAGCTGGCCCGGATGTCGGTCGCCATCACCGGCGCACCCTGCAGATCGGGCACGCCGCGGATCACGGCGAGGTTGCCGTCGAGCCGCACGTTGGCGCCGAAGCGGCGCAGCTCGGGGACGTGCGTGAAGCGATCGGGATAGATGGTGTCCTTCACCGTGCTGACTCCGGGCGCGCGGCACAGCACGGCCATGATCTGCGCCTGCATGTCGGTCGGGAACCCGGGGTACTCGCGCGTGACGACGTCGACCGGGCGCAGGTGGTCGGGGCCCGCGACGCGGACGCGGTCCTTGCCCACCTCGACGCGGGCGCCGGTCTCTTCCAGCGTCTTCAGCACCGCGGTCAGGTGGCCGGGGTCGCAGTCGGTGACGACCATGTCGCCGCCGGTGATCGCCGCC
>CAZCQM010000031.1:0-19703 GCA_964500785.1 uncultured bacterium
GACGCAATACAGGCATCGTTGCGCGAACTCAAGTTCGACGCCTGGCTCTTCTATGATTTCCGCGGCAGCAACGAGCTGGCGCGGCGCATTCTCGACATGAGCGACAGGGGGATGAATTCGCGGCGCTTCTTCTACCTGGTTCCCGCCAGCGGAAAGCCGCGCAAGCTCGTGCACCGCATTGAGTCTGGCGCGCTCGATCACCTGCCCGGAGACAAGTCCATCTACCTGCGCTGGCAGGAGCTGGAGAAAGGCGTGAAGGAGCTGGTGTCGTCGCACAAGCGAGTCGCCATGGAGTACTCGCCGAAGAACGCCATTCCCTACGTCGCGCAGGTGGATGCGGGGACCGTCGAGCTGGTGAGAGGCGCCGGCGTGGAGGTGGCGTCGTCCGGTGACCTGGTGCAGGTGTTCGAAGCGATGTTCGACGACGAGCAGTGGAAACTCCACCTGGAGGCCGACGGTCACACCCAGGCGGCATACGATGTCGCGTGGAAGATGATCGCCGACGGTGCGCGTTCGGGAAAACCGGCGAGCGAGGTGGAAGTCCAGCAGGCCATCATGAAGCACTTCGAGAAGAACGGCCTTACCACCTATCACCCGCCCATCGTCGGCGTCGGTCCGCACAGCGGAGATCCGCACTACGAACCGGTGCCCGCCCACGACACGAAGATCAAGAAAGGCGACTTCGTCCTCGTCGACCTGTGGGCCAAGATGGACAAACCGAGGGGTGTCTACAGCGACATCACGCGCGTCGGGTTCGTGGGTGAGACGGTGCCCGACGAGTACACGAAGATCTTCAAGATCGTGGCGGCTGCGCGCGACGCCGGGATCGAGTGCGTGCGTAAGGCATACAGGGAGAAGCGCCCGTTGTACGGCTGGCAGGTGGATGACGCGACGCGCGCCGTCATCAAGGACGCCGGTTACGGCGACGCCTTCGTTCATCGGACCGGGCACTCGATCGGCCAGGAGACCCATGGCAACGGCGCCAACATGGACAACCTCGAGACTCACGACGAGCGCCTGGTGATGAAGCGCACGTGCTTCTCGATCGAGCCCGGGATCTATCTGCCCGAGTTCGGCGTGCGATGCGAGGTCGATGTGTTCGTCGACGCCGACGGGGAGGTCCACGTCACGGGCGGGATCCAGAAGGACGTGCTTCCCATCCTCGCGGAGTACTGACGGAAGGAGCCGGTGATATGAGACCCGTTCTTTCGATCGTTGCCGCCGTGATGGTCGCGGCATGTCCTGCGTTGCATGCCGAACCCAGGCCCCTCGCGACCGGCGCATTCGCGTTCGGTTTCTCGCTCACGCTGCCCGGAACGCCGGAGGACATCTTCGGCGCCATCACCGGCGACATCAGCCCGTGGTGGGACCACTCGTTCAGTGAACATCCGAAGCAGCTCTACATCGAACCCAGGGTTGGAGGCGGATTCTACGAGGTCTTCGACGACGCGGGCAACGGAGTGCGCCACGCGGTCGTCACATACGTCGACCGCCCGAAGATCCTGCGCATGGAGGGTCCGCTGGGACTGGCGGGGAACGCGCTTCAGGGCGTATACACCCTCGCCTTCGAGCCGGCGGGCAGCGACTCCACCACACTCGCGCTCTCCGTTCAGGTGGCCGGGCATGTCGAGGAGTCGTGGGGAACGCTGGTGGAATCCGTGTGGAGACACTTCTTGATCGAGCGGTTCAAGCCCTACATCGAGTCGGGCGAGTACCGGAAGGCGCGCAAATGAGCGCGCTCGATCTGGACGATGCCGTTCGCCGTCTTCGCGCCGGGGCCGACGCCGTGACGGCGCTCGTCTCGGGCGTCGGCGCCGACGAGGCGCGCTGGAAACCCGCACCCGATGCCTGGTCGATACTCGAGGTCATGGGGCACCTGGGTGACGAAGAGCGTCTCGACTTCCGCACGCGCCTCGACCTCACACTGAACCATCCCGGGCGCCCCTGGCCGCCGATCGATCCGGAGGGGTGGGTGCGCGAGAAACATTTCAACGACCGCGTGCTCACCGATCTGGTGGATGAGTTCCGCGCCGAGCGCGATCGATCGATTTCGTGGCTGCGCGCGCTGTCCTCTCCCGACTGGTCGCGGTACCACGAGCATCCGACGGCCGGGCGCCTGACCGCACCCGGTCTGCTCTACGCGTGGATCGCTCACGACCTGCTCCACGTGCGCCAGATCATGCGCCTGCGCTATCGCTACGTGGCCGCGCTCGCGCCGCCGGGCTCCCTCGACTACGCGGGCGCGTGGTGAGCGGGCCCGCGGGCCGATGAGCGTCTATCAGGAGACGAAGCGGTTCTTCGCCCAGGTTCCCGACGGCGGAGAAGACGTGGCCGCCATGGACCTCGCGCGGCTGGGTGCGACGGACGTTGCACCGGGCTATCGCGGCCTGTATTTCAGCGCGGAACGCGCCGCGCTCTATCGTATCGCCTACGGCGCTCTGACCATCACGCGCGTCCTCGCGCCGCTCCTCGTATTTCAGTGCCACAGCCCGGAGTATCTCTACAAGCGGGCGCAGTCGATCGCATGGACCGACCTCTTCGGCGTGCAACATACCTTCGCCGTGTTCGCCACCGTGTCCAACAGCGCCATCCGCCACTCGCAGTACGCCGCGCTCACGCTCAAGGACGCCATCGTCGATCAGTTCCGCGAGCGCACGGGGAAGCGCCCCAACGTCGAGACCATCGAACCCGACGTGTGGATAAACCTCTACCTCCATGCCAATCGGGCCACGATCAGTCTCGATGTCTCCGGAGGCTCGATGCACCGTCGCGGGTACCGCGTGGAATCGGTGGCCGCGCCCATGCAGGAAACGGTCGCGGCGGCGCTGATCGCGATGACGGAATGGGACGGGTCCATGCCGCTGGTCGATCCCATGTGCGGGTCGGGAACGCTCCTGTGCGAGGCGCTGATGCGCATCTGCCACGTCCCGTCGGGCTACCTGCGCCAGCGGCCGGGCGTTCCGTTCCTCCCCGACTACGACGCGGCGACGTGGGAGCGGGTGAAGCGCGACGCGAACGCGGCCATCCGCCCGCTTCCCGAGGGGTTGATCCGGGGCAGCGATACATCCACCGAGGCGGTTCGCGCCGCGCGCGCGAACGCGGCGCGCCTGCCCGGGGGCACGTCGATCGCGATCGACCGGCGCCGGTTCGAGGACATCGACCGTATCGACGGACACACGATTGTATGCAATCCGCCCTACGGGCTGCGCATTGGCCGCCGTGACGCCATGCCCGACTTCGTGAAGGGATTCGGCGACTTTCTCAAGCGACGCTGCGCCGGTTCACACGCCTTCGTCTACTTCGGCAATCGCGAACTGATCAAGTCCCTCGGGCTGCGCCCCACGTGGAAGAAGCCGCTCGCGAGCGGAGGCCTCGACGGACGCCTGGTGAAGCTCGAGCTCTTCGAAGGGCCCCGCGCGTGACAGCGGCACTTGCGCGCGGGCTCCCTGCGATGTAACAATAGAGGGCAGGTCCCCGTAGACGTACCATCGTTCGGACGCAAGAAGGAGGCCGCCGTGCACCGTCGCTTCGCCAGCCGTCCGTACCCCACGCTGATACTCCTCGTCCTGGGCGCGCTTGCCGCCGCCGTTCCCGCGCATGGTGCGATGCGCCCCGGACGCGTGCCGCTTTCCGGCGGAGACGCCGGCGTGTCATCACTCGCCCCGGAGGCCGCCGGCGAGTTTGTCTGCGGGACCTACGCGGGTAACCAGGCTGAGAACGCGTGGCGGCGCGACATCAATCAACGCATCCAGCGCGAAGTGGCGCAGGGAAAGCGGTCCGTGTCGTTACCGCTGGATTACGTCTACGACGATGTGTGGATCGTGGAAGACGACGGGACGCTGACTTTCAGCGGCACCAACGTCTTCGATACCAATTCGAAGACGTTCGCGTTCACCCCGATGGGCGGCGGTGTCTACGAAATCACCAACCCGGCCTACAGCTACGATACCACCGTCGGCACCACGATCTCGCCCGGCGACGACGGCGCCGTGCTGGTGACGCTTCCGTTCAGCTTCCCGTTCGCGGGGGGTAACTGGACGCAGATGTACATCAGCGGCAACGGAATCGTCGCCTTCGGCGGCGATCCGAACCCGGCCGGGTACTACGATCCCAGCGACTTCTACAGCCCGACCCCCAAGATCGCCCCCTACTACATGGACCTCAATCCGGCTGCGAACGGGTCGGTGCGCTACCGGAGCGAAGCGAGCAAGTACACCGTCACCTACGCCTCGGTCCCCGAGTACGGAACGACGAAGTACAACACGGTCCAGCTCGTCCTCTACCCGAGCGGCGCGTTCACGATGACCTACAACGGAATCGGGTCGACGAGTCAATCGAACGGGAGCGAGATCTACATGGGATTTCACCCGGGCGGCAACCCGTCGCTGGAGACCATATCGTATTCGTCGGACGTCCCTTACACGAGCGGAGCCGGAGCGGCCGTCTACGAGACGTTCTATAACTACTCGACTCCGGTCGTGAACGAAGTGGGTCTGTTCCAGCGCTTCTACTCGCAGTTCCCGGACGAGTTCTTTCAGCTCGTCTTCTTCACCAACTTCTCGCAGACGATGGCCGGATTCGCCAACGAACAGAACATCAAGAACGACGTGACCGGACTCAATCTCGGCATCTTCGATTCGAGCGGCCAGTACGGGAGCAACGGGGTGCTGGAGAGCCGGTGCAACATGAACCAGTTGAGCGCCTGGGCGACCGACCCGACCACCCGGTTCTACTCCAAGCAGAACAACTTCCTCACCATCATGGGGCAGGAATCCGGGCATCGCTGGGGTGCGTTCGTCTATTTCGACAGCGGGTCCGGACCCAGCAACCTGATTCTGGGCCGGAGCGACGCGCACTGGAGCTACTACGCCGACCTCGATCACAGTTCGCTCGAGGGAGGAGACTGGCTCGAGGTCTCGGCGCAGAACTACACCTGCCCCACCATGATCGACTACTTCTCGGAGATCGACGAGTACCTGTTCGGCCTGCGCACGCCCGAGGAGGTGACCGACTTCTTCTATATCTCGAGCTCGTCCAACAACACCTCCGCCGCGCGCTCGGTCGGCACGCCCGTGCAGGGCGCGGGCGCGGTGGGAACGTACACTCCCGTCACCGTGTACGACATCATCGCCGCGAACGGCCTGCGCACGCCCAGCGTGGCCGGCGAGGAGCACGACCTGCGGCAGGGTTTCATTCTGCTCGTCAAGGCGGGCCTGCCGCCGACGCAGGGGCAGCTCGACCAGATCGCGGGCTTCCGGAGCGCGTGGGAAGACTACTTCGAGAAGTCGTGCGACGGGCGACTCTCGTGCAACACGAGCCTCACGCAGTCATTCCCGGTGGCGGGCCTGTGCGGTCACGTATACGACCAGCTTACCGGGCAGGTGGTCCCGGACTTCACGGCGCACTCCCTCGAGCGGGGCTTCAGCCAGCACGTGCCCGACGGCGGACGCTACTTCTTTCGGTACATGGCGGACGCGAACTCAGGCACGTCCGAGCCGGTCACGGTCGTCTTCACCGCGCCCGACTACCTGCCGGATACGCTCCAGGTCGCCATCGGCTACGGCGTCGACGTGTGCGTCGGTGTCAATCTCCAGTTGACGCCGACCCCCGTCGGCGTCACGCCCGCCCGGGAGACCGCGCTGGAGCCCAATCGGCCCAATCCCTTCAATCCAACCACGGCGATCCGGTACACCCTGGAGTCGGCGGGACCGGCGCGCATCCTCGTCTTCGACGCGGCGGGAGTGCGCGTGCGCACACTCGTCGACGGACACCACAGCCGCGGCCCGCACGAGGTCGTCTTCGACGGCCGCGACGACGCGGGGCGCTCGCTCGCCAGCGGCGTCTACTTCTATCGCCTGGAAGCGGGTGGCGTGGTGCAGACGCGGAAGATGGTGCTTCTGAAATAGGGCTCGCCGGCGGCTCGGCGGCTTGCCACGGGCCGGCCTGTGGAGCCCGGTACAACGCCTTGACGGCCCCCCGGCGCGCTGGACCGCTAGGCCGTTGACAAAGCGCGGCCGCGTCTCGACACTCGACGCATGATCCGTGTTACGCCCCGCATCTCCATCGACGAATCCGAGATCGACCTGTCGTTCGTCCGCTCCTCCGGGCCCGGCGGACAGAACGTCAACAAGGTGGCAACGGCGGTGCAGCTGCGCTTCGACGCGACACATTCGCCATCGCTTCCCGACGATGTTCGCGCACGGCTCCTGGCGCGGGCGGGGAGCAAGGCCACCAACGAGGGCGTGATCGTCTTCACCGCGCGGCGCTTCCGCACCCAGGAGCGCAACCGCACCGACGCGATCGAGCGCCTGGTGGCGATGATCCGTGCGGCCGCCACGCCGCCGCGGCCGCGGCGCAAGACCCGCCCGACCCGTGCCTCGAAAGCGCGCCGCGTGGAGGAGAAGCGCCGCCGCTCCAGCATCAAGCGCGGCCGGGGACGCCCGGGCCCATCGGATGACTGACTCCGGTGGGGTGGTGAGACGACAGGACCGGCGGCGGGGCCGCGGTCGTCACCCGTCAACCCCACCGTGCACAGATGTTGCCGAATGTGGTAGTCTTGTTCCTCGTCGATCGGCGGGCCATGCACCATACGTTCACCCGAAGCCTCGATTCCCTCGATCCACTGTTCGAGTTCACCGGTGACTTCGCGAATCGGCATCGTCTGGACGAAGGCACGGTGTTCGCGATGAATCTCGCCGTCGAAGAGTTGTTCACCAACATGGTCAAGTACGGCGACGGCGGACCGGAGGTCTCGATCGACCTCGAGATTCGCGGGGACGACCTCGTGATCCGGCTCGCCCACCCGGGGGCGACGCCCTTCGACCTGTCCCGGGCGACCGCGGTGGACGTCGACCAGTCGCTGGCCGGCCGGACGCCGGGCGGCATCGGCCTGCACCTGGTCCGCAAGGTCATGGATACCGTCGACTACGAGCACACGGAAGGTGTGGCACGCGTGACACTTACGAAACGGCTGGGAGGAAGTTGATGTTCGACATCCAGAAGGGCAACGGCGGCGAAGTGCTTCTTTCCGGGCGGCTGGACGCGGCCCAGGTGGACCGGGTCCGCGACGAAATGAAGGCCGTGCAGGGCTCCTGCGTGGTGGACTTTGCCAACCTCGACTACATATCCAGCGCCGGCATGGGTGTCCTGCTCGGAGTCCAGAAGCGATTGTCCGACGCCGGCCATTCGCTGACCCTCGTCAACATGAACCGGCATATCCGGGAAATCTTCCGGATCGCCGGCTTCGACAACGTCTTCCGAATCGAGGAGACGACCTAGGAGACCATTTGACGCCCCCGAACCGTCAAATTTCCGCCAACCTATCGACCCCGTCCGCTGTACGTGTCCAATGAGAGCGCACGACGACGCGGAGTTAGTCCGAGGGTGCCTCGCCGGCAACCAGCGATCGTTCGAAACGCTGGTCCGGAAGTACGAAAAGCCGATCTATAACGTGGCTTTTCGGATGCTCCGGGACCCGGACGACGCGATGGACGTGACGCAGACGGTGTTTGTCAAAGCGTACGAGAAGCTGAATCTGTTCGACGAGAAGCGCGAGTTCTTCAGCTGGATTTACCGCATCGCGATCAACGAATCGATCAACTTCTCCAAGCGAAGCAAACGCCTGGACGAGTACGAAAGCGGCATTACGGCCGCGCTGGCGCCGACGCAGGAAGACCAGTACAGCGCGGAAGCCCTGACTGAGGAAATCAACCGGGCCATAGAAATGCTCAAACTCGACTATCGGATGGTGATCGTGCTCAAGCACTTCCATGATTTCTCCTACCAGGAGATGGCCGACGTCCTCGGGATTCCCGAGAAGACGGTCAAGTCGAGGCTTTTCTCCGCCCGCCAGCAACTCAAGGAGATCCTTTCGGGGAGGGGGGTCACGCGATGATCGATCCTAATACGACCGAGATCATGAATCTGGAGCTGGACGGCACCGCGACGGAGGCGCAGCGCAAGAGGCTTCGCCATATCCTGGAGACGGATGCCGAGGCCCGGGCTCATTTCGAGGTGCTCCGCGCGCTGGCCGGCCGGCTGGACGCGCATCCACAGCTGGAGCCGCCCTCGGAGATGCACCCGCGTATCATGGCCGCGATCGACGCCGCCCCGGCGCCCCGCGCGTACCGCGAGGGCGGAATCGGGGCCTGGCTGTCGGGCATTCTGGCGCCCCCGCGGCGCCGCCTGGTCGCCACGTTCGGCCTGGGACTCGCCACGGGCGTGTTCCTGCTCGCCGCCGTGCAGTTCGGCCGGTCGGGCTTCCCGGAGGGCTTCCGGGGCGTGGACCCGTCGCAGGTGTCGGGCACGCTGGCCCCTCAGATCGCCTCCGAGCTGGTGGCGTCCATCCCCGTCCCGGCAACGGAAGCCGGTGCCGATGGCAACGTCCAGGTCTTCCAGCAGGGCGACGAAACGGTGGCGGAAGTGTCCTTCCTCTCCGACTCGCCGGTCTCCTGGATCCTCGAGTTCGACCCGGCCCGCCTGGCGGTTACCCGGGTCGACGCCGTCCGCCAGGGCTATTTTTCGGTCTCCCCGGGCCAGGTCCACGGCCTGTCCATCGGGCAGGACCCCCTGAAAATCGTGTTCGACGGGCGTGCCGAACCCGTGCAGTCAATTGTCTTGAAAGTAGTTAAGGATGATCGGGTGGTTTTCGAGCGGTCCGCCCGGCCGAATCCATGAGAGGGAAAGTACCGTTCGGGCTCCGGGCGCGACGAATTCCTCCTGGTCGCACCAACTTCAGCGTCCGGTCTGCTGTAATTGAAGCAAGCAGTGACTAAATCCAGACAAGTCGTCCCCACCGCCAAGGAGGAACGGGTCATGTCAAGGAAATCCACGACAGTATTGATCGCTGCGAGCGTTGTCGTCATCGCAGCGGTCGCATTCTTCAACAGGAGTGTACCGCCTAAGAATACGGACGTCACCGGCGCCATCGGCACGGTCGACAAGTATCGGTCCGAGCAGATCACGCCGCAGGATGTCGCCATCGAGGGACAGAACGCGGCAGCTGAGGACGCGTTCGCGGAATGGATGAACGAGCCCGCGACGCTCGACGAACTCGGCAACATGCTGGGTCGCTGCTCGGCCCAGGAGCGCCTGAACTTCTACGAGCGCTTCACGGCGGCCGAGAGGCTCAGCATCCTCGGTCGCGCGACGGAAGCCGAGCGCGTCAGCATGTACAACCGTATGACGCCGGAGCAGCGTGTGGCCGCCCTGAATCGCATGGACGCCACGGAGCGCGCGAATGTTCTGCAGCGCGTCGGTGTCGAGCCGGCCGAATGGGCGCGTTCCACCGCGCAGCAGCGCACCGAGATGATCAACAGGATCGATGCGCAGGGTAAGGTCGCGGCCTTCAACCGTGCGACTCCGGAAGAGCGCGTCGCCGCGTTCAATCGCTGCGAGCCCGCCGAGCGCGTAAAGGTCTACGAGCGCGCCACGCCACAGGAGCGTTCGATCGCTCTCGGCCGCGCGACCCCGCAGGAGCGCTCCGTTGTGTTCGAGCGCGCCACGGCGCAGCAGAGGGCCGAGGTTCTCAATCGTATGTCGGTCGAAGCCCGCGTGGCGGCGCTGGACCGCGTCAGCCCGGCCGGTAAGGTCGCCGTGTTCGAGCGCGCGACCGAGGCGGAGCGGACCGAGATCCTGGGTCGAGTCTCCCCGGTGGACCAGGCGGTCCTGATGGGTCGCTCGACTCCGGAGGAGCGCGTGGCGGCTTTCGGTCGCATGACGGAAGCGCAGCGGTCCGAGGTTCTCTCCCGGGTCAACGTGACGCCGCAGCAGTACCAGCGTATGGAAGCGCAGGATCGTGCCGAGGCCCTGGGCCGTGCGATCGCGACCTACCAGCGGTTCACGGCGGATGAGCGCGTCACGGCGCTCAACCGCGCGACCCCCGAGGAGCGTGTGGCCGCGTTCGGTCGGTTGACCGAGCAGCAGCGGTCCGAGGTTCTCTCCCGGGTCAACGTGACTCCGCAGCAGTACCAGCGCATGACCGAGCAGCAGCGCTCGGAGGCCCTGGGACGTCTGACCGCCGGCCTGGAGGCGATGTACCAGCGCACGACGCCTGCGGAGCGCGTCTCGATGCTCGGCCGCGTGGCCCCCGAGGAGCGCGTCGTCATCCTGAATCGTGCGACTCCGCAGCAGAAGGCCGAGATGCTCGGCCGTGCCACGGAGACCGAGCGCGCCGAGGTGCTGCAGCGTGCCTTCGCCGCGGGGCGCGTGAGCGCGAACCTCGAGAAGTCAACTGCTCTGGAGAGGGCATCAGCCACCAACTAGCCGCACAGACATCGCCTCTCTTGGCAGGGTGAAATGACCAGCGAGGCGCCACGGTGAATAAACCGTGGCGCCTCGCTTCCTCTTGGGCTACACTCCCGTGATTCCGGGGGTCCGGGGGGAGACCCGGGAATACCGAGACGCATGCGCCCCCGATCCGCACGCATCCCTGGTCTGGCCGCCCTGGCCGCGGCACTCACCCTGATTCCGGTGGGCGCTTCGGCGCAGCTTGACTTCCAGTCGCTGGAAACCAGCACGCTGCGCGTCGTCTACTACGATCCCGACGACGCATACATCATCCCGCACCTGGCGCGTTGCTTCGAGAACTCGATGGCGTTCTACCGGCGGGAGCTGGGCTACGTCCCGTACGAGCACGTGACGATCCTGCTCCAGGACTTCGATGACTACGGCTACGCCGGCACGTCGACCATCCCCAATAACTACATCACCCTGGGCATCGAACCCTTCGAGTACGTCTACGAGACGTGCCCGGTCAACGAGCGTTTCAACTGGGTGATCAGCCACGAGCTGTTCCACGTGGTGGCATCAGAGAAGGCCTCACACATCGACCGCGTATTCCGCGGCCTGTTCCAGGGCAAAGTGCTGGCCGATTCGAGAGACCCGGAGTCCATGCTGTACTCCTATCTGTGCAGCCCGCGCCGGTTCGCGCCGCGGTGGTATCACGAAGGCATCGCCGTCTTCATGGAAACCTGGCTTGCCGGCGGCATCGGGCGGTCGCTGGGTGGCTACGATGAGATGGTCTTCCGGGCCATGGTTCGCGACAACGCCTTCTTTTACGATCTCGTCGGCCTCGAATCGGAAGGGACGACGAGCGACTTCCAGGTGGGCCAGAACTCCTACCTCTACGGAACGCGCTTCATGTCCTACCTGGCGGTGCAGTACGGCCCGGAGAAGTTGCTCAAGTGGGTCAACCGGACGGATGATTCCAAGGCCTACTATGCGAGCCAGTTCAAGCGCGTGTTCGGGCTCCCCATCGACGAGGCATGGGGTCAGTGGATAGAGTTCGAGCATGCGTGGCAGGACAGCAACCTGGCCCGCGTGCGGGAGTATCCCGTGACGAAGGACCGTATCGCATGCGAGCGCGCACTCGGATCGATTTCACGCGGGTACATCGACGAGAAGACGGGCCGCCTGCTGGTGGCGGTCAACTATCCGGGGGACTTCGCCCACGTCGCATCCATCGACCTGGAAACCGGGAAGATCGAGAAGATCCACGGCGTACAGACGCCCGCGCTCTACTACGTCACCTCGCTCGCGTTCGATCCCAACACCAGGACGCTGTTCTACACCACCAACAACGGCAAACACTGGAGAGACCTGAACAGCATCGACGTCGACACGAAGGAGACGCGCCGCCTCATCACCGATTGCCGAATCGGCGATCTGGCGTTCAGCCGCGCGGACAGCATGCTCTGGGGTGTGCAGCACCACCACGGAATCTCCACGCTGGTCCGTATTTCGCCGCCCTACAACGACTGGCTGTCTATTCTGCCGATCATGGATTTCAATTACGGGCGCGACATATTCGATCTCGACGTATCGCCGGACGGCAAGATGCTCACGGCCTCGATGATGGAGATCAACGGCGACGTGCGGCTGGTCAAGTTCGACACGGACGAGCTCCTGAAGGGGCAGGGCGGCTACAGCGTCCTCTACGAATTTACGCGCACCGCGCCGGGCAACTTCGTGTTTACGAAGGACGGACGCTACCTCTATGGTACGGCCTATCAGACCGGCGTTTCGAACATCTTTCGCTGGGACTTCGAGAACGAGTCCATGGAGTGCGTCACCAACGCCGAGGTCGGCTATTTCCGGCCGATCCCGCGTGGCGATTCCCTGGTGGCCTTCTCGTACACGAGCAAGGGCTTCCGGCCCGTGGTCCTGGCCGACACGACGCTCGAAGACGTGAACGCGGTCCACTATCTGGGCAATGAGGTGGTGAACCGCTATCCGATCGTCAAGGAATGGAAACTTCCGTCGCCGCGGGAGGTCAACCTGGACTCGGTGACGACGTACCGTGGGCCCTATCACAAGTTCGGCAGTGTGACGTCGGCGTCGCTCTATCCGGTAGTCGAAGCGTACAAGGCGTATACGTCGATCGGGCTGCGCTGGAATCTCATGGATCCGCTTGGTCTCCACGGCGGCTACATCAAGGTGGGCGTCACCCCGACGTCGCACGTTCCGAACGACGAGCTCGTCCACGGCGAGATGGAGTACTCGCACTACCCGTACACGTTCAAGGCCGCGTACAACAAGGCGGACTTCTACGACTTCTTCGGTCCCAAGAAGACCAGTCGCAAAGGCTATGCGTTCAAGCTGGGACGCTCCGACTATCTGGTTTATGACAAGCCGCGCGTCATGAAGTACGATGTCGACGTCGCATACTACGGCGGTCTGGAGCGCCTGCCCTACAACCAGAACGTGCTCGCCACCTTCGACAGCTACACGGCCGCTACGGGAAGTCTCGACTTCAGTCGAGTGTCGAGGTCGATCGGGGCTGTCGACGAAGAGAAGGGATACCGCTGGACGCTCGGTCTGGAGGCCAACTACGTCAATACCGACTTCTACACCAAGGGCACGGCGGAGCTGAACGTCGGGTTCCTCACCCCCATCGATCACTCGTCCATCTGGCTGCGCGGCGCCGCGGGCTACTCGCGCGGGAATCGCGACGACAGCTTTGCGAGCTTCTACTTCGGGAGCTTCGGAAACAACTACGTCGATCATCAGGAGGTCAAACGGTACCGCGACTACGGCAGCTTCCCGGGCGTTGATTTCGACGAGATCGCGGGGACCAACTTCACCAAGCTTATGGCGGAGTGGACCCTCCCGCCCTTGCGTTTCCGGCGTGTCGGCTTCCAGAAGCTCTACTGCACCTACGCGCGGACGGCGCTGTTCGGGACGGGCATCATCACCAACCTGGACGACTCCGCTTTCGAGCACAAAGTTGGAAACGTCGGGGGACAGGTGGACTTCCGGCTGGTGATCTTCTCGGCCCTCGAATCGACCCTTTCGTTCGGCTATGCGGCGGCCAAAGAGGAAGGCCGGGACGTCTCCACGGAGTTCATGATTTCGCTCAAGATCCTCTAGTCCGCAGCTGCGCGTGAATTTCATCGACCTGGCGACACGGCTCCTGGTGAACCTCCTTCCGGTGGTTCTTTTTCTCGTCGGCCTGGTCTATCTGGACAGCTACAAACTGGTACGCCCGCGCACCATCGTCGCGACCATCGGTATCGGCTGCGGTGTGGCGCTGGTCAGCTTCGCCCTGAACGCGACGATCCTCTCCTCCCCCGATCTCGACCGCGTGACGGTTTCCCGATACATCGCACCCGTGGTGGAAGAGACGCTGAAGGCGGCGTGGATCGCGTGGCTCATCGGGCGGGGGCGCGTCGGATTCCTCGTCGACGCGGCCATCCTGGGCTTCGCCGTGGGCACCGGATTCGCGCTGACCGAGAACGTCTACTACATGGAGACCCTCCGGGCGGACAGTATCGTGGTGTGGGTCATCCGCGGCCTGGGAACCGCCGTGATGCACGGCGGTGTGACGGCGGTTTTCGCCATCGTGACCAAGGGGTTGTTCGACCGCTGGGGCCGGCGTCCGCTCCTGTTCCTTCCGGGGCTGCTGATCGCGATGGGACTGCACTCGCTGTTCAACCATTTCGTTCTGCCGCCGGTCATGTCCACCATCGTCGTCCAGATCACGCTGCCGGCCATCATCGTACTCGCGTTCTGGAGGAGCGAGCACGCCACCAGGGAATGGCTGGGGACGCAGCTGGACGTCGATGCCGAACTCCTGGACATCATCAATTCGGGTCGGATCTCCGAGAGCCGGATCGGCGAGTACGTTGGGACGTTGAAGGACAAGTTTTCGCCCGAGGTGCTGGTCGACATGCTCTGCTACCTGCGCCTCCATGTAGAGCTGGCCATCAGCGCCAAGGGACTGTTGATGATGCGCGGCGCGGGTTTCAAGGCCGAGCTCCCGGAGGGGACGGAGGAGAAGTTCCAGGAGCTGCGGCATCTGGAGAAGTCGATCGGCCCGACGGGGCGCCTCGCCATTGCGCCCTTCCTGCACCAGAGTACGCGCGACCTCTGGCAGATCTACATGCTCGAGCAGTGAGGCGGTCCCGCCGCCTGGCGGATGAAGTGGGGAGAAGCGCTAGCGGACGAACGGCCGCCGCACGTTGACCAGGCTGTCGCAGCCCGCCGTCGAGGTGTCGAGGCGTGTCCCCGCGACCTCGATGTCCTGGCAGCTGCTCGTGAGCACATCGCCGCACCCCGGCGTCGCCGTGGTCTCGACACGGCCGCTTCCGGAGAGGTCGCTGCCGTCGACGTCCATGGCGAGGCTGAGGTCGACCGTCACCTGGCAGGCGCCGGCCGAATTCCCGTACGAGCAGTCGACCGCAATGTGGTTGCCCGTCCGCGTACCGGTGCAGTTGTCGAAGATGGGGGCCAGCGGATTGTAGAGCGTGTCGCCCGGGCAGGCGAGCGAGGTGATCTTGTTCACGGCGATGATGTCCCCGCTGGTGCAATCGCGGAAGGTCACGCTGATCTCCCACGTGCCCGCCCAGGCGCTGGGGATAACCAGCGCCCCGTTGATGTCCACGGGCTTCTGCGGTTGGCCGCCGTCGTTCGTGCCGCTGTCGCCGCAGGCCATCCAGAGCACGAGGGCCGCTGTCATCACGATCCATCGGGCGTGTCTCATGGGTTCACCGTGTAGGCGTGGCTGACTTCGTCTTCCTCACCCGTCGCGGTCCGCACCACCAGGCGCACCGTTTTCTGACCCATCGTGGTGAAGGTGTGGTCGATGATGGTATCGGTCGTTGTCAGGTCGGGCGTGGACGACGGGTTGCCGTTGTAGTTGAACCACCACTTGAACTGGGCGATCGCTCCCGTGCTGCAGTATGCGTAGAACGCCACCGGCTCGCCCACCTTGAGGATTTCCTGGTACACTTCGAAACACGCGTCGAGGGGTGGTGCCGTGGACGGCGTGACGGTCAGCCGCAGCTCACCCCTGGCCAGCTCGACGATGCCGAGCAGGCCCGTGTACGTCTCGGCGTACTGGATGATGTAGTCGCCCGGCGGAGTCGTCGGCGAGGTCACGAGGTCCACCACGGACAGGCAGGGGTTTCCGCCCAGGCACGAGACAACTGGATAGACTCCATGGACCGGCGTGGTCTGACACAGCCGGAACACATAGTTATCGTCGACGCTCCCGGTAATCGATCCTGCGGTCTGCCCGGCCTCGACCGTGACCGCAAGATCGCGTGCGGCTGAGGGGGGTCCGAACACGTAGACGTCGCAGATCGTCAAGTTGCCCGTGGTCATCGCCGCCAGCAGGAGGGCGATGACGGACAGGACGGCGATTCTGCGGCGGTTCGGAATCTTCATGGCGGCCTTGCCTACGTGTAGGACACATGAGATCCCCGGACGTCACACAGATTCTCCTCTTTTCCCAGGGAGGCCGTCCCCGGCCTGGAGCACCCTCACTTCATGAGCACGAGCTTTCGGGCCCCGGTGGCCCCGGCGGCCTCCAGGCGTGCCACATAAACCCCGGAGGGCGCGGGCGTTCCGCCGGAGCGCCGGCCGTCCCAGTGAGCCGTGTGCGCCCCCGCGGACCGCCACCCGTCGACCACGGTCGCCACCGTGCGCCCGGTCACGTCGACTATCCGCAGCGTCACGTGCCCGGCGCGGGCGAGCGTGTAGGGAATCGACGTCGACGGGTTGAACGGGTTGGGATAGTTGGCGCCCAGTGCCGTCGCCGGGGCGGGCGTTCCGCCCGTGCCGGTCAGGACCGGCGTTCCCACCACGATGTCGAAGGGCGGGAGCCCGACGTTCACGGGATTGGCCGTGACCTGCGCGCTCGTCGAGACGTCGAAGCAGCGGATACCCGGGTTGGTGGGCTTGCGGTCGGTCAGCAGTAAAGTTGCGTGATCGGGCGTCAGTTCGATGTCGTTCAGGTCGTAGCCGCCCGGCGCGTAGAGTGAGCCACCGATCTTCGCGCCCGTCGTCGGATTGAACGCGATCAGCTCCGTCGTGAACGACGGTGTCGCGACGATGGCGAAGCCCTTCGTGTCCGACACGAGCACGGCGTCCAGGATGTCGCCGCCCGCCGCCGATTCGGTGAGGATCGTCCCCTGCGACGTCGGCAGGGCGAGGGTCACGCGGATCAGCGCCCCGTCGGTCAGGCCCCAGTAGCCCACCGTGGAGAAGTAGGCGACGTCGAGTCCGATCAGGGAGCCGATGGCGACCTCGGAATAGGGATCCGTGTACAGCAGCGTTACCGGTTGCACACCGGCCGTCCCCGGGGCCATGTCGACCACGGTGTCGGTCGTGGGATCGATCGCGACCAGGTAGCTCACCGCGGTCGGAGCGTAGAAGTTGTTCCGGTCGAGACGCTGGAGCAACACGCACAGGTAATCCTTCGTCAGGAACATCTGGTCCATCTCCGGGAGCCCGTCGGCGTCCGCGAACGCGGCCAGGTTGACGGTGCCCAGCGTCGCACCCGTCTGCGGGTTCATGATGAGGACACTCGTCATGTCGTAGCGCGAAATGTACGCCTTGGTCGGCGAATAGAAGACGATGTCGTGCGGGTTGGAGCCGTTGCCCGCGGAGAACTGGTGGATGGTATTGAAGTTGTTGCAGGGGTCGAGCACCTGGATGTTGTCCCCCCCGGCGCGGTTGACGACGTAGACGAGTCCACCCCACGTGCGCGCGACGGCATCGGGGTTGATCAACTGCAGGTCGTTGGATGTGGCCTTGGTGACGGGGTTCAGCGACGACGTGGAGCCGGTGGAGTAGTCCGTGGTCGTGACCAGAACGAAATTGTCCCCGCACTGGGCACGCGCCACGGGCGGAAGTGCGGCGGCCAGGAACGAAGCAACGATCAGCGTGCGAATCATGTCGATCTCCTAATAGTGATAACTCAAGGTTGAATAGACGCTGCGTCCCGGGAGCGGGTACCCCGCTACGTCCACGACGCGCTCGTCGGTGAGATTCCGGCCTTCGACGGTGAACGAGAGGCCGGGCACGGGCGTTCGCACCGTCGCAACGGCACCGTGCAGCGTGCGGGCCGGGGCCTCGCGCACGTTGTAGCGATCCAGCCAGTTAGCGCCGATGTAGTGCAGCTCGTAGGTGAGCCGCAGCGCGCCCGCGCGCCCCGAGAGCGACGCGTTGACGTCGTCACGCGGGCGCGACGGGAGCTGGTTGCCGTGGTAGGTGGGAATGTCTCCCGTGTCTTCGGTGTCGAGGCGCGTGTAGCCGGCCGACACCTCGAACCGATCGGAGAGCGTGGCGGCCGCGCTCACCTCCCACCCGCGGATGCGCGACGACCCGATGTTGCTCGGCTTGCTCGTGTACTGCGAGTTGGGGAAGAAGAGAATCAAGTTCTCCGCCGTGTTGTCGAAGTAGGTTCCTTCGAAGAACAGCGAGTGGAACCGGCCCAGACGCGGAAGCGTAATCACCATGCCCACGTCGCGATTCGTGCCGCGCTCCGGTTCGAGCTCCGAGTTGCCCGTCACCGAACCCGTGTTGCCGAACAGCTCGAGGAAGGTGGGGAGCCGGTAGGTGCGCCCCACGTTGCCCTTCACGACGAGCCACGAGCGCGCCTGCCAGCGCAGCCCCGCGCTCGGCGTGGTCTCTTCGTGCGTGACGCGGCCTTCCGGCGTGGGCGGGAGCCACGCCAGGCGCGGCGGTGCGAAGAACTCGTCCTCGTGGCGCTCGAAGCGCTCGGTCGCCGTCAATACGAGCGTCTGTTTGAAGAGATAGACGTCCGCGCCGATCGACGTCGTGGTCGCGTTCCGCCACCGGTCGGGGCCTTCCACGTGCGCCGGCACGTTGCTGACCGGGTGATAGATGTCCTTCTGCCCCTCGAAGGCGCCTTCCAGCGCGACCGGGATCCACGGCACGTACCACCGCGCGCGCGCACGACCGCCGTAGCTGTCGATCGTGTTGTCGGTGTCCTGGGGCAGCAGGGAGACGTCGTGGGTCCGGTCGACAAAGCGCTCGTTGGCGCGCTGGTAGAAACCATCCAGCCACCAGTGGATCTGGTCGCCGATCTGTGGCACCCCGTCCAGCCGGAGCTGCGCGATACGGCGGCGCCGGTCCGCGCGCGCCGTGGTCGACTGGTACGCCCCCAGCCCCGGGACACCGTTTTCGCGCGAGGCGTCGTGGTAGGCGAGCGACGCGGTGCCGAGGTGCGGGATATCCGCTGCCGCGCGCACGATGCCGGTCCACGCGTCGAAGTCGTTGTTGACGCGCGTCGCCGGCTCGTTGTCGTCGGGGTTGTACGGCGTGTCGTTGTCGTCGAGGAAGGTAAAGTCGCCGAGGCTCTGCTCGTGCGTCACGTGCGCGAACACGCGCACCGGCCCCGGGTCGAGCCAGAGCGACCCGTTCTCGCGCCGCGTGTCGAACGATCCGCCGGAGACATTCGCTTCCGCACCCGACAGGACGCCGCTGTGAGCGCCGCGTTCGCGCGTCACCAGGTTCACCGCGCCGCCGATGGCCGAGCCCCCGAGCTGCGGCGGCGAGAATCCGCGGTAGACCTCCACGCGGCCCACGCCGCCGAGCGGGAGGTCGGAGAGGTCGGTGACGCCGAGGTAGGGGTCGTCGACCGGCATTCCGTCGAGGAACGTGCGCACCTGGCTCGACGACGAGCCGCGAATCGAGACCGTCGCGAAGCTGCCGAGCCCGCCGTACTGGGTCACGTGGACGCCGACGAGCTGCGAGAGCACCGCGGTGAGGTCCTCGACGCGGCCGGTGCGCTTGGTCATGTCCACGGTCGCGACGAAGCCGGAGCGATGGGCGAGGTCGGTGCGGCGGTCGGGCCGCGCGGCCTCGATGACGATCGGGGCCACGACGTAGGTGGTGTCGCGCGGTACCGGCGCGTCCGCGCGCACCTCGCCCCATGGCGCGGTGAGAAACAATAATAGAACGGCGAACGCGCCGCGCGTCAGCGGTCGCCCGCGAGAACGATGTTGGGGATTGATGGCGTCATCCCGTTCCTCTCAGTCCTCGAAGAGGAGGTCGGTGGTGACAACCCCGGCAGGTTTCCTGGCTGATGGCTCGGTCGCCGTCCGTCCCCTTCCCGGCGCTTGCCAGTGGTGTGGGCGGAAGGCTCGCCAATCACAGTGGCGGGTCCGCGAGGGATTCGCACCCTCTTCCCTTGAGCCGCGTCGAAAGCGAAGGCGCGGCGCGCAGGGCTGGTGTTGTTGGGACCAGCGTAGGCCGAGCGACGGCGCCTGTCAAGGGCCACGCTGTCGCGCTGGCGAAGATCGCAGGTACGTCATATGATGCAATGTGTGTTGCGGGTGTACACCCGCGGGCATCAGAGGGAGGAGGCATCCATGGAACAACGCAAACTCGGAAGACAGGGACTCGTCGTATCGGCCCTCGGGCTCGGATGCATGGGGATGTCGGAGTTCTACGGG
>CAZCQM010000032.1:0-10065 GCA_964500785.1 uncultured bacterium
CCCAAGGGCCAGGGGCACGCCCTGCGCCGCGCGTACGCCGGCGGCCGGAGCCTCCCGTCGCTGGTCGCGGTCGAGGCCGACGCCTCGGGCGCGGCCTGGACCACGGCGCTCTCGTACGCCGCGGCGATCGGGTGTCTTTCGGCGGGTGCCATCGCGACGACGTTTCGCGAGGAGGCCGTCACCGATCTCTTCGGCGAGCAGGCCGTCCTGTGCGGGGGCGTTCCGGAACTGGTGAAGGCCGCGTTCGAGACGCTGGTGGCCAGGGGGTTCTCGCCCGAGGTCGCCTACATCGAGTGCCTGCAGGAGTTGAAGATCATCACCGACCTGATGGTCGAAGGGGGACTGCACCACATGCGGCAGCGCATCAGCCGGACCGCCGCGTGGGGAAGCTTCGAAAGCGGCCCCCGCGTGGTCACCGCGGAGACGCGCAAGGCGCTGGCGGCGATCCTGGACGACATCGTCTCGGGGCGGTTCGCGCGCGGCTGGCGCGAGGAAGCCGGCGCGGGACAGAAGCGGCTCGAGTCGCGCATTCGCGACGAAGCGGGCCACGACATCGAGCGAGCCGGCCGTACGGTGCGGGCGCTCCTGGATCCGAACGGGAAGGAATCATCGTCATGAGCGTGAACGGAATGAACTCGGTTGCCGGTCGCCGGCGCATCGCCCTCGCCGTCGTTGCCGTCGGGGTGACGCTGGCCGCGTGGGGGTGCAACCGGTCGACGGACCAGGAGCAGGCGAAGCAGACGGGCATGCCCGAGTACCACGTACCGTCGGCGCTCAATCGCCAGCTCAATCCCGTCGAGATCGACAGCATGCAGGCGATGAAGGCCGCCTACGGAGTCACGCGCGACGAATACTGGGACGGCTACGGGGGTGTGCTGGCCAACGACGCGGTGGAGGTCTGGTATCCCGACGGAATGGTCAATGTGATCCAGGCCGCGGCCATGCTCAAGAATGCCGTGCTCGCCCAGCGCAAGACGCGCGAGGTATTCGGACACGTACCTTCGGATCGCGTGGTCATCGTATGCGCGGCCAACCTCGAACGCTTCCGCTACGCGACCGGCCATGACTGGTGGCAGTATTCCTGGATCAAGGGAGACACCATCAACATCCAGGCTCCCGTCGACCTGCATGCGCGCGGCATTCTCAACGTCGTCGGGCCCCGCGAGTACTTCGAGTGGGCCATCGTGAAGCTCTCCGACGGAAAAGCGCCGCGCTGGGTGCAGGAAGGGCTGGCGTCGTTCCTCTCCGGCGAGGCGAACATCCTGGAGAATCAGCGCCAGGATTTCGCGTCGCTGGGCCCGGTGCCGTTGAAGCCGGACGAGACCGAGAAGGCGCTCGAGACCGAGTCGGAACGCCGCGAGACGCGGCGCGCATCATACAACGCCTATCGCATGATCGAGGAGCTGGTGACGGGACGGGGCATCGCGCAGGTGGCCGCGTTCGTCAACGCCATACCCGCGGCGGCGAACCTCGACGAGGCATCGCGGAAGGCGTTCGGAATCGGCTACGACGACCTGCTCACCGAAGCGTGTGCGTGGTCGAAGACCGAGGCGGCCACCCCCTAGCCGCCGCCGCTCAGAGACTGTCGCCGCCCGGGTGTGTCTTCATCCACCGGCGCGGCGGCACGAGGGAGCGCGCCACCAGGATCCCCGCCACGATTGCCACACCGGTGAGGAGCATCGTGAACGCGGTGCGCAGGCCGGAGAGGGGATCGTTGGCGATCATGTCGGTGATGCTGCGGAAACCCACGCTCCCGGGAACCAGCATGATGATACCCGGCACGGCGGTGAGAATGGCCGGGCGGTCGAAGCGCAGCGAGTGGGCACCGCTGGAGACGCCGACCGCGAGTGCGCCGGCGAAGGCGCCGATCTCGATGCCCAGTGCGTGCGCTCCCAGGCGCGCGGCGAGGAACGCGGTCACGCACACCCCCACGATCCAGCCCATGTCGCGAACGTTGGCCTGAAAGATGACGGCGAGGGCCAGCGGGGAGGTCACCGTCGCCAGCGCGAGCGTCCAGCCGGGGAGTCCGACGGGCCCGGTGTCCATCGCGGGGTGGCCGAAGAGTATCCCGCCGATCTTGAGCCCTACCGCGACCCCGAACCCGATGGTCATGAACAACGTGGCCGACGCCATCAGCCGCGAGGTCCCCGACGCCAGGTGGCGCTGGGCGAGCTCGCTGATCGCGATGGTCAGCGTGAGGCCGGGCAGCAGGACGATGAGCCCGCCGCACATCGCGACGTAGAGCGACGTGGGGTACAGGTAGGCCGCCGCGGCGCTGGCCAGCACGCCCGCGACGAATGCGGCGGCCGGCTCGAAGATCCGGAAGCGCGACGAGTGCCCGGACAGCCACGCGAACGCGCCGGAGCACAGGCCGATGGCGGCGCACGCGAGGGCTTCCCGCCACCCGCCGCCGAAGAACCGGGCGGTGGTGGCGGACGCGACGGCGAATGCGAGGGCCACGACACCGCCGCCGTAGCGAGGACGCGCCGCCTGGATGTCGGCGATCTCCCGGATCGCCTCCGCGGGGGGGAGCCGGCCTTCGACCACCGCATGGACGAGCCCGTCGAGGCGCGAGAGCTTGTCGAGGTTCACTTCGCCCGGAGTGACGCGGATGAGCCGCGTCACGACGCTGTCGCCCACGTGGGCCGAGGCCATGATCGCGGTGGGTGTGGCGAAGAACTCCGCCTCGAGGCCGAGCCCGCGGGCGACCAGTGCCAGGATCTCTTCGATGGCCGGGGCGGCGTAGCCGTAGCGGTGCATCGCGCGGGCCAGCGACTCGATCAGCTGGAACGACACACGCGCGCGCTCCGGGTCCGGAGGCTCCGGATCCGGCACCGGGCCGGACGCCGGCGCGCGGCTCAACCGGTCGATCAGGTTCTTCCACATGGCTCGATGGGTCGGTTGCGTCTCACGGTATGTCTCGCGTGACACGGGCGAGGACGGCCTTGATTCTGCCTGCCGGTGCTGGTAGCGTAAAGGGCTCGTTTTTGCACGATGACGTGTTGGGGGGTCGTCTAGAGGCAGGACAGCTGACTCTGGATCAGTTAACGGGGGTTCGAATCCTCCCCCCCCAACCACCACACGATCGCCCGGCGTCGAGGAAGCGCGTTCCCGCCGCCGGGCGGTTCTTTTCTTCCCGGGATCTAGGTCGTCGCCGGCCGTTTGCGGGTGACGACCAGCACGCCGATCATCACCAGCAGCGCCAGCGCGCCGACGACGATGAGCAGCGGCTTGTAGTGCTCCACCAGGGAGGCGTCGCGAACCGCGCGCTCCAGCGCCCGGTGGATCTCCTTCGGTTCGTAGGCGAGACCGTGCACGTAGCCGGACACGGTCAGTGTCGGCGACACGACGACGATCACGTTGGGGTGCGCAAAGCCGCCGCCGTCGAGCGCGACGGTCTGGAAATCGAGCGCGCCGAGGAGCTCGGCGATGTTGGCGGGAGTTCCGGTGGCGAGGATCCATCCCTCCGGGAGCGCGAGACGCTCGCGATAGTCGCGAAGCTCGGCCGGCCCGTCGGCGGGGTCGAACGACACCGTGAGCACGTGGTAGCCCACCTCCGGCGGGCCGATCTCTGCGAGGGCGTCGCGCAGGCTCGACGTGATCGCGGGGCACGCCATCGGGCAGCGCGTGAAGACGGGGTTGATGATGATGGGCTTCCCGGCCAGATCCGCGAGGTGGAAGGTGGTGCTGTCGTCCGTCACCAGCGCGACGTCCGGCACCATGTGGCCACGGGTCTTCGACTCGTCCGGCCGCGTCACCATCTGCGCGTGCGCCGCCGTCGCCAGGACAAGGGTCGCGGCGACCATCGCCACGCCGCGGCGCGGCAAACGTCTCAGTACAGAGCGAAACACGACGACGCGAATCACCCGCGAGCTAAGCGCTGTCCAGTTTCTTGCGCGTGGCTTCGGCCATGTCGGCGAGCGACGTGGCTTCCAGGTACTGGCGGATGCGCTCGCGAATGGGTTTCCATCGATCATGAAGGGGGCACGGCATTTCGTCGGAGCACTTCGCCAGCCCGACCGCACACGCCTCCAGGTACTGCGTGCCGTCGACGGCCTGGTAGATGTCGAAGAGCGCGATCTTACGGGGATCCTGCGCGAGGGCGAACCCCCCGCCCGGCCCTTTGGTCGACGTCAGCAAGCCGGCGCGGACCAGCGTTTGAAAGATCTTGCCCAGGAACGGGCCTGGTACGTTCTCGTGCGCGGATACGTCGCGTGCGAGAACGCGCGTGCCGGGCTCGAATCCGGCCAGGTACGTGAGGGCGCGGATTGCGTATTCACATGCCGTGGAATGGATCATTCTTCACCCCGGGGAGTTCGGGACCTGAATGTCCAGCAAGGTAGCACCCCGGGCATGTCCTGTCAACATAAGGGGTTCTTGACATGGGGCGGTCCGAAGACTATTCTGTCCGCCACGGTTGTGGCCCCTTCGTCTAGCGGTTAGGACGTATGGTTCTCAGCCATAAAACAGGGGTTCGATTCCCCTAGGGGCTACCAGTTTCCAGGGACCCGCCGGCCGCGGGTCTCTCTTTTTTCCAGTTCAACGGGAAGGAATCGCCGACATGGCCACGCGCAACGACGGGCCCCGGCGCTCCGCACGCCGGCGCGCAAAAGCACGCCCGCGGGGCCCCCGCTTTCGCGACCGCCACTGGCTCTACCAGGAAGCGGTCCAGAGCCCCGAAGTCCATTTCCGCTTCTTCGACCGGGTATTCCGGGAGCGCAACGGCCGCCCGCCGCGCGCCCTCAAAGAGGACTTCTGCGGCACGGCCCTGCTCGCCGCGGAGTGGGTGCAGTACCGGGACGACAACACCGCGGTCGGCGTCGACCTCGACGCGCCGACTCTGCGCTGGGGGCGGGAGCACAACATCGCCCCCCTCGACGACGACGAGAAGAAGCGAATCAAGCTGGTGCGCGCCAACGTCCTCAACGTGACGCGGCCGCGCGCCGACATCGTCGTCGCGCTCAATTTCTCTTACAACATCTTCCACACCCGCGACTCGCTGCGCGAGTACTTCCTCGCCGCGCGGCGTTCGCTGGGCCGCGGCGGTGTGTTCGTCGGCGACATCTTCGGGGGGTGGGAATCGCAGAAGCCGATGAAGGAGCGAACGCGCTACAGCGGCTTCACGTACATCTGGGACCAGGCGCGCTTCAATCCGCTGGAGAACTTCGGCGAGTACCGCATCCACTTCAAGTTTCACGACCGCGGCGGCATCCGCAACGCCTTCATCTACCGCTGGCGGTTGTGGTCGATTCCGGAAGTGTGCGAGCTACTCCGCGAGGCGGGATTCAACCGCATCGACATCTACTGGGAGGACATCGACCGGAGCACCGGGCAGGGAAACAGCCGGTTCCGCCGCGTCACCCGGGCCCCCAATTCCGAGGGCTGGATCGCCTTTTTCGTCGCGTCGGTGTCCTCAAAAAGGGCATGACACCGGTCGCCGGTTGGCGCATCATGAATGCGAAATCCGCCCGCGCCGAGCGCGTCTCGTACGGTTCCGCGGGAGCCCGTGCGCGGACCGCGAGGTGACCCGTGTATTTTCGCCAGATATACGACCCCCGGCTCTCCCAGTACGCGTACCTCATCGGGTGCCAGGCGACCGGTGACGCCATCGTCGTCGACCCCATGCGCGACGTCGACCGCTACCTCGAGATCGCCGCCGACGAGAACCTGCGCGTGGTGGCGGTCGCCGAAACCCACATTCACGCCGACTTCCTCTCCGGGGCGCGCGAGCTGGCGGAGCGGACGGGGGCGACGGCGTACGTGTCGGGCGAAGGCGGACCCGACTGGCAGTCGGAATGGCTCGCCGCGGGCGCGTACGCGCAGCGGCTCCTGCACGACGGCGACCACTTCATGATCGGCAACATCCGTTTCGACGCGATGTTCACGCCCGGGCACACGCCCGAGCACATGTGCTACCTGGTCACCGACACGCCGTCGGGCTCACCCATCCCGGTCGGACTGCTCTCGGGCGATTTCGTGTTCGTGGGCGACGTCGGGCGCCCGGACCTCCTGGAGACCGCCGCGGGCCAGGTGGGGTCGATGGAGCCCGGGGCGCGCACGCTCTACCGGTCGCTCGATCGGTTCCGGCGCCTGAATCCGTCGGTGCAGGTGTGGCCGGCCCACGGCGCGGGAAGCGCGTGCGGCAAGGCGCTCGGGGCGATGCCGATGTCGACGGTCGGCTACGAGCTCGTGGCCAACCGGGCCCTGGCGATGGCGACCGGCGAGGATGCGTTCGTCGGGTACATTCTCGACGGGCAGCCCGAGCCGCCGTTGTACTTCGGGCGCATGAAGCGCGACAACAAGGTCGGCCCCCGTGTCCTGGGGAAGGTCCCGAGCCCGCGGAAGGTCCCGGGCAACAAGCTGGCCGACCTGTCCCACGCGACCGGCGTCGCGGTGGTGGACACGCGCGACTGGAGCGCCTACGCGCGCGCGCATCTCCCGGGGTCGCTGTTCGCGCCGCTCAACCGCGCCTTCAACACGGTGGCCGGGTCTTACATTCCCGAGAAGATGCCGATCTATCTCATCGTCGCGGAAGCGCGCGTGCGCGAGGCGGTCGTGGATCTCATCCACGTCGGGCTCGATGACATCATGGGCTACGCGACGCCGGAGATGTTCGACGGCTACGCCGGCCGCGGGAAGACCGCGTCGGTGACGGAGATCGGCGTGGACGACGTCGAGCGCCACGTGGCCGGCGGCGCGTTCCTGCTGGACGTGCGCCGCGCGTCGGAGCTCGCCGAGACGGGGTGGATCCCGGGCGCGCACAACATCGCCCACACGCGGCTGCTGGAGCGGATCGCGGAGGTCCCGAAGAAGCAGCCCGTGGTCGTTTACTGCCGGACGGGGAACCGCTCGACGTACGCGTCGGGGTTGCTCGATCGCATGGGGTACCGCGCGATCAACGTGGCGGGCGGCATCGAAGCGTGGCAAGTCAAGGGGGGAGCGGTCGCCACGGCGTGACGCCGGGCGCCCCGGTCTGGATTGAGAGGTTCGCGATGCGCATCGTGGTCTATGGAGCGGGTGCCGTGGGGAGCGTGCTGGGAGGCATGCTGTCGCTTCGTGGCCACGACGTCCTGTTGATCGCGCGCCAGCCCGTCGTCGACGCCGTCGTGGGCGAAGGCCTGCGCATCAAGTCCGCGACCGGCGAATACCTCGCCCACCCGCGCGCGGCCCCGGTGCTCGCCGCATCCGACGTGGACGGGGACACCTGCCTGCTTCTGACCCTCAAGTCCGGCGACGTGCCCGCCGCCGCGGAGGAGCTCGCCGATCGCGTGCCGCGCGAGACACCGATCGTGTGCTTCCAGAATGGAGTTGCCAGTGAAGATGTGGTTGCGCGCCGGTTCCCGCTCGTCTACGGGGGCGTCGTGCGCATGACGTGCTCCATGCTCCAGTCGGGGCACGCGTCGTTCCGCGTCCCCGGCCGCGTGATCGTCGGCCGCCATCCATCCGGGCGCGACGCCATGTCGCGCGCGCTGGCCGAGGCGCTCTCGGCCGCCGGGTTCGACGCCGCCGCCTCGCGGGCGATCGTATCCGATAAATGGCTCAAGCTGGCGGTGAACTCGCAGAGTGTGCTCCACGCCGCAATCGATCCCCGCGATCACGACGACAATCGCTTCAACGATCTCAAAGTCGCGTTGCTCGAGGAGGATCGTCGTGTCTTCCGCGCCGCACGCATCCGGCCGCGGTCGTGCGACGGAAAGGACCCGTCGATCCAGGAGATGATCGCGGAATTGAAACGCCCACGCGCGAAGCGGAGCGAACACGGGGTCAAGATCCACAATTCGACGTGGCAGGACCTGTATCTCAAGCGGGATTGCATCGAGGCCGAGTATCTCCACGGTCCCGTGATCGCGCTGGGACGCGAGCACGGGATCGCCACGCCGCTCAATCAGGCCATGCTCGAAGTCGCCAAACGCTGTCACGAGTCGGGCGCCGGGCCGGAGTCGATGCGACTCGACGGCGTGCTCGAAATCGTCGACCGCCACACCGCATCATGAAGACCATCGCCTACGGATTCTTTCTCGTCCTGCTCCTCGCCGGCGCCATCATCCTGCTGCGCTCGATACCGAACGCACCGCGCGAACCGGTACGCGCGCCGCGTCTGCCGTCCGCGGTGACGCCGGAGGCCTCGACCATCGACCTCAAGCATCTCGACGACGCCAATGCCGACGAGTTGTACACGATGGGTGTCGAGTTCCTGCAGATGTGGCGCGTGCGCGAGGCGACCGTCGTGTTCGAGCACGCGGTCGCGGTCGATTCGACCTATCACCCGGCATGGCGCAAGCTCATCGAATGCTACGCGGATCCGTTGATCGACGACGAGGACGCCCTCGATTACGCGGTGATGCGCGCCATGGCCACCGCACCCGGGGATACGTCGCTCATCGCCGGGATGGAGCAGCTGTTCGTGGAACGCGATTACACGGCGGCGGCCGCCCTGCTCTCGCGGGCGGAGCGCGGCAGGGACGACGAGGACGACGCCCGGTATCTGTTGTCGCTGACGTACCTGCTCATGGGACGTTCCGACGACTCTTCGCGGGAGCTGGCGCCGCTGGTGAAGGCGAATCCGGGCGTGGGGCCCTACGCGGAGCTCTACATCCGCCGGGCCGCGGCGGCGCACGACTACGACCGGGCCCTGACCGCGGCGCGCGAGCTGGGACGCATCTACACCGAAGAGCCGTTTCCGTACGTGCTGATCGCGCAGGTCGAGCTGGCGCGCGGCAACCGGCAGGCGGCGACGGAATTCTGCAACAACGCGCTCTCCCTGGATTCGAGGTGCATACCCGCCATCATGACGCGCGCGCTCCTCTACGCCGTGGCGGGGGACTTCGAGGCGGCCCGCGTCAGCTACGAGAAGCTGCTCCTGTTCGACGAGCTGGTGTTGAAGTCGATCGGCAACGAAGGCATCGGGTTCGTCGACTTCATGTCCGGCGACTTCGACGAGGGCGTAAACGCGATGGACGAGGCCATCCGCCAGGCCATGCTCGCCGACGCCACGCACCGCGGCCTCTCGCTGTCGCTGCGGCTGGT
Source organism: uncultured bacterium (assembly GCA_964500785.1). Taxonomy (GTDB): domain Bacteria; phylum Krumholzibacteriota; class Krumholzibacteriia; order WVZY01; family JAKEHA01; genus JAKEHA01. Next base: position 9,028 of record CAZCQM010000032.1, read on the forward strand.
CGAGTACCTCTGCCAGCTCGGGCAGGCGGACCGCGCCGAGAGCGTGGTGGAGCGATGGCTGACCGGGTTCGGCGACATTCCGGTCCGGTTGGCGCGCGCACGCATCCAGATGCTCAAGGGCGACTTCCAGTCGGCCGACACGGTGATCGAGGAACTGTCCAGCGACCCCGAGTGGGTGCTGTGGGCGCACCGGCTGTCGCTGGACGTCACCGAGTTGACGGCGCTGGCCCGTATCACCGAGCAGCGCCAGACGGACGCACTGGCGGTGCTCGCCGCCGCGCCCCCCGGATCCGCGGTGCTCGCCGGATCGGATGCGCGACGCACCTTCCTCACCGGGTTCGCCGCGTTCGAGAGCGGGGACGCCGAGACCGCGGCCGCGTCGTTCACGGCGGCCCGGCAGCGTCTGTTCGGACTCGAGTTCCCCTACCACGGGGATCCCGTCCTCTACGTGCAGGCCCTGTTCTTTCTCGGTGAGTCCGACGTCGCCCGCGGCAACCAGAAGGAGGCGAGTGCGAGCTACGAGGCGTTCGTCGGCTGCTGGGGAGATGCCGCGTGGGACCTGGAAGCGGTCGCGCGGGCGCGTCGAAGGCTCGCGACGCTGGGAGAGACGGCGGCCCCGCCTCAGGGATGATCCGCGGGGCGCGCCGCGCGCGCCCCGATCACCGCTCGATCACGGGAAGATACCGCGCTCGACGTAGACCTTCTCGAGCCGCGACAGCGCCAGCGTCATGGCCGCCATGCGGGGCTCGACCTTGCGGGTCTCCATCTCCTGGACCACGTCGTGGGCGGCGCGCCGCATGACGCGGCGGAGCTCCTCGTCCACGTGATCCAGCTCCCAGACCTCGCTGTTCTTGTTCTGGACCCACTCGAAGTAGCTGACCGTGACACCGCCGGAGTTGGCGAGAATGTCCGGGATCACGATGACGCCCCGGTCGATCAGCTGGCGCTCCGCCTCGAGCGTGGTGGGGCCGTTGGCGCCCTCGATGATGTACTTCGCCCGGATGAGCCCCACCGTCTCGACGTTGATGGTGCACTCCA
>CAZCQM010000032.1:10075-19511 GCA_964500785.1 uncultured bacterium
CCGCCGGGATGAAGATGTCCACCGGGGTGCCGAAGAACTCGGTGACCGAAACCTGGCGCGCGTGGGCGTATCCGGCGACGCCGCCGGTGGCCGCGACGTGGGTCGCCAGCTCCTCGGCGTCGATCCCGTCGGGGTTCGCGATGGAGCCGGTGTGGTCGCTGACCGCGAGGAGTCTCGCGCCCCCCTTCTGCATGATGCGAGCGGCGTGGGAGCCCACGTTTCCGTACCCCTGCACCATGAACGTCGAACCGTTGATGTCGAAGCCCAGGTGCTTCGCCCACACCTCGAGGCAGTACACGAGGCCCTGTCCCGTGGCCTTGTCGCGTCCGACGCTGCCGCCGTTCAGCACACTCTTGCCCGTGACCACGCGGCGCGTGGCGTTGCGGTCGGACGCGTTGAACATGGTCATGTAGGTGTCCATCATCCAGACCATCTCCCTCGCCCCCGTCCCCACGTCCGGCGCGGGGATGTCGTACTCGGGACCGATGTTGTTGCCGAGCGCGTGGGTGAACCGGCGGGTGATGCGGAGCAGCTCCTGCGGAGTGAACTGGCGCGGGTTCACGGTGACGCCGCCTTTCGCGCCCCCGAACGGGATCCCCATCAGCGACGACTTCCACGTCATCCACGCGGCGAGCGCCTTGACCTCGGCCAGGTTCACCGACTCGTGGAACCGGATGCCGCCTTTGTAGGGACCGTTGGCGTTGTTGTGCTGAATCCGGTAGCCCTTGAACAGACGGTAGGTGCCGTCGTCCATGCGCACGGGGAAGTTGACGATGATCTCGTTCTGCGGCTCGGACAGGACCGTCCGCGTCAGGGTGTCCAGCTTGATGAGGTCAGCGGCCTTGTGAAACTGGGCGCTGGCCATCTCGAACAGGTTCATTCGATCGCTCATGAGTGTTCTTTCCGGGGGTCGTTGTCGGGTGGTCAGGGTCGGTGCGCCGTCGCCGGCACGCCACTACGCGCCGGCCGGACGTCCCCGATCCGGGGAATTGTGGGACACAACGCTACCAGAAATGCCCTTCGGGGACAAGGGATGCCCCCTGGCAGAGAATCTGCCATACCGGCAATCATGTGTCCGCACAGTGGGTTAGCCTTTGCCGCCGCCCGCCCGCGCCCTTTCTATAATGAGGAGCGCCGCGGGGCCGCGCGGGCGCGCGCGACGACCGGGAATGTCAGCGGTTGCCTTGACGATGGCCGGCGACGACGCACACGCGACGACGGAGGATCGCCGCTTTCACGGGGACGTTATCGCGGGGACATCGTCGCACCGGATTCGATGCGCGATGAGTGCGCGACACGAGTCGGTGATCACGCTCCGTTCAACGAACGGAGCGCGAATACAACGCATTCGCGCCTTTCTGCGTTCCACGTTGCAATGCAGTACGACGCGCATTTCCTCCTTCGGACGCGCGAGCGTGGTGTGCGTTCGCGGGACCGATCCGCGACCGTGGAACCACCCGTCATCGATGTTCGATCAGGGCCGATCGACGACCCGGCACCGGAAGATTTCCATGCCAGATCGTAATTTTTTGTTGACAGGGTATTCGGTTATGCAAGAATTCCGGCAACGGTGGAACAGGTCATGCTGATTCACCCGTTGATAGTAACCTGGTTAAACCCTGAAGGTGGCGAGTGAAGGTCACTTCGCTCGTCCGAAGGAAGGAACCAACAATGGCAGCTAAGAGGAAAGCCAAGCGCAAGACCAAAGCCAAAGCCAAGGGTAAGGCCAAGCGCAAGACCAAGCGCAAGACCAAAGCCAAGGCGAAGGCCAAGGGCAAAGCCAAGCGCAAGGCAAAGCGTCGCAGACGCAAAGCCAAAGCGAAAGCCATGTAAGTTGGCTCGCGGCCTGGCCAGGCTGCGATCTCGGAGAAGGGAGACGCAAGTCTCCCTTCTCTTTTTTTTGCCCGGGCACGGGGCTCGGTTGCCCGGGGCCGTCCGGGCCGGAGGCGGGCTCCCGGAGCCTTCCCGCGGGGTATTGACAGCACGGGGGATTGACCGTATATGTTGCGCGATCTTCAATTCAACCGCACCCCTTCCGGCCGCCGGCGCTCGGTGGCGCTTCCCATGAGCAGAGGAGAAAGAATGGATCTCGTACCCCGGTTGATGTTCCTCACCAAGGGTGTGGGCCGGCACCGTGAGCAGCTCACGAGCTTCGAGCTGGCTCTCCGAGACGCGGGCATCGCGCAGGTCAACCTCGTAACGGTCTCGAGCATCTTCCCGCCCCGGTGCAAGCTGGTCCCCAAGAAGAAGGGGATCGAGATGCTTCAGCCGGGCCAGGTGGTCTTCGCCGTCATGAGCCGGACATCCACCGACGAGGCGTTCCGCATGGCCGCCTGTTCCATCGGCGTGGCCATCCCCGGGGACTCGAACAAGTACGGATACCTCTCGGAGCACCATGCCTACGGCCAGAACGAGAAGACCGCGGGCGACTACGCCGAGGACCTGGCCGCCACCATGCTGGCGTCCACGCTCGGTATCGAGCTCGACCTCGACCTGGCGTGGGACCAGCGCAAGGAACAGTGGAAGATCGGCCGGGATATCGTGCGCACGTCCAACATCTGCCAGACGGCGCTCGGCAAGAACGGGCTGTGGACCACCGTGATCGCGGCCGGCGTCTTTTGCGCCTACTAGGCCGCGAAGCCGCTCTTCGATGCCTATGAGCACCGGTTTCCTCGAGGACAAGGCCGACCCCGGCGAGATCGTTCGCGAAGACAACCGCTACGTCCTGGGGCTGATTCCCTACGAACAGACGACCACCTACGGCCGCGGCGTGGGCAAGGCGCCCGACGCCATCGTGGAGGCGTCGGGGCACGTGGAGCTCTTCGACGAGGTCCTCGAAGTGGACGCTTCGAAGCACGGGATCCTCACCGTCCGCCCGAAGATCACCGACCTGGCATCCGTCACGCGCGCCGCGAAGGCGCTGCGCGAGGAGCACCCCGATGCATTCCTCGGGTTCGTGGGCGGCGAGCACTCCATCACCCCCGCACTGATCGAAGCCGTGGCGCGTCCCACCATGGGCATCGTCTGGCTCGACGCCCACGCCGACCTGCGCCCGGAGTACCAGGGCCGGCCCGACAACCACGCGTGCGCGGGATGGCACAGCATGCGCTTCGGGCCCATCGTCCAGGTGGGAATCCGGACCCTGGCCGAAGAGGAGTGGGGGCTGCTCAAGGAGACGGATCGCGTGAGCGCCCACCGCGCCTGGACGCGCAAGGCGCGCGCGGACCTGCTCAACCTGCCCCGTGACGTCTACCTGACCGTGGACTTCGACGGGTTCACGCCGGAGCTGATCCGGTCGGTGGGAACGCCGGAGCCCGGGGGACTCGGGTGGGAAACGGTGATGGAGATCCTGGATACGGTGTTCCGGCACAAGAACGTGATCGCGTTCGACGCCGTGGAGCTGTGCCCGCAGCCGTCGGACATCACGTCATCGTTCGCCGCGGCCCGGCTCGTGTACAAGGTCCTGAACCACCACGCCTACTACACGCAGGATGGGAAGCCGGGAAAGGGCCGGCGCTCGCCCCGAAAGAACCGCAGCGGTCCACGTCCCGCGCGTTCGCCCCAGGCGAAGCGCAAGGGGCCCCGCGATCGCGCCCCGCGCAAGTCCCGCTCCGCACGCGCGGGATCCCGCTAGCGCGAGCGGGCGACGAAATAGACGCCGAGGATGATGAGGAGGATGGGGAGAACCGGCTGATCGAGGACCCCGAGGGTATTGAGCAGCCAGATGATCCCCACCGCGACCATCGCCAGACCGAGGCGCGGCGATCCCTTGCGGGTCGTCCCCGGCTCCTCGCCGGGCTGCGTCGTCGTCTCGTTGACGATGGTCTCCTTGCTCTTCTCGAAGGCGTCCTCGAGGATGCCCACACCCTTCTTGACGGCATCCGCCGTCCGGTCGGCGTAGCGATCCAGGCGTTCTTCCCACTCTTTTTGTTCCATATCGATCTCCATAGCGGTCGGGGGAATCGTAGCGTAATCGCGCGCGCCGGGTCGAGACCAACCTGCGGCGTGGCCGCCCTCAGTTGCGGATGGCGGGGACGCGACGCGAGGCCAGCATCAGCGCCAGGATGCTCATGACGATCAGGAAGACGACGCCGGCCAGGAACACGTAGACCATCTCCAGCGAGTACGCCCGCTTGATGGGGCCGATCATCTCCACCACCGTCGCGCCGACCCCGAAGTTGAGGACGAACTTGACTGCGTAGCTCGTGCTCCGCCAGCGCTCCGGCGTGATCGCGGCGATCAGGCTGTTCTCGACCGGCTGGATGCCGAAGGTGAAGAACCCGTAGGCGGCCGCGCACGCCACCAGGAACCACTCCCGCGTAAACGCCATGCCGAGGAGGAACGGGAGACTCAACGCGTAGAACAGCAGGTACGCCCGCCGGAGGTCCATCCGGTCCGCCATGCGTCCGCTCGCGAGCTGCCCGAACAGGCCCGCGAAGAGCACCACCGAGGCCAGAATCGTGGCGGCCAGGGTCGCCGTGCTGCGGGTGCCGGGCAGGGGGAGGCGACCGAGAACCTGAGCGAGGAACGTCGTCTTGAGCTCCATGTAGGCGGGGAGGAGGAGCATGTTGCCGCGATAGACCATGCCGCCCAGGACCAGCGCGACACACAGAATGAGAAAATACCGGAACATCTCCCGGCCCGGTGGAATCCGCGACGTGTGCGGGCGGATGGTCTCGTCGACGCGCAGCCGGTGCACGATCGCCGCCGTCACCAGTCCCACCGCGCCGAGAACGACAAGCGCCGCCTGCCAGCCGAACGCCCACGTGAGAAGGCCCGTCGCCAGCGGCGCGAGCGCGATGCCGAGGCTCCCGAACACGCCGTTGACGCCGAGCGCGAGGCCGCGCAGGCGCACCGTGTGCGAGATCAGCGCAATGCCGGCCGGGTGGTAGACGCTCGCACCCACGCCGACCGCAGCCAGCGCCAGCGTCATCACGCGCGGCGAGGGAAACGTGCCCGCCACGACGAGCCCCGCGCCCATCAGGGCGATGCCGGCGGTAAGCATGGGCTTTGCGCGCCAGCGGTCCGCCATGAGGCCGACCGGCAGCGCGAGCACGCCGAAGAGCAGGTACATCCAGAAACTGAGCCGGACGACCTCCTCCAGCGGCATGCCGAAGGTCACCGTCAGCGGAATGGTGATGGCGGGAAAGGCCAGCAGAAAGAAATGGGTGAAGAAGTGCCCCGGGCACGTGATGGCGAGGATGCGGTGCTCCTCGTCGCTGAATGCTGTCATGCGGCGGAAGGGGTTCATGGACGTCGAGGCGGTCGTGCGCGACCGCGCAAGGGAGAAGGTGTCGCATAAATCCCGGCCCGCGTCGACCCCCGTATCGCGAGTCGCAGGCCGACCGTCAGGAGTGCGGGTGTCCATGTTCCCATTGACACCGGGCGTCTCCCTGTTCATGCTCGTGACAACGGGTCCCCAGGGGAGAACGGGGAGTTCATTGGACTCGTGACGCCGGCCCGTGCTCTTCCCGGACCCATCTCTGACCGTTCAGTTTCGTATCCGGCGACGGGGAGATTCGGCATACCATGGCGACTCGTGTACTCCTGGCGCTGGGAAGCCGCCTGTGCCTTGACGGCCTGCGCCAGGTCCTCGCAGCCCGCGGAGACATCGACATCGTTGCAGAAACCACCGATGGTCGGGAGGCCGTGGCGCTCGCCGAAGGCCTCCGCCCGGACATCGTTGTGGTCGACGCCACCCTGCCCGGCCTGAACGGGGCCGAGGCCACCCGGCAGATCGTCGCGGTGGCGGCCGGCGTCCCGGTCATCGTCGTGTCCGTCCGGGCCGACTGGGAACGGGTAACGCGGGCGATGCGGGCGGGTGCATCGGGCTATGTGCTGGCCGACGGCGGACTTTCGGAGCTGCGCCGGGCGTTCGAGGCGGTGTCCGGCGGAGGAACCTATCTGAGCCCCGCCGCCGAAACCCTCCTGATGCGGTCGCTCGATCGATTGGACCGCGACGGCGCGGGAGGCTTGAGCGGGCGCGAGCGCGAGGTGCTGCAGCTCCTGGCCGAAGGCAGGACGACCCGGGAGATCGCCGAGGCGCTCTCCGTGAGCGTCAAGACGGTCGAAACCCACCGCCGGCAGATCATGCGAAAGCTCGGCATCCGGCACGTCGCCGGGCTCACGAAATTCGCAATACGCCACGGAATCACTTCACTGGACGACTAGGTCGCCCTCCGGATGGGGATATCCCGCGCAGCCTCCCCTACTACTATAGAGACGCGGAGCACGCGTCCGGACGCGCCCGGCGGCCTGGCCGGCGCCTCAGGCTTTCCGGAAGGGAAAAATCAGGATAAATCGCTCCTTTGCCTTAAACTCTTGTCACACAGATAGTTATCCCTGTCTTCCGAGCGGCGAGCTCGTGGATGGACGGCTGGGCTGGCGGTAGTCTTGCAATCAACTCCCTGGTTCTCGATATCCACGGATGCACCTGCGGGGAGGCAGCGATGTCCATTCCAGAAACCCCGGCGGCGATTGCGCCGACCGGTTCCACCGACTCACATCCCACCGGCGACGTCTTGCTGCATCGCTCGTGGAAAAACTGGGTCCTGCTCGCCACGACCTTCGTCATCACCAGCGCGGGTTTCGGCCTCGTGGTTGCCACGCTGCTCTCGGACCGCATCGTCAGCCCGTGGCCCTGGGTCCGGACCGATATCGCGCTCGTGCTCGCGTGCGTCGTCCTGGTGCTGACGCTGGTCCTGTATCTGACGCGCGAGCAGCGCAACCTGAATCGCATCAACAGGCAACTCCGCGCGTTCCGCGAGGCGGTTCACGAATCCTCGCGGCGCCGCCTCTACGGGTTGCTCAACGTAAGCCGAATCATGGGGTTGCACATCACTCCCCAGGCGGTATTCGAATGCATCACGCAGTCGTGCCTGGAATCGTTCGACTGCCACCGCGCCTCGCTCATGTTGTATGACTCGGAGACACAGAAGCTCATCGTCCGTGCGGCGAGCGGAGAGGGCACGGCCACAAACATGATGGGCGCGGAACAGGCGATCGGGGAGGGCGTCTCCGGATGGGTCGCCCAGCAGAAGCGCGCGCTCATTCTGGGCGCGGAGCGCGAGCTCAAGGAGAATCCCGACCTGAAGCTCAATTCGCCATCCCTGCTCGGCGCGATGGTGGTGCCCATCATCCTGCGCGACGAGCTGGTGGGTGTGATCAACGTCAGCACACAGTCGAGCGATGTCGCCTACAGCGAAGACGATCTTCAGGCGCTGACGGTGTTTGCGGAGAATGCCGGGGCGTGCATCCGGCATGCGGAGCAGGCGGAATGGATGCGCATGACGATCGCGAGCCTCCGCCGACAGGTCGAGAGAGCGAATCAGGAAACGTCCATCTAGCGCGCCCCGACGCCACGATCGCGGGTTCCCGCGTCGGTCGCAGTGCGTATTCTGAACGCGAGTGAATGCCGGCTTCTTCCCGCCTGTCCCCGCTCCAGGACGACAGTCAAAGCCGGTACGGACCGAGAATGCGCCGGCGCTCTATCACGGTGCCGCCGGCGCTTCTCGGGACGATCTTCGCTCGCGCGGGCACGCAATCACATCGAACGGCCGGAGATCTCCCCGAAAAGCCGGTGCGATCGGCGATCCAGCACCGCGCTTTTTTGCATGATCCCTCGAATTTTTTTGTCGACAGCACTTGACATGATTGCGACACTCTCCGAAATGGTTAGTCTAACCCGTACGGGTGGGGGGAGCAGTGCTCCCGTCCACCAGGAAGGAAGGCACCACTATGGCAGCCAAGAGGAGAGCCAAGAGGAAAGCCAAGCGGAAAGTCAAACGCAAAGTCAAACGCACAGCCCGCAAGGCCAAGCGCAAAGTCCGGCGCAAGGTCCGCCGCAAGGCCAAGACCAAGCGCAAGGTCAAACGCAAAGCCAAGCGCAAAGTCAAGCGTAAGGTCCGTCGCAAAACCAAGACCAAGCGCAAGGCCAAGCGCAAAACCAAGCGCAAGGTCCGTCGCAAGACGAAGACCAAAGCCAAGGCGAAGCGCAAGACGAGACGTCGTCGTCGGCGCAAGCCCGCTGCGGCCGTAGACCTGCTGGAGATGTAGCCTGGCCTCGCGGCACGACGAGGCCGCGAGCTTTACGGGGAAGGGAGGCTTCGGCCTCCCTTCCCCTTTTTCTTGCCCGTCCCCCGTGCTACCCTGATCCCTTCGCCGGGATCCTCCCTTCGCACTCCTCCCGCTCCCGGCGCTCCTCCCTACATATAGTAGTCTGCCGCTGCACCGGGGCCGGGTCGAAGAGGAGGTCGGGCTGTGCATACAACTGTATTCTCCGGGGCCATCGTCGGAATCGAAGGTCTCGTCGTCGAAGTCGAAGTGGACATCTCGCGGGGGATCCCCGCGTTCTCGGTGGTGGGGCTCCCCAACGCCGCCGTCCGCGAGAGCCGCGAGCGGGTCACCGCCGCCATCAAGAACACGGGGCGCCCCTTTCCCCTGGAGCGCATCACCGTCAATCTGGCCCCCGCCGACGTCAAGAAGGAGGGCGCCGCCCACGACCTCGCCATCGCGGTGGGGATCCTGCTCGCGTCGGGGCAGGCCGAGGCGACGACCACGAAGACCCTCTTTGTCGGCGAGCTGGCGCTCGACGGGTCGCTCCGGCGCATCCCCGGCGTGCTGCCCATCCTGCTCCACGCCCGCGCCCGGGGGTTCGCGCGCGCCGTGGTACCGCTCGCGAACCTCGAGGAGACGCGCGTGGTCGAAGGGCTGGAGGTGATGGCGTGCGCGAGCCTGCGCGCCGTGGTGGCGGCTGCGCTCGCACCGGCGCCGGCGGGGCGATCGGGCGGCGGATCGGACGACGATCTGTTCGACGAAGCCGTCAGCGGGCGCATCACCGTCAAGCCCGCAGACGAACCCGCCCCCGCGCCGCGATCGACCGCCTCGTTCACGCTGGACATGGCCGACGTGGTCGGGCAGGAGGCGGTCAAGCGCGCGCTGCTCGTCGCCGCCGCGGGTGGGCACCACGTTCTGATGACCGGGCCGCCGGGATCGGGGAAGACGATGCTCGCGCGGCGCTTCACCTCCATCCTGCCGCCGCTTCCGCCCGCGCGCGCCATCGAGACCACGATGATCTACTCCATCGTGGGGTTACTCGGAAACGGGGCCGGCGGGCTCGTCACCGCGGCGCCGTTCCGCGCGCCGCACCACAGCGCCAGCGACGCGGGGCTGATCGGCGGGGGCGGTGTGCCGCGCCCGGGCGAAGTGACGCTCGCGCACAACGGCGTGCTCTTCCTGGACGAGCTGCCGGAGTTCCGCCGCCACGTGCTGGAGACGCTGCGCGAGCCGCTGGAGGAGGGGCAGATCACCATCTCGCGCGCCAGGAGTGCGGTGACGTTCCCCGCGCGCTTCCAGCTGGTGGCAGCCATGAACCCCTGTCCGTGCGGCTACCACGGCTCGAAGGCGAAGCAGTGCACGTGCTCGCCGCTCCAGCGCG